>NZ_JAYEEQ010000018.1:0-72420 GCF_034651555.1 Aurantibrevibacter litoralis | reverse complement strand
TGAATCGATTTTAAGCAACTAGTTTAAACGGCTCACTTTCATCCGGCGCACATGGCTCAATTTGACCGGCGCATCCAGCAGAACCACTAAATCAATATCTTCGGAAAAACGGTCGATGTACTTATAACATTTGGATAAAGCTGTTCCTCCTTTAAATATGGCTTCATCTTTTATGGTACTTTCAAAAATTAGCTTTAGAGCATAACATATCCAATAGTCTTTTTCTACATAAACTTCCAGAATGTCCATATGCTGTGCAGTTGCCGTTATCGCATCTGCGAACAAATCTTTGTTTTGGTGCAGATTCATAGGATATTCCAGTTTTGTTGGGTTTTCAATGCGGTATCTCGGAGATTGTAATCGTAGGTGCTAAGTGGATTGAGCGAGTTTTTCAATCTTTTGATATCGATTGTCGTATCAAGCTTTTCCAATAATGCACCTAACAAAGCCCTTACCCTAGGTGGATACAAAAGTGCATATTTAATAAGTTCATTCAATTCTTTGGATGTCATTATACCTAAACGACTTAAAAATATAAGAATAGCTGATTTTTTATTGACATCTGGAATATTATTAAGGTCTTTCATAGCATCCAAAAAACCTAGCATCCTATAATTTTTCTCTGTTACGGGTGCGTAGCTTTTTACTGGCTTCGCTTTGATTCTGCCCCTATTGATGTAAATACGCTTTTCGGCACTTGCTATTTTGTACATTGCTGGTACTTGGGTAGTCAAGTTCAACTGATTGTACAATGAAGTTCCTGTAATATATGCTATTCTCTTACCGTCCTCAAATAAATAAGGCTTGAGCATTTCTTCTTCATTTGGCTATAGTTCCCCAAAAACAGTAATTTTAGGTTTATAAAAAATCCCCTTTGACAGTTTTTTTATAATTCCCTTTTTTTGCAATCGTTCCAAGGCTTTTGCAGCTGTTAGATATTCTTCGCGAAGAATAGATAAATCTGCATACCCAAAAGTGCTATCCATTGGTAGCTCCTCTATTCTATTGGCTATTTTTTTTGCAGTAGTCATCGTAGTGCAAAGATATTAAAAAAAATAAAATGTCAAGTTTTTTGCGCAAAAAACTTGACATAATACTCCAAAAATAGACAAGGCCCTTTGTATCATGCAAGGCCATCTGAATGCGATCTAAAATTGAATTATTTTCTTTTGCCTAATAAACCACTATGGATTAAAAATCCATAGTTTTTAAAAAAGAATGAAATTCTTTGTTGCACATGGGCTATAAAGTCCTCCCTTAATCCCTCCGAAGGAGCGAAACTTCTCTCCTCCGGGGAGACTGAGAGGGGATGTTGTAAAAATTTATAGAAACTAAAGTAGCTGCAATTGAATTGCAGGGTTTTAACCATTAACTAGAAAATAAATATCATCTCCAACATGACTAATTTTAAGTAATATGTCAAAACAAACCTTCGCTAAGAAAAGCTGATAGATATAGTTAACATGAGATAAAATTTGAATTAAATAGTGCATTATAAGGCACTTTTTTATCAAATAGAGTTAATTGCATTAGAAAAAGATAAAATAGTGCAATAAAACACACTTTCGCTATGTTTATTCATGATAAATATTTAATTTAGCCTACAAAAGAGCCATATAATGCACTTTAATAGTTTAATACAAAGTATAAAGGAGCGAAGAGAAATGCTGCAGGTTACCCAAGAAACATTGGCAGACCTTTCAGGTGTAGGTCTGCGTACCCTTAAACAATTTGAAAGTGGTAAAGGCAACCCTACTGCAGAAACATTAAACAAATTGGGTAATGCATTAGGTTTGGAACTCACTTTCCAAGTAAAAACGACATCACCTGAAGAATGAGGCAAGCAGTCATTTTGTACAAAAAGGAAGAAGCAGGAAAATTGACCCAATCGGATGATGGAAGTTTCACATTTCGTTATCATGACAAATGGTTTGCATCAAACGACACCCCAGCTATCAGCCTTACATTACCAAAAAACCAACAAGAGTATCATTCAGAGCATCTATTCCCTTTTTTTTATAATATGCTTCCTGAGGGCTCAAACAAACAAAATATTTGTTTTGAGTTACGCATTGACCCGAAAGACTATTTCGGTCTATTATTGACCACAGCAAAATATGATACGATTGGAGCCATTCAGGTTAAGGAAATAAAAGCATGAGGAATCCAATGAAAATAAACAACTGTCCGGGCACTTTAAAGAAAGGACTCAATACCTATAGTACGACAGCATTACATCGTTTATTCAAAGGGAGGAAGGTAAGCCCTATCCTACCCTACGAATCGCCTGTTACCAATGCGGTTACTGAAGAACTCTTTAAAGAAAACAAACTACGTTTATCCATTTCTGGTGTACAAGAAAAGTTTTCGGTACTACTGGAAAAGAACAA
Source organism: Aurantibrevibacter litoralis (assembly GCF_034651555.1). NCBI lineage: Bacteria > Pseudomonadati > Bacteroidota > Flavobacteriia > Flavobacteriales > Flavobacteriaceae > Aurantibrevibacter > Aurantibrevibacter litoralis. The sequence goes on along the minus strand of NZ_JAYEEQ010000018.1, from coordinate 70,030 downwards.
ACTACGTTTGATAAATGATGGAGAACAAGGGCAGTACATTTTAAAACCAATTCCGAATGTGGGAACTCGTACAGATCAAATGCCGGCCAACGAACATTTGAGCATGCAGTTGGCACGCCAAGTATTCGCAATCGAAACTGCAGAGAACGGCCTCGTATTCTTTAAAAACGGAGACCCCGCATATATTACCAAACGTTTTGATGTGCAAGAAGATGGTACTAAATGGGCCATTGAAGACTTTGCTACTTTAGCCGGAAGAACACCACAAACCCATGGAACGGATTTTAAATATTCTGGAAATTATTTACACCTTTTTGAACTTTTAAAAAAGTATGTTCCAGCCTATCCAATTGAGGCTATCAAACTATTTAAGCTACTACTTTTCAATTATTTAATATCTAACGGTGATGCCCATTTCAAAAATTTCTCTTTAATGGAAACTGCTTTGGGAGATTTTAAATTGAGTCCTGCCTATGACCTATTAAACAGTAGGATCCATATTGAGGATAGGGATTTTGCATTAGAAGATGGACTTTTACCAGTAGACAAATCAAGAGGTAAGATTACAGAGCAGTTTTTTCAGCTAGCAGAACTTGCTGGCATTTCTAAAAGGCAATATGAAAAGGCATTTAGAAGTTTAACGACAAATCAAGATAAAGTACTATCCTTAATCGAGCTTTCATACTTGGATGAAAAGACGAAAAGAAACTACCTTCAAGGGTATCAGACAAGGCTTAGAAAACTTTTGAGAGATTAGAATTTAATATACAAGTTATGATTATCTAATTCGAAGAAATCCATTTCCAGATCGGTTTAAGTTTAAGAAAGTATTGATACGATGGGTTTGCAATCACCGGGATTACGAAAAAATAAAGAATATAGATAAGTTATAAAGAAATGGGAGAATTAATTACACATGAAGCATATGTAAAAGCAAATCTTCGCTTAGAAGAGTTGATAGATGTTGTGGATGATAATATGTCAGCAGATAATCCTTTAGCAAAAGAGTTTTTGGAAGTTTCTGATATCATCGAACAATACGAGGAAATCCATTTTCCAATTAGGCTACCTACCTTACAGGAAATGATTGAACTACGTATGTTTGAGATGGGGCTTAAAAGAAAGGATTTGGCAACTCTCTTAGATACAAGCGCCTCAAGAATAAGTGACTATTTAAACGGCAAAAGAGAAATTACTTTGAATGTTGCCAAAGCCTTGCATCAAAAATTAAATATTGATAGTGACATTATTTTACAATAGAATCTATAACCATGGAATAAAAATTCAAAATCTGGTTAAAGTTGAGAAAATTGGCCAAGATGAATTTGTAGATAGGATATGTTATTGTGGTCATACAGACAAGTGTAGTTGTGCTGATCCTTCAATTACTATTTTTAAGGATTCGATTGAGAGAGGATTTTTAAATGTGAACGACGGAAAAAATGGTTGGAAGTCCGTTGAAAATGCAGGTTGAAAAAAATTACGTCCATTGAAATATTGGTTAATATGTTTTCTATTTCTCTATCGGAAGACCCTCAATAAAAAAACACTTATTTAGCCCCATAAAAGGCCTTTTAGTGCAGTTTTGTACCTTATTTGCACCTTACATTTATACCTTATTAATAATCAATAGAAGTTACATTTTGTATCGGGGGAAATAAAATCCAATTAAAAAGGCAGCGTCTCCGCTGCCTTTTTCCCCAAATCTTACCATGAACTTAACCTACTTATGCTATGGTGCTTCAAAGGTACATGAATACCGTAAAAAATGATTCCTAAACTAGGCAAGATGCATAAATTCTTGGTTGTACGGCTTATTCCACAGATGGCTCATAGACATCAATAGGGTACCACTTCAACGCATCTAGCATAAAAACTTGAATCAAGTCCTAAAAAACATATTCAGGCTCAAAGATTATACGCCAAAATAGGTTTCATGTGTACCATCAATAGCAATAAAAAAAGTATTCGCTATTAATACCGATCTATTTTGGCACCAATAGCGCGTAATCGGGTATCGATATTTTCGTAGCCGCGATCTATTTGCTCTATATTGTGTATTGTAGAAGTTCCTTTTGCAGATAAGGCTGCGATTAACAAGGATACGCCCGCTCGTATATCTGGCGAAACCATAGTGGTAGCCTTTAGTGTAGATTTAAAGTCATGCCCTATTACAGTGGCTCTATGGGGATCGCAAAGGATAATTTTTGCCCCCATATCGATCAATTTATCTACAAAAAACAAACGACTTTCAAACATTTTTTGATGAATAAGAACCTCACCTCGCGCCTGGGTGGCTATCACCAAAATAATACTTAATAAATCTGGAGTCATACCCGGCCAAGGAGCATCGGCCACGGTAAGGATAGAGCCATCTATATAGTTCTGAATGGCATATCCTTCGTTGTGCTCCGGAATATAAATATCGTCTCCTTTTTGTTCTAAGCGAATTCCAAGTTTTCTAAATACGGAAGGGATTTGACCCAAGTTTTCCCAACTGACATTTTTTATGGTGAGTTCGCTCCGTGTCATTGCCGCAAGGCCGATCCAACTTCCAATTTCAATCATGTCGGGTAGCATGGTATGTTCTGTACCTTGTAATTGGGTAACTCCTTCAATTTGAAGCAAATTAGAACCTATGCCCGAGATTTTGGCGCCCATCCTATTCAACATCTTGCACAATTGCTGCAAATATGGCTCGCAGGCTGCATTATAAATAGTTGTAGTGCCTTGGGCAAGTACTGCTGCCATTACAATATTGGCGGTGCCGGTTACCGATGCTTCATCTAAAAGCATATAGGTTCCTTTTAGGCTTTTGGCCTCTACGCCATAGAAATGTTCCTCTTTATTGTATCGGAATTTTGCGCCAAGCTTAATAAATCCTTCAAAATGAGTATCCAATCGCCGGCGACCAATTTTATCGCCTCCGGGCTTGGGAATATACCCTTTTCCGAAACGCGCCAACAAAGGCCCCACCATCATAATAGATCCTCTTAAACCCTTGCCATCATTTTTAAATTGATCGGATTGCAGGTAGTCTAGCTGTACTTCATCTGCCTTAAACACATAAGACCCTTTTCCTTTCTTTTGAATTTTTACGCCTAAATCCTCTAAAAGCGAAATCAATTTATTGACGTCTACAATATCGGGTATGTTGTGTATCGTAACACTTTCGGAGGTTAATAGTACAGCACAAAGGATTTGCAATGCTTCATTTTTAGCTCCTTGCGGTGTTATTTCTCCGTGAAGCTTATGTCCGCCTTCAATTTTAAATGTCCCCATTTAACGTTGAAAATATTAGAACCGTTTTTTACCGCGGTTGTTATTAGTATTGGTTCCTTGACTTTTTTTACCTGTAGAAGTGGTCGTCTTTGGTGTCTTGGCTACTCTATTTTTAAGGAATTGACCGCTTTCGGTGAGATTTTCGCCCTCTGAGGCCATATCAATCTGCCCATCACTTAACTCGTATAAATGAGCAAATATTGCTTCATCATCTACCGTATCCTTGTTCCAATTCAGGTAACACTTTTTCATGTGATTGGCAATGACATATTCTAAACCTTCGCGCATATCACCCTTCTCCCACTGCACGGCAACATCAATCATTCGTTTAATATTGTTGCCATAAAAACGGTATTTGGGAAAATTTTGGGGGTAGCTTAACGGTTCGGGACGTTGTCGCAATACCTCTTTTGAGGTAATGGGATAAGGAGAATCTACGTTCAATTTAAAATCGGACATGATAAAGAGTTGATCCCATAATTTGTGCTGAAAATCGGGCACATCCCTTAAATGGGGTTGCAAATTTCCCATCACGCTAATAATCGATTTGGCTACTTTATTTCGCTCTTCATCATCTGCAATGGATACGGCATAATCTACCATCTTCTGAAAATGGCGCCCGTATTCTGGAATAATGAGCTGTGTGCGCTCAGTATTGTACTCTAAGTTTTCTACTAAATTCAATTTGAAATGTTTAAGGCTTTTGTATTAAAAAACAAGGTAGTAAAGCTATAACGGATATTAAACGACAAAATTATGGTAAAAATGCCGTTTTACAATGATATTACACCTTTTACTTCACCAACCTCCTTATAATTTTGGATCACAGCATCCGGATCTTTGCAATTTACCGTTACCGAAATACTGGTATACGTGCCATTTTTAGACTTTTTTGTTTCAATAACAGCTCCGGTGTTATCAAAAATCGTCTGTATTTGTTTAATTTTCTCTGCCTCCGAAGGCACTATAAACTTGTACAGGTAATTAGAAGGCCATGTACTGCTTTCCGCTAACTGAATTTTCAATCGCTTATAAAATTCCTCGGATTTTTCAGTTTCCATGACAATCGTTTATGCAAATATAAGGCTTCATTATCAATTTTTTAGTCTAGTAGGTATTTCATTACTTTGTAACCGCAAAAATGTTATCTTGAATCCTATTAAAGTTGTGATTACCGGTGGACCGAGTACGGGAAAAACATCGGTCATTAAAAGAATTGAAGAAAGAGGATTTCTGTGCTTGCATGAAATATCTAGAAGCATAACGCTAGAGGCACGTGCCGAAGGAATTCCACAACTCTTTTTAACCGATCCGCTACGATTTAGCAAGCGTATATTGGAAGGGCGTTTAGCACAATTTTACGAAGCTGAGAACGCGTTGACAGATATCGTTTTTTTGGATCGCGGCCTACCCGATGTGTTGGCCTATATGGATGGGGTGCACCAAAAGTATACCCGCGATTTTGTCGATGCGTGTAAAAACAACCGCTATGACAATGTGTTTTTATTACCGCCTTGGAAGGATATTTATACGGCGGATAACGAACGGCACGAAAATTTTGATGAAGCCATTCGCATTCATGATTTTTTAGAACGCACCTATACCAACTATGGGTATCGTGTTCAGGAAGTGCCTATTAGCTCCGTTGATGAGCGGGTCAATTTCATTCTCAGTGCCCTAAATAAATAACATGTTGAAAAATCCGTCCGATATTCTAAAAACCTATTGGGGTTATTCCGAATTTAGAGGCTCTCAGCAACGGATTATTAATGCCGTATTACAAGGTAATGATATGCTGGCATTGCTTCCCACCGGGAGAGGAAAATCGGTATGTTACCAAATACCGGGTTTAACCCTAGATGGTATTTGCATTGTAGTATCGCCCTTGGTTGCCCTAATTCAAAATCAAGTATCGCAATTAAAACAAAAAGGCATAAAAGCCATTGCACTTACCGGTGGCATACCTCATGATGAGGTCATCGATTTGCTGGACAATTGTCTTTTTGGGGGTTTTAAATTTTTGTATCTCTCCCCCGAGCGGTTACAACAAGATATGATACAAGAACGTATACAGCAAATGAACGTGAACCTGATCGCTATAGATGAGGCACATTGTATTTCATTGTGGGGAAACGATTTTAGGCCTGCCTATTTAGAATGCCATCTGTTACGAACTTTGGCTCCTAATGTGCCTATTATTGCGCTTACCGCAACGGCAACAGCACAAGTAAGCCAAGATATTATAACGCATCTTGGTCTTAGGCAACCGCTTATCGTTAAAGATTCTTTTGCACGAGATACCATTTCTTTTAAGGTCATTCAAGACGAGGATAAAATGGGGCGCTTACGAACACTTTGTCACCAATTAAACGAAAGCGGTATCGTATACGTCCGGAGCCGCAGGCTGACGGAGTCCCTTGCCAATTTCTTGCAGCAACAAAAAATAACGGCTACCGCCTATCATGGGGGCTTGTCTAAAAAAGATAAAAATGAAAGATTAAATCAATGGTTAGAAGATAGGGTAAAGATCATGGTGGCCACAAATGCCTTCGGAATGGGTATTGATAAACCCAATGTGCGGTTAGTAGTGCACTACCAGATTCCGGAAAGTTTGGAGAATTATTTTCAAGAAGCCGGAAGAGCCGGAAGGGATCAGAAAGCTGCGGAAGCCATTTTAATACGTAATAAGAGTGATGCGCAACTGGCTAAAGAACAATTTTTAAGTGTTTTGCCCGATATCCCCTTTATAAAAACCTTGTACAATAAGCTAAATAATTATTTTCAAATCCCTTACGGAGAAGGGGCAGCTGCCAATTTTGCTCTTAATTTTAATCAATTTTGCGCCACCTACAAGTTAAACAGTATTCTCACCTACAACGGATTACGCATTTTAGATCAAAATTCGGTCATTGCCTTATCCGATACTTTTTCGAAACGAACCAGCTTGCAATTTACAGCGTCTAAACAAGAATTATTTCACTATTTAGAGAAACATCAAGATATAGCTACTATTGTGCAAACGTTACTGCGAACATATGGTGGGGTGTTTGATTTTGATACCAAAGTAAACACCTATCTTTTGGCAAAAAAAACTCAAATTTCGGAAGCGCAACTAGTTCAAATCCTGCATCAATTGAAAAATGACCATATTATAGATGTACATGATGCACATACCGATTTGGAAATTACCTTCTTAGTCCCCAGAGAAGACGATCGTACTATTCATTCATTCTCGCATAAAGTAAAGGTTCAGCAACAAGTGAAACTACAGAATTTAAATCGGATGCTAGACTATGTACAGAACAACAAAGTATGTAGAAGTGTTCAGTTATTAGGCTATTTTGGCGAGCATAAAACAGCATGCGGCTCTTGCGATGTGTGCTTGCAAAATACCAATGCAGATCCGAGCATATTGGCTTTAGTGTTGCATGATATTTTAAAATTGTTGAAACAAAAACCACTGTCTTCCCGCGCAATGATAACACAATTACCTTACAAGGAATCAATGATTTTAAAGGGAGTTCAACACCTATTAGAAGATGAGTACATCGCAATAAATACCCAAAACCAATATGAAATTAGGTAATATGGAACCAATGCGTATCCTTTTTATGGGAACACCAGACTTTGCAGTAGCTTCATTAGCAATGTTGTTAGCGCATAATTATGATGTAGTTGCGGTAGTAACTGCTGCCGATAAACCGGCTGGAAGAGGAAGGAAACCACAACAATCTGCCGTAAAACAATATGCCTTGTCCCATGATATAAGGGTTTTACAGCCCACCAATTTAAAAAGTGATACTTTTCTGGATGAATTACGAAGCCTCGATGCCAATCTTTTCATTGTTGTTGCCTTTAGAATGTTGCCTAAATCGGTTTGGTCCTTGCCCAAATACGGCACTTTTAACTTGCATGCCTCCCTATTGCCCAGCTACCGCGGTGCCGCCCCCATCAATTGGGCTATTATAAACGGGGAGAAAGAAACCGGAGTAACAACCTTTTATATCGATGATAAGATCGATACAGGAGAAATTCTCTTACAAGAAACGACACCCATACACATAGCAGATACTGCGGGCACCTTGCACGACACCTTGATGAAATTGGGCGCGCAAGTGGTACTGAATACAGTACTCCAAATTCAACAAAAATTAGTAACACCAAAACCGCAAAAGGGAGCCGATGCTTTTAAAATGGCTCCAAAATTAGACAAAGAAACGTGTAGAATAAATTGGAACTTACCGGCAGCAACTGTGTATAATCATATTCGTGGATTAAGTCCTTACCCAACAGCTTGGACACTTTTAGACAATGACAGCGATCCGGTTATGCTAAAAATTTACAATGCCCAATTTGAAATTGCACCCCACAATTACGAATCTGGTAAGGTGATCGGCACTAAAAAAAATATAAAAATTGCGGTTAAAGACGGGTTTATTCTACCAACTGAATTGCAATTGCCGGGAAAACGAAGAATGTCTGTTCAAGAAATGCTAAATGGTATAAAATGGGAAAAATGGGGCAATGTGCGCTAAACCCCTAGATTCATTAGGCTTAACAAAAAAAGTAAAAATCCTCTTACTTTATCAACAAACCATTTAAGTTATCAACAAAAACATGGATTTCCCCCTATTTTACTTGTGTTCACCGTAAATCCGTATAAATTTGTTCGACATTGAAATTATTTAACAACATTTAATTGTATTAAACTATGAACAAAACAGAATTAATCGATGCCATTGCAGCTAGTGCAGGTATTACAAAAGCTGCGGCAAAAAAAGCATTAGAATCATTTTTAGAGAATGTAGAAGCATCTCTTAAAAAAGGAGAACGCGTATCTTTAGTTGGTTTCGGATCTTGGTCCGTTTCTAAAAGAGAGGCTAGAGAAGGTAGAAACCCATCTACCGGAAAGACCATTAAGATAGAAGCTAAGAATGTAGTTAAATTTAAAGCAGGTGCTGATTTGGCAAAAGCGGTTAACTAATTCAAAAAAAAACCAGAATAATGAAAAGCATCCATTAAATGGATGCTTTTTTTGTTATTAACAAGATTTGTCTTATTTTAGGTCAGCTAGAATGTGTTCTTATGGTAGATTTAGAACCAAAAAAAGGAGTGCTTTTAATAGCAGAACCTTCGTTAACCGGTGATGTTTCGTTTAACCGATCTGTTGTACTCCTTGCCGAGCATAATGAGGAAGGCTCTGTAGGGTTCATTCTTAACAAACCGCTACCCTACCAAATAAACGATTTGGTTACGGAAATCTGCGCCCCTTTTCCGGTGTATAACGGAGGGCCTGTAGAGCAAGATAATTTGTATTTTATACATAAAGTACCTCACTTAATAGGCAACAGCATTGAAATATCGGATGGTATATTTTGGGGAGGCGATTTTGAAAATACCATTGCGCTAATCAATACTAATTTAATCTCAGAAAAAGATATCCGTTTCTTTTTAGGATATTCCGGATGGGACTCTTTTCAGTTAGACGAGGAACTTTCTTCTAAATCATGGATTTTGGCTAAGAACAACGATCAAAGCAAGATAATTGAAATGCCAACTAAAGCGTTTTGGAAGGATAAAATGAAGGAGCTTGGTGGCACGTACCTCTTATGGAGCAATGCCCCGGAGAACCCGAACCTCAATTAATTCGCAAGCACATGATGCATTGGTGTCACTGGCGTTTTTTTGCCGGAATACCAACAATGAGTTAAAAACTACAGTTTCCTTTTCGTACTTGCCCTATATCGATTCGTATGCTTATGTTCTAAAATAAAGAACTTCATAAAAATTTCTTGAAACTGACTATCCCCCAGGAAAGCCATAGGGGATATACTTCTACTGCGCTCAGTACGAGTTTCGCCAGTTTCATTTTGGTCTTTGGGCCAAAAACCGAAATGTTGTATTTTACCTCACCCGGAACTGCAAAAAGGCAGTTCCGATCGCTCCAAAGGAGCGATAAATAGGAAAGCCCGACCCAAGGATCGAGGAATCTTCAGATTAAAACTGCCCATAGCCTTATATTCTACAGAACACCCGTAAAACAACTATTAGCTTAGGACTTCTTTTCCTTCGATTCCGATTTTGCACCTTCCGACCCTTCCTCTAGATCTGTTTTTTCTGCTGCATCCTCCTTTGGGTTTTCCGTAAAATCTACAATACCGTTGTCGTGTAGCAAATTATACCATTGAATAATTTTTTTAATATCACTGGCATAAACGCGATCTTCATCGTAATTGGGCAATATTTCGAAGAAATACGCTTCCAAAGCGAGTTTATCAGCCTTATGGGTTATGCTGGTCTTACCACCATTTTCCTTTTCTTGTATCTGTAAAAATACGTGGCGCAATGGTATCTCCTCTTCCAAAGTATATATGGCAATTTCCGAAAGCACACTTACATTGCTTTTGGCCATGACACTTAGCTTTTTGCCGTCTAGCAAAGACGCTGCAACAAAACCAGTACGGGTCTGCGTTACTAATTTATAAAGTCCCGGTTTCCCGGCTATGGATAATATTTTATCTAAACTCATGTATTTTCTTCAATTTTTGGGCAAATATGATATTTTTAGGGGAATAAAAAAACGTCTTTAACGTCCTTTTTTAACGTCAGGGAAACGCATGCGATAATCTACCTTTATTTTTCCTTTTGAAATATTGGCTAATCTTGTTTTTAAAAGGGTCTTTTTTAAGGTCGATAATTTATCCGTAAATAGAATCCCCTGGATATGATCATATTCATGCTGAATAACCCTTGCTAAAAGGCCATCATAGGTTTCCGTATAGGGGATAAAGTTCGCATCCATATAAGAAATAGTTACCCTTTCCTTTCGCGCCACATCCTCGCGTATATCGGGAATGCTTAAGCAACCTTCATTAAAGAGCCATTCCTTACCTGATTCTTCCAAAATTTGGGCATTAATAAAAACTTTCTTGAAATTTTTTAGTGCATTTTGTTCCTCCGGAGCTAATTCGTCGTCGTCACCAAAGGCCGTCGTATCTACTACGAACAACCGGATAGCTTTGCCTATTTGAGGCGCTGCCAAGCCAACGCCATGCGCATTATACATGGTTTCCCACATCGCTTCAATTAAAGATTTTAAATCGGGATAGTCGGCGTCAATGAGGTTGCTTACTTTACGTAGAACAGGGTCTCCGTAGGCTACAATGGGTAATATCATTCCGTTATTTTCTGTTTAAATAAGCCTGCAAAATTAGCGTTGCACTAATTTCATCGACTAATGCTTTGTTTCTTCGTTGTTTTTTTTTTAGTCCGCCTTCAATCATACTCTGAAAGGCCATTTTTGAGGTAAATCGCTCATCCTGACGTATGATAGGTATGTCAGGAAATGAAACACTACATTTTTGCAAAAAAGGAATTATGAGTGCCTCTGCTTGCGAAGGCGCACCGTCCATTTGTTTGGGTTCACCCACCACTATTCCGACTACCTTTTCTTCTGAAATATATTTCTTTAAAAAGGAGAGTAGTTGCGGCGTAGCCACGGTAGTAAGTCCTGAGGCAATAAGCTGTAAATCATCGGTTACAGCAATGCCGGTGCGAACTTTTCCAAAATCGAGTGCCAGAATTCTACCCACTGCTTTTTTTTTTGCAAAAATAAACGATAAAATGTGATAAGTGTAAAATTGAACTAGTTTTTAAGCGATAGCGGTTATATTTGCAAAAATTTAAGAGACAATGACCGATTTAAGACAATCTATAGAAAAAGCGTGGGAAAACAGAACACTGCTCGCAGAAAAAGCGACACAAGAAGCCATCCGAGAAGTCATACGATTATTGGACACAGGAGCGTTGCGTTGTGCAGAGCCTACATCGAATGGCTGGCAGATTAACGAATGGGTGAAAAAAGGCGTGGTGCTTTATTTTCCGATTCAGCAAATGGAAACTTTAGAAGTCGGTATCTTTGAATACCACGACAAAATACCTTTAAAAAGGGATTATGCCGCAAAGGGGGTGCGTATTGTGCCTCATGCAGTTGCCCGTCACGGTGCCTACCTTGCTAAAGGCACAATATTAATGCCCAGTTATGTAAATATTGGTGCGTATGTTGATGAAGGAACCATGGTAGATACATGGGCCACTGTAGGCAGTTGCGCCCAAATTGGAAAAAATGTGCACCTTAGTGGGGGTGTGGGTATCGGTGGGGTGTTAGAACCCTTGCAGGCTGCCCCCGTAATTATTGAAGATGGTGCATTTATTGGCTCGCGCTGTATCGTTGTAGAAGGGGTACGAGTAGAAAAGGAAGCTGTACTAGGTGCCAATGTGGTACTTACGGCATCCACCAAGATCATAGATGTTACCGGTGATGTACCCGTAGAACGAAAAGGTTTGGTGCCCGCAAGGTCTGTAGTTATTCCCGGAAGTTACACTAAATCGTTTCCGGCAGGGGATTATCAGGTACCTTGTGCACTAATTATTGGCACCCGAAAACCTTCAACAGATTTAAAAACCTCACTGAACGATGCCTTAAGGGAATACGGAGTAGCCGTATAATTTTAAGCGGATGAGAATACCCCTTACCGGTTGTTCTCATCCGCAAAAGACATCAAAACAGGGGAATAATCTAAAAAAAAATGATATCGCTATACACGCAGCCCAATTTCTAGGCTCCTTATAAAATCGATGATCTCTTTTGTTCGCTTTGGTAAGAGCCAAGGTAAGTACCTACATTGGATATGGTGTATGGCCCACAGATGTTTGTCTTTTTAGATAGTAACCGTTCAATTGACTATCTTTGAACTAAGCCTATGTCAACTTCTAAAAACCATGTACTATCGATGGAAATAAAATTTTTATTGTACATCACCTATCCCTATAGCATCCCCATTTGCAAACCCTTAGAAGAAGAAATAAAAGCTCGGGGGATGCACGTAAAATGGTTTGTAGAAGATAAAAACACCATAACCTATTTTAAGGGAAACGAAACTATAGTGTCTATTGAAGAGGCCATAGCCTATGCGCCACATATCGTGTTAACAGCAACAGATTATGTGGCCGATTTTATCCCCGGTATAAAGGTTCAGTTGTTTCACGGGTTTCCCGCTAATAAACGAAAAGGCAAAGACCAATTTACCATACGGAATTTCTTTGATCTATATTGCACTCAAGGCCCTACTTCTACGGACGTATTTAAGGCAAAAAGTTTGAGATTAAAACATTTTGAGGTGATAGAAACCGGGTGGCCTAAAATGGATGCACTGTTCCCTTTGGAGGCCATAAAAAGGACTGTTACAAAACCTGTTATTCTTGTGTCGTCTACATTTACCAAAAAATATAGCTTGGCTTTGAATGATGAATTCTGCACGGAATTGCAACGTCTTTCAAAAACCGGAAAATGGCACTTTGACGTGGTATTGCACCCCCTACTGCCTAAGAGTGTGGTTAAAAAATTTAAGACCATGCAACACGAAAACTTTTGCTATCACGACACTACAGATTTAATACCCCTGTTTAAAAAGTCCGATATAATGATCTGCGATACCTCATCGGCCATTATTGAATACCTTTTACAAAAAAAGCCGGTGGTTACGTTTCGAAATAATAAGCCACTACCCAGCTACCTCAATATTACGGCGGTTTCAGAACTGGAAAATGCTATAAACGACGCCTTATCCTATCCCTCTTCACTTTTGAGCGAAATAGAAAAATATGCCCGGGCATCGCACCCTTATGAGGACGGAAAATCTTCACAACGTGTCCTAGATGCGGTGTTACATTTCTTACAGAAAGACAAATCGCACTTAAAACCAAAACCCCTAAGTGTATTGCGAAAATTTAAAATTCGGAAAAAATTACAATTTTGGACTTTGCAGAGTTACCGCAAACCCATCACACTCGCTATTGATTAAAATTTATTTACCGGCACATATTGAAAAATAAAGTAAAAATTTCGGGTTTGCTCATCACCTATAACGAGGAAGAATTTATTGATGATTTTATAATCGCTTTGGATTTTGTAGATGAGTTAATCATTATAGATTCTTATAGCACGGACAGCACCGTCGAAAAAATTAAAAAATATCCTCACGTAAGGCTTATTCAACGACCTTTTAAAAATTTTACGGACCAAAAATCATTTGCCTTAAAACAGGCTACCCATAACTGGGTTCTTTTTCTGGATGCTGATGAAAGAATTCCCGAAGCATTGAAAAATGAGATTTTGAGTACCATAAATTCGGAGGAATCTACGGCGAGTGCCTACTTTTTTTACAGAACCTTTATGTTCAAAAATAAAGTACTTCACTTTAGTGGTTGGCAGACAGATAAAAACTATAGACTATTTAAAAAAGACAAGGTAGCGTTTACACAAGACCGTATCGTTCACGAAACCCTAGTTGTAGACGGTGTATCTGCTACGCTTCAAAATAAGCTCATTCATTACTCGTATAAGACCTACGAGGATTACAAAGGCAAAATGATACGCTATGGGGAACTCAAAGCGCAGGAAGAATATCAAAAAGGAAAAAGATGGTCCCTAGCCCAACAGCTATTGCGGCCGGCTTGGAAATTTATGAACCATTACCTCTTACGTTGTGGTATTTTGGACGGAAGTAAAGGCCTTATAATCTGCTATTTAAATGCCCTTGGCGTATATGCTCGGTATAAAAAACTTAAACAATTGGATAGCCTTTAAGATGCGCAAAGAAAATAACAGCATCCTATGTTAGTTTTGGCGGTTATTAGAACGATATTAGCGTCTCCTAAAAAATTTCTTAACAGGAATAGATTGATAAATAATCACTCCAGCGAATCTTTTTGACCTCCTTGCTGTTAACCCACATCATAAAGAATGGAAAATTAAAATTACTACGGAGCATTAAATTCAAAAAATGATGCTAAATAGTTGTGGATAGCATTGGTAAACGCCTGATTTTTAGATTAAATTTAGCTTCCATACTACATCAAGGTACCTATGCATAGTTTAAAAAGTGTATGGTTTCATCAAAAAAAAATCAACAATTTGCACTACAAATCCTTATCATAAACCAATCGTGTAGCTTACCTTTGTCACTTTTGTACTAAAAATCGTATGTTTTAAAGAGAAGGATATACTTTTTTAGTCTTTTTTGAGTTTAAATATACGAGCATCAACGTTTCATTGCCCCAATATAATTGAAATGCGCACACCCTTAACTGCTTTGGTAATTACCTATAATGAGATGCATTGTATTGAACGTTGCATTGCGTCAATCTCTTTTGCCGACGAAATTATTGTGGTTGATTCGTTTAGTACAGACGGCACCTACGAATATCTTTTAACCCATCCCAAAGTAAAGGTGGTGCAACGACCCTTTGAAAATTTTACAAGGCAAAAGTCTTTTGCACTTTCCAAGGCAACCCACAATTGGGTGCTCTTTGTTGATGCTGATGAAGAGATAACCGCCCCATTACAGACTGAAATTAAAAGTACCCTACAACACAATACCAGTTGTGTGGCATATTGGTTTCGGCGAAAGTTTATGTTCTGTGGCAAACCGCTACATTTTAGTGGCTGGCAAACCGATAAAAATTATCGCTTATTCCGAAAGGATAAAGTGCAATTTTCCGAAAAAAGAATGGTTCATGAAACCTTGGAAATCAATGGAAAATCAGGTATTCTTAAAGAAAAACTAATTCATTATTGCTATCGGGATTACGACAACTACAAATCCAAAATGCGTCATTACGGACAATTGAAAGCCAAAGAGTATTGTATGTTAGATAAAAAATTTAACTACATGCAGTTGATCCTTAAACCCTTTTGGAAATTTACCTACAATTATGTGGTGCGCCTCGGATTTTTAGACGGTAGAAAAGGAATAACCATTTGCTATCTGGGGGCGCTAGAAGTTATTGTTCGCTATGCCGAACTACGCAAACTAGAGACACGTAACCAACGGCAAGCTTATTATTATAGCGCCAACAAGAAGTCGGTTTTGGCAGAGTAACACTTCCGGTTTTCTGACCGTTTTCCTTTTTACATCTTCTACTTTTTATACGACCCCTAATTCCCTTATTTTGGAAATTCAATTTTTATATCTTTGTGCTCCAAAATTATGGATACAAAATTAGTAGAAGAAGCAAATCAGTGCTATACCATCTTACAGCAGGGCGGTATTATACTCTATCCTACAGATACCGTTTGGGGCATTGGTTGCGATGCTACCAATGAGGAAGCAGTAAAAAAAATATACGCCCTAAAAAAAAGAGACGAGGCTAAGGCTATGATTTGTTTGGTTGCCAACGAACCTATGCTGGGCAAGTATGTAAAGGAAGTGCCGCAAATGGCTTATACACTCATCGAATTATCGGAGAAGCCCATCACTATTATCTACGACAATCCAATTGGTGTTGCCCAAAACCTCATCGCCGAAGACCAAACCTTGGCACTTCGTGTTGCGCAACATGCGTTTTGCCAATACCTTATTAAAAAACTTAGGAAACCCCTTGTATCTACATCGGCCAATGTAAGTGGTAGTCCCTCACCATCAAATTTTAAAGAAATAAGTTCCGCGATTTTAAAAGGTGTAGACTATGTCGTAAATTTGGAGCGAGATACCGCTAAAAGCAAGCCTTCATCAATTATAAAACTCGGTACGGATGGAACGGTAAAAGTGATCCGTGAATAATACCATGCATAAAAACTGTAGTGAAGCCATACAACTCCCTATATTCTCTATCATTGCAACGGCAGCCGCTGATCTGGGGGTAGACTGTTACCTGATTGGAGGTTATGTGCGCGATTTTTTATTACAACGTCAAAGTCCAAAAGATATAGATATCGTAGCCATTGGCAGTGGTATTGATCTGGCGAAAAAGGTAGCCGAAAAATTACCCGGAAAACCAGAAGTGACCGTATTTAAGAATTTTGGTACGGCCATGCTGAAACATGGTACTATAGATTTGGAATTTGTGGGAGCGCGAAGAGAGAGTTACCGGTCGGAGAGTAGAAAGCCCTTTGTAGAAGATGGTACTTTAGAAGACGACCAAAAAAGAAGGGATTTTACCATAAATGCCTTGGCTATTTCCCTTAACAAAGCGAATTATGCCGACTTATTAGATCCTTTTCAGGGCCTAACAGATTTAGAACGAAAGCAAATTAGGACGCCATTAGAACCAAGTATTACTTTTTCGGACGATCCGTTGCGAATGTTACGTGCCATTCGGTTTGCAGCACAATTAAACTTTACTATAGATGCTAACGCATTACAGGCTATAGCCAACAACAAGGATCGTATAAAAATAATTTCCGGAGAACGCATCGTAGAAGAACTTCACAAAATCCTTTTAAGTCCAAAACCATCTATAGGCTTTACACTTTTGCACCACACCGGGTTACTGGCACACATTCTTCCGGAATTAGTAGCATTGCAAGGGATAGAAGAGGTAGAGGGACAACGCCACAAAGATAATTTTTGGCACACGCTGGAAGTGGTAGATAATATTTCAGAGCATACAGATCATCTATGGTTGCGCTGGGCCGCTTTGCTACACGATATTGGGAAAGCCCCCACAAAACGCTTTGACAAAAAAATAGGCTGGACTTTTCACGGCCACGAATACGTTGGCTCCAAAATGGTGCACAAAATCTTCAAACGGCTAAGAATGCCCCTGAATGAGAAATTAAAATTTGTTCAAAAAATGGTGCTGATGAGTTCCCGACCTATCGCACTTTCAGTAGAACACGTTACGGATTCGGCGGTGCGGCGTCTCGTTTTTGACGCTGGTGACCACGTGGATGACCTCATGACATTATGCGAGGCAGACATCACTACCAAAAATCCAAAGAAACAAAAAAAATATAAGAACAATTTTAAGGAAGTACGGCAAAAAATAATAGAGGTAGAAGAACGAGACCATATAAGAAACTTCCAACCTCCGGTAACCGGAGAGGAAATAATGACCATTTTTAATTTAAAACCATCAAAGAAAATTGGGATTATAAAAGAGGCTATAAAAGAGGCTATCCTAGAGGGAGAAATTCCTAATGAACACGAAGCCGCCTTTCAGTTTATGCTAAAAAAAGGGAAGGCATTAGGTTTAGTTACTACCTCAAAATAAAGAGGTCCTTTTTTTAAAACACTATAAACCAAAACTTTGTGATTGCCCTTTTCACCTACGCCAAAGGATTAAAGCCTTAGGATAAATTATGGAAAAACGTTTTAGAAATATCGCGAAAGTAGCTTTGGTATTAGTATATCTAGTCATTGTGGCCGGAGCTGTGGTACGTATGACCGGAAGTGGTATGGGCTGCCCCGATTGGCCCAAATGTTTTGGCTATTATATTCCGCCCACCCATGCCTCGGAATTAGAATGGAAACCCACCCACACCTATCGTTCCGGTCAGGTAATTATAAGAGACGAAACGCTGCAGGTAGCCAAAACCGATTTTACCACAGAAACCGCGTTCGACACTAAAAATTGGGAACCCTATACTAAACACGATTATGCGGTCTTTAATCCGGCACATACTTGGACAGAATTTATTAATAGACTTTTTGGTGCTTTGGCCGGTTTAGGAACCCTCGTGCTTGCTTTATATTCCCTAACGTTTTGGAAAAAACAAAAGGTCGTTACCCTAGTGTCTTGGGTTGTAGTTCTCGCTATGGGCTTTCAGGCTTGGCTGGGTGCTACTGTGGTGTACTCGGTATTAGAACCTGTGAAAATTTCAGTTCATATGGTCATGGCTTTAGTTATTGTGGCGCTTTTGTTATTCCTAATTCATAAAACAAAAAACAGGGATACGCCCCTACCCTATGATCCCCTTACCGTAAGACTCCTTTTCGTAGCGCTGGCATTCTCCTTGTTTCAAATTATAGTAGGCACTCAGGTACGCCAATTTGTAGATGTTCAAACCGATCTTTTTGGGGAAAGCAACAAACACTTATGGCTACAAAATCCGAACGTTCAATTTTATGTACATCGCAGCTTTTCTATTTTAGTAGTGCTTTTAAATCTCTTTCTTGCGTACCGCATAACCAAAAAAAATCTGGGATATGATAAAATTCGGTGGGTGCTTTTGTTGCTTTTTCTAGAGGTTATTTCTGGTATGGGTATGTACTACCTTCATTTTCCCTTTAGTAGCCAACCGTTGCATTTAGTTTTTGCTGCGGTGCTGTTCGGACTTCAATTCTATTTGATATTGGAACCTATAAAATCGGCTACAAGTCCTAAAACTTTGTAACTTTGTGGCACCCAAAACACCTAGGCAATGATATATAAAATCAGAATTATTTTGGATGCGGAAGAAGACATCTTTAGGGATCTGGAAATTGAAGGAGATAATACCTTAGAAGACTTCCACAATTCCATAACACAGGCTTTTGGCTTTGGCGGACACGAAATGGCTTCGTTTTATACTTGCGACGACCAATGGAACCAACAGGAAGAGATTGCGCTTTTTGATATGAGCGAAAACGGTTCTGACTTAAGGCTAATGAGTGAGACTTTTGTAGAAGATCTTTTGACCGAAAATACCCCAAAACTCATTTATGTGTACGACTTTCTAAGCATGTGGACGTTCTTTGTAGAATTGGCCGATATTGTAGATCCTATGCCCGGACAAGCCTATCCTAATTTACTTTTCAGTTTCGGTGAAATTCCCGATGCCGCTCCCGATAAAAAGTTTGAAGCCGAACCCGGATTTGATTTTGAAGATACCCTTGATAATTACGAAGATCTTGATTTTGATGAAAATTGGAACTAATCCATAGGCTTCTAAAATTGACCCATCACCTTTTCAACGCATCATCTTTTTTAACCCTTAAACTATTTCTTTATCCTGTAAATGATCAATCTATACACCACCCAAATTGAAACCATCTCCCTGCATCGTGTGGGAAATAAAAATAAAAACGAATCGCTATTTTTATCCCAAGAACCTTTCGCCCTTAATGACGAGACCACAGGCTTGCTCAAAGAATATTTTTTTAAGCCCTTTCGCGAAAAAGAGGAAAACTACTTTAAATTATCTCATGAGGTAGATTTGGAATTCAATCCCGTTTACAAAATGGCCTCCGCCATTTTTGCCGATCCGGACTCCGTGCATGAACAGTCTAAAGCCATCGCAACACATCTATTTGAACAATCGAACCATCCCCATATTAAAAGTGGCGAAGTATATGTGGCTTACCTTAGCGGAATGTATGTAGACAATGTAAAGTTGGATGCCGTGGGGATTTTTAAAAGTGAACTAAAACAAGACTTCCTTCAATTCACAGAAAAAGAGGGGAATCTTGATATTTTGATACAGCAGGGCATCAACATCAACAAACTTGATAAAGGGTGTCTCATTTTTAACACAAACAAAGAGGAAGGTTATAAAGTATTATCTGTAGACAGCAACCGCTATGACGCTAAATATTGGCTTGAAAACTTCTTGGAGGTCGCGGTACTGGCCGATGAAAATTTCCTGACTAAGAACTACTTGAAATTCTGCCAAAATTTTGCTAAAGATGTTGTTCTACCGGCCGAAGATAAACAACAAGAAGTTTTGTTTATGAACAGGGCGGTAAACCATTTTGCGAAAAACGACGCCTTTGAGGAAACCAATTTCTTAAACGAAGTCATGGAGAATCCGGAGTTTATACCAGAATTCAAAAATTATAAGGTAGACAAAGGAGCTAAATACAGCATTGAAGATGTCTCTAACTTTGATATTGCGAATAAGGCGGTTTCCGAAGCGCGAAAAAAAATAAAAAACGTCATTCATTTAGACACCAATATACAAATACGGCTCGACTTTATAAATCCCGATTCTGCGGAAAAGTTTGTAGAGAAAGGGTGGGATGAAGAACGACTGATGTACTACTATCTGGTCTACTTTAATAAAGAACAAAAAAGCTAAGGTGTTGATTGCCCTTTTTAAGATCACTTCAGAGTTTCCATTCCGGTAAAAGGGATCGTGCTTTGGAGGAAAAATAGGATCATCCTGTTTTTTTTGCGGTACTTTGCAACCCCTATTTTTAGTATTCCGCTTTTATGTGGTAGCTGTTGTTGATTTTGACTTGATTTCTTAAATTTTTGCCCTTCCCTAAAAGGGTACATCGATGACATCTTCATTACCTCCTTTTAGATCGAGGCAAATCATGAAAATTTTAGTATTAAATAAGTACTAAATACTCAAAATACACTATGGGTTATGCTTTATCTTTTTATATTGCAAAAACCCATTACAACGCAGCAACAGCAAGTAATAAAAAATTTAATGAAACTGACTATTCCCGAGGCAAGCCATGGGGGTATACTTCTACTGCGCTCAGTACGGGTTTTGCCAGTTTCATTTTGGTCTTTAGGCCAAAAACCGAAATTTTGTATTTTATCTCAGCCGGAACTGCAAAAAGGCAATTCCGATCGCTCCAAAGGATAGGTAAATAGGAAACCCCGACCCTTGGGTCGGGGAATCTTTAGATTGAAATCGTAAGAGTACGTTTCTAAATTCGCATTTTTAGAATAAGGCTCTTTTTTTATTAAATTAGACTTGTCACTGGCGCGTTGGAGCCCGTAACGCATAACAAAGGAGTAAATCCACCTTGGAACACACCCGCGAGGCATTAAAAGGAAGCTTTACAATCCGTTTTGAAGGCAACGTCGAAGCATTAAAATATCGATTATTAAATAAAAATCACCTGCCAAAATAAAATTATGACTAAAACACTAAAATTCTCCAACCTTCAAGAAAAACAACCCACACACTATCAAATTAACGGACTCGATCTGGTCATCGTTAAGTATGAAGACAAAGTGTCTGTACTTTACGGTCGCTGCTTGCACCGTGGCGCACTGATGTCTGACGGATATGTGGAGGGAAACAATCTCATTTGCGGCTTGCACGGCTGGGATTACCGCATCGATACGGGCGTTTCGGAATACAATAACGAAGAAGTGTTACACAAATTCACCGCAAAAATCAAAGACGATTTTATCTGGGTAGATGAAGCTGAAATCAATGCTTTTTTAGAAGAACATCCGCAACCCTTCAACAGAGATCAATACCTCGGGCAGTATGCCGATACGCATCCTGAAGAGACCGAACCCTATACCAACTACATCAAAGAACTCGCCCAAAACGGACTCAAAAACTACGGACATCACGGTCCATCGGCCAGTATGGGTGTAGATAGAAATACCTTACCCAAATGGGAAAGCATTCAGTTTCTCCCTGCTCAATTGGCAAGTCGTCCACTTTTAGATGATGAAGCGGTAGAAACGTCTGTGATTATCGGTGCAAAGGCAAAAAAACCACTCAAACTAGACATGCCGCTTTTTGTGTCCGATATGAGTTTTGGCGCACTTTCTCGTGAAGCTAAAATTGCCTTGGCGAAAGGCGCTGAACTAGCAGGCACAGGTATTTGCAGTGGCGAAGGTGGAATGCTACCGCAAGAGCAGGAAAGCAATTCCAAATATTTCTACGAGTTAGCCTCCGGTAAATTTGGTTTTTCGTGGGATAAGGTAAAAAAAGCCCAAGCCTTTCATTTTAAAGGCGGTCAAGGCGCAAAAACAGGTACAGGTGGACACTTACCCGGCAATAAAGTCACCAAAGAAATAGCTGAAGTGCGAGGCTTGAAAGAAGGCGAAACTGCCATTTCACCTGCGGCTTTCCCAGATTTGTTTACAGCAGAAGATTTTAGAAAAGTAGCTGAGGAAGTGAGAGAAAAAACGGGTGGCATTCCCATTGGGTTTAAAATTGCTGCCAGCCACATTGAAGCAGATATAGACTTTGCACTAAAAGTGGGTGTAGATTACATTATCCTTGACGGACGAGGTGGCGGAACAGGCTCTGCTCCTACTATTTTGAGAGACAATATTAATGTGCCTACCATTCCTGCATTGGCTCGTGCCAGAAAACACTTGGACAAAGTAGGTGCTAAAGAGGTAACGCTCGTCATTACAGGCGGATTGCGTGTAGCAGAAGATTTCGCAAAGGCATTGATGCTGGGTGCAGACGCCATTGCAGTTTCCAATTCGGCCTTACAGGCTATCGGTTGTTTGGGTATGAGGGCGTGCGCTTCCAATAATTGTCCGGTGGGAATTGCTACCCAAAAAGAAAGCCTTAGAAGTCGCTTAATTATTGATGCATCGGCGAAACAATTATTCAATTTTTTCAGTGCTACCAATGATTTAATCAAAGTGGTGGCGCGTTCCTGTGGACACGATTCGGTTAGTAAATTTAATCAAAACGACTTATCAACTATGGATTATGACATTCATAGACTGACAAGTATCAATTATGCAGGAATACACTAAACAGGAATTAATTATGAAAAAGTACACTAAAATAGACCAATACATTCACCAACTTAGTCAAACGGTCGCAAAATTTGGACGAAGCTTTTCGGAAAAGAAAGAAGACGATAGCCATACCAATCTGCGCTTTGACCTTATTGGAAAACAAATCTGGGGACGATGGGCAAATATCCGTAGTGGACATTTAATTTTAAGCCTAAACTTAGCGCACCAAACCTTTCATTTGCTGGATAAACAAAACCGAGAAGTGGCCTCTTTTGAAACCATTGGAAAAGCCCAAAGCGAGGTAGAAATAGCTATTGCCCATTTTCTTACTAAAAATCTTAAGGTAGATGGAGCCGATTTTTTAAAACCCTTGCATTTTGAAATACCAGATTACGATTTTAAAAATGATGCCCTACAAAAATGGGACTCCGAAGCCCTAGACCAATGGTTGCACTATAGAGCTTTAGCAAATCAAGCTTGTAGCTTATTGAACGACCACCTAAATGTAGAATCCGAAATTAGAATATGGCCCCACCATTTCGACACCGGAATTTACACCGAAGTGAATCAAAACATCGGCATTGGTTTTGGCTGGGCAATGGCAGACAGTATGATTGATGAAGCGTATTTTTATTTTTCAGTTTACAGCCTTAATGAGCACAATGTCGACTATGCTACCACAAAACCTTTATCTGTCGGTAAATGGATAACCGGCGAGCACTGGAATGGTGCAGTACTTCCATTAAGTGACACGAAGTTAGCTACTATTCAACCCTTTTTAAAAGAGGCTACACAATGGTCACAATCCTAAATTAAATAAAATTAACCACAATGAAGGCCATTTGGAACAATCAACTTGTCGCAGAAAGTAACGAAACAATTGTTATCGAAAACAACCATTATTTTCCAGCAGATAGTATTAAAAAGGAATTTTTTAAAGATAGTACTACAAATACCTCATGCCATTGGAAAGGTGTAGCCAGTTATAAGACATTAGAGGTAAATGGAGAAAGCAACAAAGATGCCGCTTGGTACTATCCCGAGCCTAAAGAAATGGCAAAAGCAATAAAAGGTTATTTTGCCTTTTGGAAAGGTGTAAAAATTGAAAAGTAATGAGTTTAAAAGATCAATTTTCAAATACCCGTAAATCCACAGAACAGCTTTGTAATCCTTTGGAAACCGAAGATTACGTAGTGCAACCCATGAATAATGTGTCACCGCCTAAGTGGCATTTGGCTCATACGACTTGGTTTTTTGAACAATTTATTTTGGTCAATTTCGCAAAGGATTACGCTGTTTTTCACCCTGATTTTGCATATCTATTTAACAGTTATTACAACAATATGGGTGAACGCAGCTTGCGACAAAACCGAGGTTTTATGACCCGACCCAGTGTAGCAAAAATATACGAATACCGAAAATACGTTACTGAAATTATCGTTAATTTACTGGAAAATAACCCTAGTGATGAAGTATTAACCTTGGTAGAAATAGGTATAAACCACGAGCAGCAGCATCAAGAACTTTTGGCGTATGACATCAAGTATATTTTAGGCACTCAGCCTACATTCCCAAGCATTGGCTCCTATTTCAGGGCAAAAAAAGAAACCCAAACGCAGCAATGGCACCCTATCGAAGCAGGAGTTTATGAAATAGGGCATCAAACAAACGACTTTTGTTTCGACAATGAATTGCCGGTACACAAAGTGTATATACAGAGTTGTGAAATAAGTAACAAACTAGTAACCAATGGAGAATACATCGAATTTATAGAAGCAGGCGGATACGAAAACTTCAACTTATGGCACGATGAAGGTTGGCATTTTATTCAAAATAACGAAATAAAATCGCCCCTATATTGGCATTACAAAGACGGACAATGGTGGCATTATCACTTTAATGGTTTAGAAAAACTCAATCCCCGTTTACCCGTTTCGCATATTTCAATGTACGAAGCTTATGCATTTGCCACTTGGAAAGGGATGCGCTTACCTACCGAGTTTGAATGGGAAATAGCTTCCAAAAAAATGGAATGGGGACAACTTTGGGAATGGACCAACTCTGCCTATTTGCCCTACCCTGGCTTTAAGCAAGCAGAAGGTGCATTAGGCGAATACAACGGTAAGTTTATGATAAATCAAATAGTACTTCGTGGGTCTTCGGTAGCCACACCACAAGGGCATAAGCGCGCAACCTATCGCAATTTTTTTCACGCTTCCAGCCGTTGGATTTTTTCTGGAATACGACTGGTAAAAAAAAGTGATTTTTAAATGCAACAATTTTTAGAACACGTAAAAGAAGGACTTCATAAATCACCCAAAAAACTCTCTTCCCGTTATTTTTATGATGCCAAAGGGGATGCACTTTTTCAGCAAATAATGCAGTTAGATGAATATTATTTGCCCCGCAGCGAAATGCAAATCATCACAAGCAAAAGTGTGCAACTAGCCCAAGATATTTCTGCCAAACATAAAAAAATACAAATAGTAGAGCTTGGGGCTGGCGATGGAACCAAAACAAAACATTTGCTAAGGCAAGTAAAACCCTATTTTGAGACTTTAGAATATGTAGCTTTAGATATATCTTCCAATGTATTAAACATCAATAAGGAAGAAATAAAAGCAGTAGCGAGCGACATAAACATCACGAGTATAGCCGGAAATTATTTTGACACCTATAAAAAATTACCTCCCTCAGAAAACAGTAGATTGGTATTGTTTTTAGGAGCCAATATTGGCAATTATCCCACACCAGAAGCTATCTGTTTTTTCAAATTTATAAAGGCCAAACTCAAAGCAAACGACGCTTTGCTCGTAGCCTTTGACCTCGTAAAACATCCCAGAAAAATACTAGCTGCTTATGACGATAGTCAGGGAGTTACTAAGCAATTCAATATGAATCTGTTGGCACGAATGAACCGAGAATTGGGAGCTAATTTTGACCTAGAAGCTTTTGACCATTTCCCTTTTTACAATCCTATGACAGGCATCACTTCCAGCCAGATTATTAGCTTAAAAAAGCAAACCATAGAATTTAAAGATGGATTTTCGGTTGTATTTGATGCCTACGAAGCCATACATACAGAGGTATCTAAAAAGTTTTTTTGGACAGATATAGAAGAAATAGCCCAAGCCTCAAATATGCAGATTTTACAAACTTATTTTGATGTAAAAAAAGAATACGCCTTCGTTTTATTTCAGCCCAATGTCTAAACCTACGGTTATCTTCTCTAACGGATTGCCTATTTTCTATAATTTTCTAACTAAAAATTGGGTGTCGAACAATGATTTCATTCCTTTGGTTTTGTATCTTGATTTGTACATACTTCCAAAGTGATTTTAGATTTCAAAAACGAATTATTAATTGAATATCAATACTTTAAACAATAGAAGTCCCTAATTAGTATCAAATAAGTATTAAATACTCAAAATGCACAACGGTTTAAGCTTTCTCTTTTTCTACTGTAAAAACCCATTGCAATGCAGCGCCGTTAATTATTGAAATAATAAGAAAACGTTTCTAAATTCGAATTTTAAGCGTAAGGCATCCTTTTTTTTATTACATTAGTTTTGTCACACCGGTGCGCCCTGAAAAAAAAGCAGTAAATCACCTCAGAGCACACCTTCGAGGCATTAAAAGGAACCTTTACAATCCGTTTTGACGCCAACCTCGAAGCGAAGCATTAAAATATCGATTATCAAATATAAATCACCTGCCAAAACCAAAATAAATAAAATGAAAAACCTTTCTTTTCTTTTCAGCTGTATTTTAATTTTAATTTCTTTGGTAACTAAGGCGCAAGAGCCTACTACCACCGGAAATATTACCCTCATTAACAACGTTCAAATCTTTAACGGAAAGGATGAAAAAACCATAAGCGGCAACGTGCTTTTGGTAGGTAATCGCATCAGCAAAATTTCAACCACAGCAATAGCCACGGACAAAAGCGGTACTACAAGAATTATTGATGGTCAAGGAAAATTTCTAATGCCCGGATTAATCGACGCGCATGCGCATCTAATGTGTGCAGGCATCACCCAACAAACTATTTTAACAGCCGATATCGGTTTTGTAAACTTGGTGGCCGCCAAAACAGCGGAACAGACCCTATTACGGGGTATTACCTCTGTGCGTGATTTAGGTGGCCCTGTTTTAGGTCTAAAAAGAGCGATTGACTTAGGAATACACAAAGGGCCACGAATTTGGCCCTCAGGGGCATTTATTTCGCAGACCGGAGGACATGGCGATTTTCGTTTGCCCAATGAAATACCTCGATTATCGAACTCCGGCCCTACGTATTCTGAACGCGTTAACGCTGCTATCATTGCAGATAACCCGGATGATGTTCGGCGTGCCGCAAGGGAACAGTTAATGCTTGGCGCAAGTCAGTTAAAACTCATGGCAGGTGGCGGAGTTTCTTCAGTGTATGATCCTTTAGACGTTTCTCAATATACAGAAGCGGAATTTATAGCGGCGGTAGAGGCCGCAGAAAATTGGGGCACCTATGTTACTGTACACGCATACACTCCTAAAGCGATACGAACCGCCATTGCTGCGGGTGTAAAATGTATTGACCACGGACAGTTGGTCGATGAAGCTACAGCCCAGCTCATGGCTTCTAAAGGAATATGGTGGAGTTTGCAAGTGTTCTTAGACGACGAAGATGCCAATCCAAAATCTAACGAAGACAGTAGAGCAAAACAAATTGAGGTTTCTAAAGGAACGGCTAATGCGTACACATTGGCCAAAAAATATAAAGTAAAAACGGCATGGGGGTCAGACTTTCTTTTTGATCCTTCGGCGCGGGTGCAACAAGGCAAACAAATGGCAAAAATGGCACGGTGGTACACCCCTTTTGAAATACTAAAAATGGTTACCAAAGATAATGCAGAACTGCTTCAACTTGCCGGTAAACGAAGTCCCTATCAAGGTGTTTTAGGTGTCATTGAAGAAGGAGCCTTGGCCGATATTTTACTTGTAGATGGCAATCCACTACAAGACATAAATCTCATTGCAGATCCCGAAAAGAACTTTGTTTTAATTATAAAAGATGGTGTCATCTTTAAGAATACCCTAAAGTAGAACAAAAAATAACGGAAAAGAAACCAAAGGTTCTTACTCAAGAAATGTATATTGTTGACGTTTTAAAAAACAATTTACTGAATTTTAATGCGCTGTTCTATAATTTGATGCATACTTACATCTTCATAGTTCCGTTTCACAAAATCTAACGCTAAGGACAGTACTTGCCCCATGGTGGTACATTTTTTAAACTTTTTGTCTAACGTAAGGTCATAAATTTGTTCTCGTAGCATTTTAACATTTTCGGGCAATGAAATACGATCGGCTTTAATGATGGTGATAAGTTTCTTAATACGGTTGCCCGAACTTAGAATCCGTTTGGCCACAATAGATCGTTCTTCTATTTTATACTGATCCACAGAATAATTCTGTAATTTACTGCGAACAAGTTCTACCATTAAAAAATTTTCCTTAAAAAACTGCGGACGATAAACCTTTAATTTTCCTTCAAAACATTGTTGGTCAAAATCTATAGCCCGTATTTTGTACACCACATGATCAAAGTCGTGGGTTGGCACGATGACGTAGTTATAGGAACGCATATCGCCCAAAAGGCGTATCATACAACGTTCGTTAAATTTTACAAACTCCTTGGCCAACTGCGATTTTTCAGATTCCGAACATTTTGGAAGCATCTCCTTAATAAAAACATCCCCGGGAATCCCTGCAATATGCTCTTCTATTAAGGTATTCATATACACCAAAAAATTAAGGTTATAGGGCGATAGCATATGCTCTAATTCCAATCCATAGACCCGAGATGCGTCGGCCTTTTTTACATAGAAATACGTGAAATTATCATTGAGAATATTCCTGATTTTAATACGAAAAGGCTTGGAATTTCCAAACGTACAATAATCCACAGCATCAACATTCAGGTACTGTACAATATGGTCTCCCCCATCGGAATGAAGAATGGAATAGACTTTTTTAAGACTTAAATCGATTTCCTTTCTGTCAAATTCAGAATAGAATACCCGAATCCAAAGGGTATCTTCGTCATTAGAATCGTAAACTACTACCGAACCCGAAAAACGCAAAAGATCTTCATAAAAGATTGGTATTTCTATCTTTCTGTTGTAATGATTCAAATACGCATCCAAATCATCATTTATAGAATAAGAAGGTTTCTTTTTAGACATCAATCGTTCTTCCGACATAGTGTTGATCTTAAATTTGACTTACTTTGTAACAAAGTACGCTTTCAAGCGTCAAGTTAACATAAACAAATCAAAAACTCTTCCATTTTGGAAACGATTCTTAGCGTAAGCCACCTCACTAAAAAATTCGGTCATCTCACCGCTGTAAAAGATCTTTCTTTTACGATAGAAAAAGGCAATGTATACGGTATTTTAGGCCCTAACGGAAGTGGAAAATCGACCACCTTGGGGACTGTACTCAATGTTGTAAACAAAACCCACGGGGAATTTTCTTGGTTTAATGGACACACTTCCACGCACCAAGCGCTTAAAAAGGTGGGTGCCATTATAGAACGTCCCAACTTTTACCCCTATATGTCCGCCTTACAAAACTTAAAATTAGTCTGCAAAATTAAGGAGGTAAGCTATGCGAAAATTGAGACTACATTAAAGCTGGTAGACTTATGGGATAGAAAAGACAGTAAATTTGAAACTTTTTCTTTGGGCATGAAACAGCGTCTGGCCATCGCTTCTGCGCTACTGAACGATCCTGAGATATTAATTTTAGACGAGCCCACCAACGGTTTAGATCCCCAAGGCATACATCAAATACGGGAAATCATAAAAAAGGTAGCGGCTCAAGGGACAACCATTCTATTGGCCTCACATTTGTT
Organism: Aurantibrevibacter litoralis; assembly: GCF_034651555.1. NCBI lineage: Bacteria > Pseudomonadati > Bacteroidota > Flavobacteriia > Flavobacteriales > Flavobacteriaceae > Aurantibrevibacter > Aurantibrevibacter litoralis. The sequence continues at coordinate 40,629 of NZ_JAYEEQ010000018.1, read as the reverse complement.
AGACGAAGTAGAAAAGGTGTGCAGCCATGTAATTATTCTTCGAAAGGGAGAAAAACTATACGCTGGGCCGGTTGATACCATGTTGGCTAGTTTTGGATACTTTGAACTAAAAACAGCCCAAACGGATGCTTTGGTTGCTTTTTTGAAAAATCATCTCAGCTTTGCCTCTGTTAACTTTAACAATGAATTGGTTATAGCGGTTTTAAGGGAAGAACTTAAACCGGAAATCCTTAACCGCATGTTGTTTGAAAAAGGCATTTTCCTATCGCACTTAGTAAAACGGAAAGAAAGTTTGGAAGATCAATTTTTAGCCTTAACGAAACAGCAAACCAACGCCTAAACGTATGATACGATTGCTTCACATAGAATTTATAAAACTTTGGAACAACAGGGCTAGTAAAATATTGATTTTTGCCTATTTCATCCTACTTTGTTCAATAGCACTGGTAGCTGCTATAAAGTTCAACATTGGCCCCATACAGTTCCATTTGGCCGATCAGGGCATCTTTAATTTTCCGTATATCTGGCATTTCAACACCTACATTGCGGCATTCTTTAAATTGTTTTTGGCCATTGTCATTGTATCTATGGTGGCTAATGAATACAGCAATAAAACCATCAAACAAAATTTAATAGACGGTTTAAGCAAAAAGGAGTTCATCCTCTCAAAATTTTTAACAGTGGTTTCATTTGCGCTGATTTCCACCTTTTTTGTCTTTTGTGTATCGATCATATTGGGTCTGGTCTATTCCGATTATACGGAGATTTCTATCATCGTTTCGGATTTAGAATATGTGTTGGCCTACTTTATTAAATTGGTAGCTTTTTTTTCTTTTTGTCTTCTTTTAGGGATTTTAATTAAACGTTCGGCGTTTGCCCTTGGTTTTTTAATCTTATGGATGGTACTGGAGCAGTTCCTTTATGCTGTATTGGGGTGGCGCGTAGTATCTTGGGAAACGGCGCGCAGTATAAAAAACTTCTTTCCGTTACAAGCTATGTCCAATGTTATTAAAGAACCCTTTAGCCGCTTATCCGCAGTAAAAAACATTGGGCTACAATTAGGTGAGGATTTTAGATTCGATGTGGATGTGCACGGGTATGAAGTCCTTGTTTTAATTGGTTGGACTATTATTTTCGTCTATTTGTCTTATGCTATATTGAAAAAGCGAGATTTATAGTATCTTGTACCTTTTGATGCCTTTAAAGGCCCATTATGGGTTTTCAAATGTTAAAAAAGTTGCTATGCATTTTCAGTATTTTTTTAGGCCTATGGTCTAGTGCCCAGCAATGCCCTGTATTAACCAATCCCTTAAATGGGGCAACCAATATTCCCGTAACTACTACCATCAGCTGGACACCTGTACTAGGTGTACCCGGGTACCTTATTTCGTTGGGGACAACACCCGGAGGCACCGATATTATAGATAACCGATCGGTTGGAAGTTCTACCACCTTTACACCTCCCTTAGGCCTACCGGATGATACTTTAATTTATGTTACCCTCACCATTTTCTTTTTTAATAGTCCCAACGTGGTTTGTGCCAGCCAATCTTTTAGAACGGTAGATGTAACTACACCACCACCCTGTACCAATTTAAGAACCCCTCTGGCAAATGCTACAGATGTAAACGGGGCTACTAATATTGTTTGGAACCAGGCACCAACGGCAACTGGCTATCGGCTCAGTATAGGAACTACCCCCGGAAGTGGCAATATCCTTAACAATGCGGATGTGGGTAATGTGCTTACCTACGACCCTCCGAGCGACTTTCCGCCGAACACGCCTATTTTTGTTCAAATAACGCCCTATAATGAAAATGGAAATGCGGTAAATTGTGCCGAAGAAAGCTTTATCACCGGTGCCCTTGCAGCACTGCCCACATGCACTTCCCTTATTTCACCTGCAAATGGTGCCCTTAATGTACCCCTAACACCGCTTATTGAATGGAATGCCGTTCCGGGTGCTACAAGTTATCGAGTTTCTATTGGCACTGCCCCTTTTCTAGAAGATATTTTAGGTAATGCCATTTTTTTTACAAATTCAACCTTTGTGTTGGACTTTGAACCCAATCGCACCTTTTTCATTACTATTGTGCCTCGAAATACCGCAGGAGAAGCCATTGGCTGCACTCAAGAATCATTCTCCACAGAATTGGGTTGTGGCCCCTATTTTGATCCACTAAGCGGTCAATTAGTAGATCTTAGACCCGTCCTGAATTTCCCGGACAGCCTTTCCTTTTGTGAAAACGAAGGTCCCCTACAAGTACGTTCTCCGGATACCGCCGATGGATTCCGATGGTTTCGATTAAACCCAAATAGCAGTGAAACTTTACTGTCGACAACGGCAAACGTTACCATTAGCGAACCCGGAAGGTATCGTTATGAAGCATTTACTACTGTGGTAACCACTAACGGCAGTATAGAATGTCCGGCTTCAAAGGAGTTTACAGTACGCTCATCGGAAATTGCAACCATTACGAATATAGCAGTTAATGAACAGGTTACTGGCTTGCGATTTGTGGTACAGACCTCCGGCATTGGCGACTATGAATTTGCACTCGATGACCGCAACGGGCCGTATCAGGATAGCAACATATTTACGGGAATACCGGCAGGAACCCATACCGTTTTTGTCCGAGACAAGAACGGCTGTGGCATAGCCGAGGAAACCGTTGTTCAAGATATTAGCGTAGAAGGATTCCCCAAGTTTTTTACTCCAAATGGAGACGGTGCCAACGATTTTTGGCAATTTCGGCTTCCGCCCGGTTCCACAGAAGTTACCCTTAGGATCATTCATATTTTTAATCGATTTGGAATGCTGCTAAAAGAACTGGATCCTGCATCTCAGGGCTGGGACGGCACATTTAACGGAAGACCCTTACCGGCTTCCGATTACTGGTTTCGGGCAATAGCTTTAGATAATACTATTTTTAAAGGTCATTTTAGTCTTAAACGGTGAGCTATGCAATTCGGTTTATGGCCCATCCTTTATAAATTACGATGTTTATTATTGTGCATTTTGCTGTGGCCCATGTACATACCATACCCTTTATTTGTAAACGATGTAAACACATTTTATACAAAAGCGTACCTTTCCGCGTATGTGCATAAAAAATTGAAGCACGCCTACACCCTGACACAGGGAACCGCAACCAAGCAAGAATGTAGCCATACAATCAATGCAGTTGATGATTTTTTTGCCTGTGACCGAGATGGAAATAGTTTTGAAGAATTTCGAATCAATCTCGACTCATTGGAGAGCGTACTTATCGGCAATCAATCCGGATTAACCATTACCTATCACGATCCGGGTGGCACTTTAATCGATTTCTCCATAGGCAACCAGAACGTGGTAAACCGGCGCGGTATATTGGCTCGCGCTACTGATAGCAACGGATGTATTAGAGAAACGCTTTTTAATTTGTTCGCACTTCCACCGCCTACTGTTCCAGTTTTTAGCGATGTCACGGTTTGTGACACCTATGTATTGCCCGAACTGCCGGGCAGAGCCTCTTATTTTACCAATCCTATGGGACTCGGTGCACTACTTCCTTCAGGGACGTTCATTCGCAGTAATCAGCAAATTTTTATCTATTCGGCAAATGGAAATTGCGCTAGTGAAAGCACCCTTAGGGTGCGAATAGACACCTCGCTTTGTCAAGAACAACCCCCACCTGAGGAAATCGAAAAAGTAGTACTGGAATTTCCCAAGTTCTTTACCCCAAATGGAGACGGAATTAATGATTTTTGGCAATTTAGACCGCAAAACTACACTCCGGAATCATCCCTTTTAAATATTCTTATCTATAATCGATTTGGGATGCTCATTAAAGAACTAGATCCCACGTCTCAGGGCTGGGACGGCACTTTTAATGGACGGCCCATGCCGGCTTCTGATTATTGGTTTCGGGCTGTAGATCGTCAAAATGTAGCCCATATAGGTCATTTCACCTTAAAGCGATAGTTAAAAACATTAGATAAATTGGGTTGCTTTCGTACCTTTATACTAACGTATCCCTGACCAAGGGATTCAGTTTAACTAAGGGAATCGCTTTTAATCTTTACAAGGAAATGAAATCCCTTAAAGACAAAGTAGTGTATTTATAAAATTACGTAACACACTTAAAATAAAATGTTTAACTTAAATTTAATCCTTTGAAATTTAAGGTTGTATCCGATTTCAAACCTACTGGCGATCAGCCGGTCGCCATCAGCGAATTAACGAAAGGAGTGCATGCCGGAGAACGGTACCAAACCTTGCTTGGTGTTACGGGATCCGGAAAAACCTTTACAGTAGCCAATGTCATCGAAAATGTACAAAAACCGACCTTGTTATTGGCGCATAATAAAACGCTAGCTGCACAACTTTATTCGGAATTCAAACAGTTTTTCCCCAACAATGCCGTTGAATATTTTGTGTCTTATTACGACTATTACCAACCCGAAGCGTATATTCCTACCACCGGAACGTACATAGAAAAAGACCTGTCGATTAATGAGGATATAGAAAAATTGCGATTAAGCACTACTTCCTCCTTACTTTCCGGGCGGAGGGATGTCATTGTAGTAGCATCGGTTTCATGTCTTTACGGCATTGGTAACCCGGTAGAATTTCAGAAAAATGTGATTTCCTTAAAAAAAGATCAGCTTATTTCAAGGACAAAATTACTGCATCAACTCGTACAAAGTTTGTATTCTAGAACTACGGCAGATTTCAGAAATGGGAATTTTAGGGTGAAAGGTGATGTGGTAGATGTGTTTCCCGGTTATGCTGATCATGCCTATCGTATTCATTTTTTTGGAGACGAAATAGAAGACATTGAGGCTTTTGATCCTCTTAAAAACAAAATATTGGAGTCTTACGAACACCTCAACATTTACCCGGCGAATATGTTTGTAACCTCTCCGGACATACTTCAAAATGCAATACATCAAATTCAAAACGATTTGATGATTCAAGTTGATTTTTTTAAATCGATTGGAAAACCGCTGGAAGCCAAAAGACTGGAAGAACGCACCAACTTTGATCTGGAAATGATCAGGGAATTGGGCTATTGCTCGGGCATAGAAAATTACTCTCGGTATTTAGATGGTAGAGCACCCGGCACTAGACCTTTTTGCCTACTAGACTATTTTCCGGAAGATTTTCTAATGGTGGTTGATGAAAGCCATGTTACTATACCACAAGTGCACGCCATGTATGGTGGGGATAGGTCTCGAAAGGAAAATCTGGTAGAATTTGGTTTCCGATTGCCCGCAGCGATGGATAACCGTCCTCTAAAATTTGAAGAGTTCGAAGGCCTACAAAATCAGGTGATTTATGTAAGTGCCACCCCGGCCGACTATGAGCTGCAACGCTGTCAAGGGGTTTATGTGGAGCAAGTAATTAGGCCTACAGGCCTATTAGATCCTGTTATTGAAATTAGGCCCAGTCTAAACCAAATTGATGATTTGGTAGAAGAAATTCAGCTTCGAGTAGAAAAAGATGAGCGCACCTTGGTGACCACGCTTACCAAAAGAATGGCAGAGGAGTTGGCCAAGTACCTAACCCGAATAAGTGTGCGTTGCCGCTACATACATAGCGATGTAGACACTTTAGAACGTGTAGAGATTATGCAGGATTTGAGAAAAGGTGTTTTTGATGTGCTCATCGGCGTGAATTTGTTGCGAGAAGGTCTTGATTTACCGGAAGTATCCTTAGTAGCTATTTTAGATGCTGACAAAGAGGGTTTTTTACGTAGTGCCAGATCCTTGACGCAAACCGTTGGTAGAGCTGCCAGAAATCTAAACGGAAAAGCGATAATGTATGCGGACAAAATTACCAACAGTATGCAAAAAACAATCGATGAAACCAATTACAGAAGAGAAAAGCAAATTGCGTTCAATACCAAAAACAATATCATTCCCACCGCATTAAACAAAAGTTTGGACAGTGCATTGGCCAAAAACTCGGTTTCTACCTACCATTTTATAAAAGAAGAGTTGCGCGCCGCAGAACCGGATCTTCACTACCTAACGCCCGCACAAAAAGAAAATCTGATCCGTGACAAACGCAAAGAAATGGAAAAAGCCGCAAAGGCATTGGACTTTTTACAAGCCGCAAAAATCCGAGACGAACTAAAAGCACTACAAGAGCAAGCCTAAAAAAAGAAAACAGGTCGCTGTAGTAGCCACCCGTTTTCGAAAAAAACCAAAAACTAAGCCAAAATAAAAAAATTCTTGAAACTGACGATCCCCGAGACAAGCCATAGGGGTATACTTCTACTGCGCTCAGTACGGGTTTCGGCAGTTTCATTTTGGCCTTCGGGCCAAAAACCGAAATTTTGTATTTTACCTCACCCGGAACTGCAAAAAGGAAGTTCCGACCGCTCCAAAGGAGCGGTAACTAGGAAACCCCAACCCAAGGGTCGGGGAATCTTTAGATTTAGGCAATCTCTATAAAGCGTTTTGGCTTTGGCAAGGCCTCCTCTTTTTTAGGCAATGCAAAACGCAATATACCATCTTCATAGACTGCATTTACGGCTTCTACATTTACCGTTTCAGGTAAGGTAAAGGCTCTTTTAAAGGCACTGTAGCCAAATTCCCTACGAGTATACGTTTCTTCCTCTGTGGTATTTTCTGTTTTCTGCTCGGCCGATACCGTTAGGATGTCTTTATCTATTTCGATATTAAAATCTTCCTTTTTACGACCTGGAACAGCTAGTTCTAGGATAAAATCCCTTTCATTCTCCTGAATGTTAATGGGTGGAATTTGGGTTTGAAAATTTTCTAATCCCCCAAACCAATCCGGCTTAAAAACTTCATTTACAAAAGACGGAAATAACACGTTGCTTCTTTTTACAATACTCATGACTATAGATTTTTTTAGTTAGACTTTTGCTTTTTCTTGGCTAGGGGTCAAACGATGTACCAAAATAAAAATAGCGTCTATTTGTCATGCATCCTATTAAATTACATGTCATTATGGCGTATTGTCTCCAAAATATGTAAAATCAGAAAAAACGATTAGCGCACAGCCCTCATTTTTGTACTATCTTGCATCAAAAAAAATAATGACCAACAATGATGTATTAAAAAAGCTTCGTGTAGCCCTTATGCTGCGGGATGATCATATTGTAGAAATCTTATCCTTAGTCGATTTTAAAATTACGAAGAGCGAGTTAGGTGCTTTTTTTAGAAGCGAAGATCATCCTCATTATGTCGCTTGCGGCGATCAAATTTTACGTAATTTCTTGAATGGCTTGGTAATTTACTACAGAGGCACCAAAGAACAACCTAAAGATCCAAAAAAAACTTTACCTCCACCCAGAAAAAAAGAAGCAGAAAAAAAACCGTATCACGTTGATTTTAAAGCGAAGCAAGAACGAAATATTGATCCCGTTTTAAGAGGTATCAAATTTAAAAACAAAAAAAAATCCTGATGTTCGTCAGGATTTTTAATTTTAAAGATTTCCTATACCTCCGCTGCGGTAATCCTAATCCTTACGGTGTATAGCTTGCCCTCTTTGTGATCTACGATCTCTACCTTCTGATAATTTAAGCGACTTTTTACAAATGCCGCTACCTTGTCGTCCTGAGCTACCACAGAAAGTACAACGATTTCTTTTTCGGCATTTAGGGTAAAACGCACATCTGCCGTTAATTCTCCATGGTTAAGTTTGAAAGGTGCTTCCTTTAAAATTGCTCCAATTTGTTTCGACAATTTTTCGGTGGGATTTAAATCTTTGGAAAAGATACTTCCGGACAAGAGTAACATCGCAGTTACTACCATTAAACTACGTTTTTTCATGATGTTTTTGATTTATGATTGATGAATTGATGATATACTAAAAAGACGCCTTAAAAATAATAATGTTACAACTACCATCAATTTTAACATTTTTTAGCATCCCTATACCAAACCAAAAATCACTTACAATACACCTTAAAAAAGTCGCAATAGCTCCTTAAAATCTTCCCGTACTACATCTCGAAAAGAACATTATAATCTAACAAAAAAGCGGCGTTTTTTACGTACTATTTAAAATCAAAATAGGCTTTAGCGTTATGATAGGATATATCCTGAACCAACTTACCTAGAAACGGGATGTCATTAGGCACTAAACCTCTTTTTAGATCATCGCCTAACATATTGCATAAAATCCTCCGGAAATACTCGTGTCTGGGAAAAGATAAAAAACTACGACTATCGGTTAACATTCCCACAAACTGACTCAACAGACCTATATTAGATAGGGCGTTCATTTGCTTTTCCATACCGTCTTTCTGATCCAAAAACCACCACCCTGAACCCCATTGCATTTTTCCTTGAATGCTTCCGTCATTATAATTCCCAATCATACTGGCAAACACTTCATTGTCTGCCGGGTTCAAATTATATAATATCGTTTTGGCCAACTTATTTTTACGATCTAAGGTGTCGAGAAATTTAGACAAAGTTTCGGCTTGTGTGTAGTCTCCTATAGAGTCCCATCCGGTATTTGGGCCTAGCGTGTTCAGCATACGGGTATTCGTGTTTCGCAATGCTCCCAAGTGAAATTGTTGCACCCAACCGAAATCGTGGTACGATTCTCCTAAAAACAGTAACACTGCGGTTTTATATTTTTCTGCCTCACTAGCGGAAACAGCACCTCCCGCTCGTCGTTTTTCAAAAATCGATTTTATTTCGGCCCCTGTAAACTCTTGAAAAGGAATACGGGCCAAACCATGATCGCACAAGCTACAGCCCTGAGCCTGAAAATAGCGCATACGATTATGTAGTGCCGCCTGAAGGTCGCTATACGTGTTGATCGATAGATCTGCCACCTCACCCAAAAGATCGACATAGCTATTAAAATCTTCCGCGTCAATTAAGATAGCTTTATCGGGTCTAAAAGCAGGAAGCATCTTAACCTCATAATTCGTTTTAGACACAGCCTTATGATGTTTTAGATCATCTGTTGGATCGTCCGTAGTACACACGCGCTCCACATTCATTTTGGAAAGCAACTGGCGGCAACTGAACTCAGGTTGTTGCAGTTGAAGGTTGATGTGCTCATAAAGGGTTTCGGCCGATTCTGCGGTGAGCAATTCATCTATGTCAAAATAGCGTTTCAACTCTAATTGTGTCCAATGAAATAAAGGGTTTCGCAAGGTATAAGGAACCGTTTTTGCCCATGCCACAAATTTTTCCTTGTCCGAAGCCGGTCCGGTTATAGATTTTTCGGAAATCCCCATGGTTCTCATTGCGCGCCATTTGTAATGATCGCCAGAAATCCACAATTGCGTAATATTTTCGTACATACGATCTTCCGCAATCTCCATAGGATCTAGATGGCAATGGTAGTCTATTATAGGCATTTCCTTTGCGTAGTCGTGATACAATAGTTCTGCTTCTTTGGTATTCAACAAAAAATGCTCGGTAAGAAATGGTTTTGTGTTTACTTTTTGCATGCTAAAGACTTTTAAGTATTCCGGTTTCTAAACCCCTTAATTCGGCTAATCCGCGTAATCGACCAATAGCCGAATACCCCGGGTTTGTTTTTTTATGTAGATCATCTAACATTTGGTGTCCATGATCCGGACGCATAGGCATCCTAACGTCTTTGCGACCCTCCCCTATTCGCCTACGTTGCTCTAAAAGTAAGGCTTTCATAACACCATACATATCTACGTCTCCCTCCAAATGATTGGCTTCATAAAAATTACCATCTGCATCACGTTGCGTACTTCTAAGGTGGATGAAGTGAATTCGATGTCCTAATTGTTGGACCATTTCAGGCAAATTATTATCGGGGCGTACACCAAAGGAACCTGTACAAAAGGTGAGTCCATTATTGGGACTGTCTACCGCTTTAAATATATCTAAAATATCCTGAGCTGTACTCACAACCCTAGGTAGCCCCAATATGGGATACGGAGGATCGTCCGGGTGAATACACATGAGTACACCCGCCTTTTCTGCGTACGGTATAATTTGTTGTAAAAAATAAATGAGATTCGCCTTTAATTCTTTGGATCCTATATCGTTGTAGGTGGCCAAAATGGTATTAAATTCTGACAACGTATAGCCCTCTTCGGCGCCCGGTAATCCCGCAATAATATTATTGATGAGTTTTTGCTGTTGTGCATCACTCATTGTGGCAAGTTTAGCTTTGGCGCTTTGTATTTGCTCGGCGTTATAGGTGTTTTCAGCCCCGGGGCGTTTCAATAAAAAAAGCTCAAAGGCAGCGAATTCTGCCGCATCAAACCGAAGGGCTTTAGAACCATCTTTAACTTCGTAGTCTAGATCGGTTCGTGTCCAGTCTAACACCGGCATAAAATTATAGCATACAATATCGATACCACAGGCACCCAAATTAGTAAGGGTTTGCTTGTAATTTTCAATATAGCGATGAAAATCGCCCGTCTGTGTTTTTATGTTTTCATGAATAGGAACACTCTCTACTACGGACCATGCAAGACCATTCTTCTCAATAATTCTCTTACGCGCTTCAATTTCGGCCACCGGCCAAACGGCACCATTGGGAATGTGATGTAACGCAGAAACAATCCCAGTAGCTCCGGCTTGTTTGATGTCTGATAGGGATACGGGATCCTTTGGTCCGTACCACCTCCACGTTTTTTCTAGTACCACGTTCTTTGTTTTTTAGTTATTATTACACACCGCTAAAAGCGCTAAATCCTCCGTCTATGGGCACCACGACACCGGTTACAAATGCGGCTCCTTCACCGCACAACCACAGTGTGGTGCCTATTAAATCCTCCGGCGTTCCGAAACGTCCCATGGGCGTTTGCGAAAGGATGGTATTGCCTCTTGGGGTTAAATTACCATCTTCCGTAGTAAGCAGTGCTCTGTTCTGATCGGTTAGAAAAAATCCGGGTGCCAGCGCATTAACACGTATGCCTACTTTTGAAAAATGTACTGCAAGCCATTGGGTAAAATTAGATACCGCCGCCTTAGCTCCGCTATACGCCGGAATTTTGGTTAAAGGCGTAAAGGCATTCATAGAGGAAATATTTAAAATAGAGCATCCTTCCCTTCCGACCATATCTGTAGCAAACACTTGCGTAGGCAACAAGGTTCCTATAAAATTTAGATCGAACACAAATTTGATACCCTCCATATCCAAATCAAAAAAAGTTTTGAACCCGGCTGCTTTATCTTCTAAATCATCCACCGATAAAAACGAATTTGTTGTTGTACCTAAGGGATGATTGCCACCAGCACCATTGATTAAAAGGTCTACCTTACCAAATTTACGATTCACCGCTGACTTTGCATCATCCAGTGATTTTCGTTCCAAAACGTTAGCGGCGATGCCTATGGCCGTACCCCCAGCCCTGGTAATTTCGGCCGCTTCTTTTTCCGCGGCTTCCGACCGTAAATCTAAAAGCACTATTTTATGCCCTTCTTTACCCAATGCTTTCGCAAGAGTGCTGCACAATACACCACCCGCTCCTGTTATTACAATTACCTTACTCATTTTTTAAAAACCCAATTTCATTTCATTTTATGATTCTGATTCCTTTATGGCTAAGATCGCAACTCGAAAAAACATCGGACGCGCTACGCTCCCTATTATGGACTATTATTTTAGTTTACCGAATAGAAACCGTGTTTGGGCTTTCGAATAATTTCATCCTTACGCATGGCATCCAGTCCCATTTGCACACATACCGCCGTGTTGGCACCAGTAAAAATATCTGAAATAGGTTTGGTATTATTCCAAATACTGTCTCTAAAATCAATTAAGGCCTGCTTGCTGGGATCGGCATGCTCAAATTCGATAGGAATTCCCTTTCCTTGTTCCCAATTTGTGGTGGCACCAGAAACACCATCGACATTTCCTAATTCTTTTGATGTACCTCCTTCAGGGAAAAACCAAGCTTTTTGATAATCTAGAACAATCGTTCCTTTATCGCCCATTACTTTAATCTTATAATCATCTAAAGCATTGCTGGTAAGACAGGTAAACGAGGCTTTTACGCCATTCGGGTAACTGTACATCAAGTGAATATTGTCATACGTTTCCCTACCGTCTTTCCAATAATCGATACCACCAACACCCATAACTTTCTCAGGAAAAGCCTCTAAAACCCAACTTACGAAATCGATTTGATGTGAACATAGTTCTGCGACCAAACCCCCGGAAAATTCGGTGTACATACGCCAGTTTACCGCTCTTTCCAAATTAGGATTCGGCACAGGTCTACGCCAATTTCCATTTCTGTTCCATTGACATTGAAAAGCCGCTATTTTTCCTATTTTACCATTCTTTATGAGTTCTGCCACATGCACATACAATCTGGAACTGTGATATTGATGTCCTGTTTGGAAAATGGTATTGGACTTTTTTTGTTTTTTGACCAATTCATTGATTCCCTCATACCCTTTGGCCAGCGTTTTTTCAGCATATACGTGTTTTCCGGCCTCTAGGGCATCGCCATATATTTGGGAGTGGGTATAAAATGGCGTTGCTACTAATACCGCATCGATATCCTTCCGATCCAATATGGCTCTGTAATCTGCATAGCCTTTGGCCTTTTGCTCCACCTTAGCCAAACCTTGTTCTAATCGAAATGGCAATACATCACAGCAGGCTGTTACGCGAATACCCGGTATCTGATTGAGAAAAGGGATGAGCCCTGCTCCGCGGTCACCGGTTCCTATAACACCCAAATTAATGGTATCATTAGCGCCAGATGTTAAAGATCCCAAGGCAGATGAACTCATTAGTGTTCCTGCGGAGATTAATCCCCCTTTTATAACAAAATCTCTCCGCTTCATATGTTCATTTTTAGGACTATTTCTCAGAATGTGAAGACAAAACAAAATACAACATCAAACTGTACTATAATTTTTCTAGTCATACTATTACTAGTGGTTGTTAGCAATTCATTTTTATAATGTTGGTTCCCACCCCTTCTCATAAGGTCTGGACCAAAGTTTCATGGCGTCCCTGTCGTAAATAGTCCCTGTTTTTGGATCGATATCGATTCCTCTTCCTATGCGATACGCAATGTTTGCATAATGTACCATAGCCATACTAATACTGGCATCTGCAATAGGTGCGTTTAACTGGGCTTTCCCTCGAATAGTATCAAAAAAGTTTATGACATGCGTTGTGGTCATATCACCACCACCGCCTAATGTATTTCCGGCTTCGGCGACTCCGGAGGTACTGTTTTTAACTACTTTCCCAGATCGATCTGTGAGGATATATTTTCCTCGATCTACAAAAACACTTCCCTCACTTCCGTAAATAATCGTGCCACGATCTCCTGAGTAGGTATCATACCCATTTCTACTTTTACCATCCCATTGGATCACTTTATCGCCTTCAAAATGAAAAGTAGCCTCCATAGTGTCGTACATTTCCCAGCCATCGGTAACAAAATGACGCTTGGCCGCTTCTACCCGAGCGTGTAATGGAAAATCTACTTGCATTGCCCAGCGGGCGACATCCAATTCGTGGGTGCCATTATTTCCAGCTTCCGCAGTGCCATAATCCCAGCCATACCAGTGCCAGTTGTAGTTCCAGGTTTCTTCGGTATATTCTCTGCGAGGGGCGGGACCTTGAAACAAATCCCAGTCTAGTCCTTGAGGAATTGCCGCCTTTTTTTGCACGGGTACTTCTCCTCTTTGGTTGGTATAAAAGGCAACCGCTTTATACGGCTTACCTATAATACCCGAATGAATTTCTTTAATAATCTCGATGGTGTGGTCCGAAGATCGCTGCTGGTTTCCCATTTGAACCACTTTGTTGAACTTTTTGGCTGCCTGCACCAATAGCGTATTTTCATGCATATTATGACTACAAGGCTTTTCCACATACACATTTTTTCCTGCCTTTAAGGCCATAATGGAGCCAGGCGCATGCCAATGGTCGGGGGTGGCGTTAATAAACACATCCACTTTAGCATCTTCTATAACCTTCCGGATATCGTTTTCCAATTTGGGTTTGTACGTAATGTATTTGGAAAAACTTTCCAGCGCCTTAGTACGCTGATGTTCCATAACATCGCACAAATAGAGTAATTGCACGTTGGTCTCTTTTTTAGCGATGGGCTCATAAAAAGCCCCAAGCCTTCTTCCTAATCCTGCAATAGCAACATTCAACCGATCATTAGCACCTATAATGCGTCTGTAACTGCTGGCAGACATACTCATGGCAGAGGTACTTACTGCCATGGCAGTGCTTCCCAACACTGTTTTTGTGATGAAATTTCTTCTCGTTGTCATTATCTTAGGTTTAAAGTGGTTTTATTTTTATATTTCTGAACGACACATGATCACCGTGATCTTGGAGTAGAATATGCCCTTGGTCGGCTTCCCCAAAATTAGGCCAATCTACATACTTACTTTCCGAAACAAGTTTACGATATTCTGGGCTTTTGCGTTCATACTCCAATACTTTCACTTCATTTAGCCAATGTTCTACATGGTTTTCTTTTGAAGTGATATACGCCGTATTCCATTCTCCTATCGGATGTATCGGTTTATTTGGATCTGCCATAATAAGATCGTATAACGAAGCTACTGTTCTGCTCCCTTCATGATTTCCTAATTTAGCATCAGGATGACGCGCATCGTCAAGAATTTGATATTCTAGACCAATTGATGAACCGGGCCCTTTATTGAGATCAGTATTCACATAATATTTAATTCCGCTATTGGCACCCTCGGTAATTTTAAAATCGACCTTTAGCTCAAAATCGCCATATAATTGGGTAGTCACAATATCGCCCCCGGCAGCGGATTCGGCACCGTTGGAGGCTAATACGGTGAGTATCCCCTCATTTATTTCCCACCCACTTTCCGGGAAGGCATCTAATTTGGCACCCCGCCAACCCTCGGTGGTTTTGCCGTCCCAAAGTAATTTCCATCCGTTTTTCTCTTCATCTATCGTAAGATTATTGGCGGTAATAACCGGGGTTATGGGCGATTTTCTAGCGTATTTAGAAAGACTATCCGTAAGGATTTTAATGTTTCGCCACGCAATTTCGGTACCTGCCTGCTGGTCGCCCATTAAACTATGCACTTGCAAAGCGATAAATCCTGAAGCCGTTTTTCCATCTATAAGATAGGCTGCCGGCACATCGTTGATCCAGGTTTTAATCGTGTCTTTTATGGCTTCGATGCGATAATGGTTCCAGTCATTTTGTTTAAATGCCTTTTGTGCTGTAGGATTGTTAGTTAATGGCACTAACCATCCACGACGAGCTTCATCGTAAATGCCGGCACTCCAAGCCCTATCCGAAGGATCGATCTCAATTTGATAGCCATGCACGCGACCCTTCATATAATTAGGAAAACTATTGCTTCGAATTTGTATACCGGAGTTCATCGTTGAGTCTACTTTGTATTCTAACTCTAAAATAAAATCCCCATACATTTGGTTGGTTGTTAAAAAAGTATTGGGTGTATCCTGTACAGAACTCCCAACAATAGCACCATCCCTAATGGTGTACTTGGCCTCCCCTCCTTTTAAAGACCAGCCATTTAAGGTTTGCCCGTCAAATAAAGAAACCCAAGGAGTATCATCTTTTGTAGCTGTGGAGCACCCTGTAATACCGAATGCGACAAAGAGTGCCAAGTATATATAGATTCTCGGAGTTGATTTTGCTTTCATTGAGGATTTATTTTTTAATTTATAATTCATTACGTGTGCGCACACAAATATACATTTATTGTTTTTAAAAAGGGTAAAGTTTTGTTAAAAAATTGCAAAATAATACTAGTAAAACCCTTATAACAGATTTCATATATTAAAATACATATCATGTAAATAAATGAAACTCAATAAGACATCCCTTCATCAAACGAAAACAGTGAATACCCCTTCGGCTCCATATACCCTGGCACATCCGATTTTTGATGCTGTGCTGCCTCTTCAGAAATGGGTGTAGAAAATGGCATTTTTCCACTTGGATTGAAAGCACCTGTAACAACATCCAATAAAGCATCCTGCGTTGTACCAAAAGTGGCTAACACCCCTTTTATTCCTGAATTTGATGCGCCATATACTTCACTGATATTCCAAGGATTGGAATAATTGATGGCTAAAATGGTTTGTTTTTTAGCACTTAAAGATTTGACTCTTTCAATATCAATCCCATTCTTGGAAAGCGAAACATACAAGGGACTTCCATCAGAAGCGAACAAGGATTTTCCTTTGGGTATAAGCCACAGTACTATCACGTCTGCTTTCTCCGGGGCATCTACAAATTCTACCGCCCATTTATTAGTAGTATCTGTAAAAATGTTATTCTTTTCATTTCCGTTTTGTGGAACAATGGTTTCAAAATATACTTTAGTGCCTCCTTTTAAGGGGAGAACGTTGCCTTTGGCTGTAGTCTCGTTGCGCAGCAATACTATAGATTTCCGTAACGCAATATCTGCCTTATCTTGAAATTCCTTTTTTCCTATGGTTTTCACTGCATGATCAATGTCAACATATGGATTTTCAAATAGACCCAGTTTAAATTTTTCTAGGAGTAATAGATAAACGGAATGATCTACCAATTTTTCTAATTCCCTGTATTTGTAAACTGTTTCTAAAAGTTGGGTTGGATCGGCTGTTCCAGAAAAAAGATTAATACCGGCTTCTATCGCCTTCTTATACCTCTCGATGATTGTTAAATTTTCTACACCCCAGGGCATCATATCAATCGGACCGGTATCGGAATTTATGATTCCTTGATAGCCAAGTTCACCTCTAAGTAAATCCTGTAGGATTTCCTTATTATATGCATAGGCTACTTCTTCGTATTTGGTATCTACCGGATAGGAGTAATAGGGCATAATAGATGATGTTTTGGCTGCAATTGCCGCTTTGAATGGAATTAAATTATTACTGAACATTCCTCCCGGAAACACCTCTTTTTTACCCCAATCAAAATGTGGATCCTGCCCTCCTTCGGTAGCACCTCCTCCAGGGAAATGTTTAGTAGTCAATGCTATAGAGCTAGAATTCAGGTCTTCACCCTGAAAACCCAAAACGATTTCCCGAATCATCCGAGCCGCCAATTCGGCATCCTCCCCAAAGGTACCTTCAACACGTTGCCAACGAGGCTCGGTAGCTAAATCTGCCATATACATATACCCCTTTCGTATCCCTGCGGCCAACCATTCTTGCCTCGCAATATCGGCAAACTCACGGACAAGTTCAAAATCCCTCATTGCGGCTAACCCGAGTTCTCCGGGCCATCTGGAAAATTCAGTTTTCCCAACACTAAGCCCCACCGACGCATCCATTGTGATGTGGTTTCTTGGATTGGAAGTTACAACGGCGGGAATTCCCAAGCCATCACTTTCGCAAAGGGTTTGTAGGTTATTGATCCACTCTGCAAGTATTTTCCTTGGAGGATTGGCTCTTAAAATAAAGTGGCGCTCATGAAATTCGGTGACTGCTTTGGTTGTTCCGGCCGCAGACATATTTGGATAATCTAAGGGTTTACGGGTAAACATGTTCGTATGGGCAACAAGATCATCTTCATTAAACCCATTGCCAATAGGTTCATTATTCTTTGGTTTTTCAAAAGCCCAATCATTTTCCATCCTCGTTGTGCTTATGATCATAAAACCAACTTTCTGTTCCAGTGTCATTTTTGATAAAAGGTCGGCAGCCCTGTCTTCATAACTTAAACGCCAATCTTCATAGGGATCCAAAGTATTGTTTTTATTTAAATCCTTGAATTCCAAATTATCACTTTTCAGTAACTGAACAGATTTGTATCCGAGTTTGGGCTGTTCTAAAGCGAACCCATTATTCCTTGGCGACTCATTTTTACATGAGATGCCAATGGTCAACAACATGCCTACAGAACAGGCAAGAGACAGATTCTTTAAACCAAATACTATTTCCTTTGTTACCATTTGTTTATTTTCTAGGGTGTTTTTGCGTTTACAATGTTTTAAAAACTTATTTTGAGGCAACTTGTTATAGCTTATACTGCCTCAAAGCTCTTGGTGTGCTTCTCTTTATGACATTAAAGATGCGCTTCTGCCTCGTGTTTCTCGTCTCCTTTTTTTTGATTGATTTTCACCAATCGCGTCGCTTTATTGTTCTCTGATACTAGTAGGAATGGTTGGCCACCTACCTCAATGCGTTTTACGTCTTTTATATCGCCTCCCAAATACAAACCACTTTGGCTAGGATAATTTACCTTAAAATTCCCCTTACCGTCGCCTGCGAGAAATGCGCCAAAACTAGCATCGTTACGAGGGGTCTCTATTTCTGAAGTATATAAATTACCCGCCAAAAGGATATCGAGATGTCCATCCAAGTTAAAATCGTCGATTTGTATGCTATTAACCGATGAAAATTGCGCTACACTAGGTAATTGGCTGGGTGTAAAGGTACCATCACCATTGTTATCAAAATACGTGGTAGCAAAAGTATAAGCCTTGCCATTCATTGCTTTTGATAACGCTTCGGTACCTACTATTTCAGCAATGGTAGCCGTACTAAAATCGCTGTAAGAGCCATATTTTTGGTTGATAAACGGCATTTGTTGTGCTGAACAATTTTTTCCACGTAGGGGGTAGTGTTCTCCATTTACATTTACACTTAATAGTATATCGCGCCGACCATTATGATCAAAATCGGAACTGTATACCTCAAATGGGGCTTCCTCTGAAGCCGTGTATTTATAGTTTAAACCTAAATTTCCGACCACGAGATCTATGTCGCCATCGCCATCAAAATCTGCTGCATCAATAGCATACCACCAGCCCTCGGATTTGCCAAGTCCCAAGGTTGAATGTTCCATCTTTTCAAAATTATTTCCGGTATTCCGAAACACGGTGATCGGCATCCATTCGCCCACTACGATCAAATCGCTATTCCCGTCCTCATCATAATCTATCCAGACGGCATCGGTAATCAAACCTAAATCGGAAAGACCGGGTGCCTTGGCAGCAGTAATGTCTATAAAAGAACCATTTTGGTTTTCGTAAAGATATCCGGAACCGGGTATAGGATAATTCTGAGGTACAATACGTTCTCCTATAAAAATATCCAAATCGCCATCCTTATCAAAATCGCAAACAGAAACCTTTGATCCGCTAAAGGCCTTATTTGGCAACCGGTGTGAAGCATCCTCAAACTGAATATTACCCTTATTCAGCAGCAATCGATCTTTATAGAATGGGCTCCCAACCGGGAATTCGTTACCGCCATTAACAATATACAAATCCTGATTTCCATCGCCATCCACATCAAAAAACAAAGCAGACACCTCTTCACTACCTGCGTTGTCTTGCCACGGGCCATGGATGGCTCGGAAGCGTCCATTTTCCCCTTGAACGAATAACGCACCGCTTTGGTCTTTGGCACCACAAATGTATACATCGTCCCTACCGTCACCATTGATATCGCCTACGGCTATGCCCGGACCCAATTGGGAGTATTTATGGGGTAATAAAGGTTCCATGGCATAATCATCAAAAATAGTTTCTTTGTGCTCAAAATGGATTCCTAACTGATCTTCTACAAAAGAAAATAGATAAGACGCTTCCTTTTTCGCTGTCGCT
The DNA here is from genome assembly GCF_034651555.1 of Aurantibrevibacter litoralis. Lineage (NCBI taxonomy): Bacteria > Pseudomonadati > Bacteroidota > Flavobacteriia > Flavobacteriales > Flavobacteriaceae > Aurantibrevibacter > Aurantibrevibacter litoralis. Next base: position 21,110 of record NZ_JAYEEQ010000018.1, on the reverse strand, counting down.
TTTGGCGCATTGCTTGCGTCATAATCTATGGTTACTATTTTATTTACGTCCACGTTTTTAACCCACTGCGTATGGCCTCCCGGCCATGTAACCGCAAGAGAATCTATTGTTTTGGACTGTCCTACACCAAAATGAAGAAAAGGTTCTTGGGAGGAAAGATAGCCCCGCACCATTTTAAATTCTTGGTATTGCTGTTGGCTATCATGCCATATTTCTACTTTAGCACCTATGCCGAGGGTGTTCTTGGCTGGTCCTTTAAAATTTATTCTAAGGAAATTGTTAGTGCCGTTAGCGATATTCTCAAAAATAAAAGCGTGGTCGTCCAAATTATTAATCACCAAATCTAAATCGCCATCATTATCCAAATCTCCGACGGCGGCACCATTTGAAAAACTTTCTTCCGTGAAGCCCCATTGTTCTGAAACATTGTTAAAACTTAGATTTCCATTATTTTGAAAAAGATAATTCCTTTCTTTAATGGGGTTGTACAGATTTATGATCTCGTCTCCTTTTGCCGATATCAGTTCAGTGGCCGATTGATATTGAAACGTGTTCTTATTGAAAAAATCGCGTAACCTTAGGTCTACATCATTGTCAAAAACATTGCGTTTATACCCGTTGGTAATAAAGACATCTTTATGTCCGCTATTATTTAAATCGGCCACCAAAACACTCCAGCTCCACTCTGTTTTATCCATTTTTGTTAATTGTGCTACCTCACTAAACGATCTATTACCTTGGTTCAATTGAATGGTGTTTTGCATGTATTGGTAGTAAAAACCCATATCAACTAACGCATTAAAACCTTCAACGTTCATGGAGGGCATTGATATTTTGGCTTCTTTAAAATCGCTGGGCATCATTTCGGTAACAAAAATATCTTCCATACCATCGTTGTTGAGATCCATAATATCTGCACCCATACCGTATAGCGCTATATGGTTCATTGTGTTCTTTATGCTTTCCTTGAATCCTTTTCCTTTCTGATTGATATAAAAATAATCGTGTTCATCATAATCATTGGAAACATAAATATCCACATAGCCATCTCTATCGACATCGGCAGTCACCAATCCAAGACCATATCCAAAATTATGGGTGATCCCCATTTCATTGCTTGCCTCTACAAACGTTCCATTATCGTTCCTGTACAGTTTATCTCTATGATCGTCCGTGGGATTCTCCTTGTTTCTAAGTACTTCAGCGATGGGAAGCATAAATTCACTGGGCCTGTTCATGATATAGACATCCAAGTCGCCATCATTATCAAAATCGAAAAAAGAAGCCTGATTGGAATACCCAAAATCGGCCAGACCATAGATTTCGGCCTCTTCCTTAAATGTAAGGTTACCTTGATTAATATAAAGCAAGTTTTTGCGATCTTCCCTTTGGTCTTTCCATCCGCCACGACACACGTACATATCTAATAATCCATCGTTATTAATATCTACCATAACCACACCATTGTGCCATCCTTTTGCTTCCCCAAGATTAGCTTTTTCGGTAATGTCATCAAATTGCAGATTGCCCTTATTTAGGTATAGCCTGTTCCCCACTTCGTTTCCCGTAAAGAAGATATCTTGTAGTCCGTCATTATTGATATCGCCTATAGCGGTGCCTCCTCCGTTATAGAGGTAACTAAAATCCTCGAACCGATCGTATTGCTCATCTACCTTATTGACAAAATCGACGCCGGAATGACTGAACGGCACCCTTTTAAAAAGTGGAATTTCTAAGGCATCTTCCTTGTGTTTCTCGGGTAAAGAACAAGCGGTGAAAAGTGCTGCACACAAACAAAATAATAGCTCCTTATAATACATGGCAAACGATTAATTAAAAAAACCTTTCCATTTTAAAAAATGTAAAATGGAAAGGTCAAATTAACAAAACTTAAATTAATATCCCGGATTCTGTGGAAAAGCTGAGGTGGTTCTATCTATTTGGCTCAGCGGTATAGGCCGTAACATATGAAAATCTTGTATGTTAGGCGCTCCTTGTGGATTATGCAATCGCACCCTTTCCACTAGTTTTTCTGTTCTGACCAAATCAAACCAACGTTTGCCTTCTTGCGCCAACTCCTTGGCCCTTTCTTCTAAAATGATATCTAAAGTAACACTGGTGATTGGTGGTAATGCACCTACATTATTTACATCATAGGCTCGCATACGCACTTCATTGAGAAACTGTAAGGCTTTATTTTGATCTGGAGCAGGCTTTAATGCATTGGCCTCTGCAGCTATGAGATATATCTCTGCCAATCGCCAATGGATGAAATCCCTACTGCCCGATTCGTTATTAACCGCTATCCTATTGGGCTGTATCCACTTTTTTGTAGCGGGGTATACTCTTTCGGTATATTCGTCCGGATTAAAAATATTAACACCGTGTGGGCGACTATCTTTTTCGGCCTGTGAAAGCGGAACACGGGGCAACCAAATCGCCGTATCACCGGGCTGCATACCCGGAGGAGCCGAATTTGGATTGTTGGAGAACCAAACGGTTTTAAAAGTAGCATCGTAACGTTTATCTTCCAAATCATACAAATTAATTAAGTAATCTGTGGGTTTAAACCGCTTCCAAGGTCTGCCATTGGTGACATCCCGCACCATACCGGGTCGGTTATCATATTCCATTAGAAAATACATATGCGCAGGATTGCCCCCATTATCAAATTCTAAAATATCTGAAAATTGAGCCGATAAAATAACTTCTGAATTATTTTCATTGTCCAAGTTCCATAGGTCTTCTACAGGCCTAACCAAATTGAATGGCCCATTGTTTATAATATCTTCCGAATATTGAGCGGCTAGGTCATAATTTTTTCGAGTAAGGTGAATATCGGCTAAGGCTGCTTTTGCTGCCCATGAAGTAGCCCTTCCGAAATCGCCTTGCGAAGGTGGCAAATTCTGAGCTGCAAACTCCATATCTTCAATTATTTTCGTGTAAATTTCAGGAACGGGTGTTCTGGTTGCTTCCGTTTCTGCACCTACCGTTTCTTGATCGGTGTAATGTACCGCCCCCCAAACACGCACCAAATAGTAATAATACAATCCTCTTAAAAAGTGAGCTTGCCCTAAAATGTTTTGAAGTTTCGCCGGGTCTGTAATGACCTCCGGTGCCCTTCCAATAACGGTATTAGCACCATTAATGCCTCTGTAAAATACATCCCATGGTTCTTGCACAATAACCGTACTGGCTGCAAGATCTGAATTATAGGTGTTAAAAAATTTAAAATTCCCATCAGCTCCGTTGGTATAGGTATCTGTACCCATGGCAATCAACGTCCATCCTGTTTCTCTATTGCCCGACGTACTACTACCTATAAATGAAGTAAAGGCAGAATACGTGCCGTTTAAGGCTAAATTAATTCCCTCCTCAGTCGTAAAAACACCATCTACAGTTAAATCACCGGTAAGGTTTTCGTCTATGGCATCACCTGCACAGGATGCAAATAGGGATATGCCTATTACGATTAAAATTATTTTTTTCATCTTTTATATTTTAAAATTTAAGATTAAAATGAAACATTGATTCCAAATAAAAATGTACGAGGACTTGGCATAAACGTATTCGGATCTAAAGCAGCGCTTCCTGCCTGAATATTCGGAGTACCGGCTGCAACTTCAGGATCCAGTCCATCTAAATCTGTAGAGGTAAACAAAAATGGGTTTTGAGCCGTAGCATAAATCCGAAATTGATCTAACCCCAATATCTCCGTTATTTTACTGCTATGCGCAAAATTATACCCTAAGGTAATGTTACGAACGCGTACAAAAGAGGCATCAATAAAGCTCAAAACCTGCGAATCTAATGGGCGTTCCTGATTTGCGTTGGGTCTCGGGAAAGTATTGCTTGGATTTTCTGGTGTCCAAAAATCAACATTAAGATTATTAAACCTTCCAAATAAGGTATTCGAGGTTTCCAAAACACGAGCTCTCGTAACATGTCCTTGTCTTGTGTATAAGGCAAAAGAAAGATCGAAACCTTTATACTGCATTCTACTGGTTACACCACCGGTCCATTTGGGGTCTAATTGCCCGATAATTCTTCTATCATCATCATTAATCACCCCATTGTTATCTAAATCCTTTAATTTAATATCGCCGGGCCTTCTGCCAAAACTGGCCGCTTCAGCGACTTCATCCAATTGCCAAATACCGTCAAAAACACGATCATATAACACATTAAGTTGTTTCCCAATAAACCATCTATTCCCTACATCATCTACCTTACCATTGGCAAGTTCATCTATTTTATTGGTGTTTACAGAATAATTAAAATCCGCAGACCATTTAAAGTTTTCGGAATCGATTAACACCGCACTTAAAACGACATCCAACCCTTCGCCACTGGTTTTTCCCACATTCTGTAAAATGGATTGAAATCCGGAAGTTGCCGGTAAAAATCGGTTTAACAGCAAGTCTTCGGTCTCATTGGAGTAATAATCAATAGACCCGGATATCCTATTGTTTAGGATGGCATAATCTATACCCACATTAAAGGTCTTTGTTGTTTCCCATTTAAGATCCGGGTTTGCAATATCCTGAGGCAAAAACCCAAAGGCAGCCTGCCCGCCAAAAGAACCTTCGGTTCTGCCTAAACCACCTAAGGTAGCAAAAGGAGCTATAGGATTGCGACCTACCTCACCGTATCCCAACCGTAATTTAAGATCTGAAAACACAGTTTGTTGTTGCATAAAATTCTCTTCTAACACTTTCCATGCAAAGGCTGCAGAGGGGAAAAAGCCCCATTTATTGCCTTGCGAAAGTTTCGAAGATCCGTCATACCTACCCGTTAAGGTAAAGAGGTACTTATTGAATAGAGTATAGTTAACCCGAGCCATATAGGAAGTCCATTCTTCGGTATCTAATGAACTATCCCTAAAATCGACCAATTCCCCATCACTTAAATTGTTGAACGTTTGTGTATCTGATGGTAGTCCGCTTACGCCCAATGTAAAGAAATCACGTTCCGAATCCTGAAAGCTATACAGAAAAGTGGCATCCAAGGCATGATTTTCGTTAAATGCGATGTTATAATTTAAGATATTTTCTAAGGTGTACGACGTATTTATTCTTTCCGTTTTACTGGCCTCGTTCCGTACTCCCCTTCCGACACCACTTTGGGTTCCGCGAAAATTATTTCTTCTGATGGTCTCAAATTGAGGTTGAAGACTTAGGGTGTACTTAAGATTTCCAATTCTTTCATTGTTGAATAGGTTATAGGATGCAAAAATGTTAGCAAAATACCTGAAATTCTTCGTCTTATCTATAAAGTTTTTGCGGTCCAGGTCGTTCAGCGGATTCCAAACCAAACCATCGGCCAAAGGATCGGTAGTTGGACTTCCATCCGCATTGAAAGGTCTTGTCAACGGACTATTTGACAAGACACCACCTATAGGATTAGAATCTTGTCGTTCTCCAAAGCCGGCCTGTTGCGAAATACCAACTTTTAAGTTTTTGGTTAAATCCATATCTAAATTGGCTCTAAAGGTATATCGTTCAAACTCCGCCAATTTAAAAACACCCTCTTGCTTAAAATAATTTAAGGATACGGCATATCGCACTTTGTCCGAGCCGCCGTTCACTCCAATATTGTAATTGCTTTGCTCTCCGGTCTGTGTGGCGAGATCTTGAAAATTAGTATCTACCCCATCCCTAAATGCTTGAAGTTGTAATGGTTCTAAGGCATCTTCTACAGAAGGTATAGGGCTAGTACCTACAGGCAACCCATTGTCTTGATCGGCTGCGGCACGTTGCGATTCCCTGCGCATAGCGACCCATTGTTCAGAATTCATCATATTAAACTCTGTAAAGGGTACTGCAAAACCTGTATAGGTGTCAAAGTTAAATCGAGGCTTACCGGAAACACCCCTTTTAGTGGTTACTAAAATAACCCCATTAGCCCCTCTTGCCCCATAAATAGCTGCAGAGGAAGCATCCTTTAAGACTTCAATAGAGGAAATATCAGCCGGATTAACGTCTCCAAGACTACCCTCTAAAGGTATCCCGTCTACTACAATTAAGGGCTCATTAGAAAAGGTGAGCGAACTCCTTCCTCGAACTAAAATACTAGGATTACTACCCGGTGCGTTGTTAGATATCCCAATGTCTACCCCGGCAACCTTACCCGCAAGCGCATTTAAAGGATTGCTTTCTCGAGTAATATTGATATCCTCGCCCGAAACCGATGTAATTGCCCCGGTAACATCGCTTTTTTTCTGCGAACCGTAGCCAACTACAATAACTTCATCTAAGGCATCGGCACTAGCTTCCATAGTGATGGTAAGCCTAGTTTGCCCATTTAAGGGATAATCTACGGTCTTAAACCCAATAAAAGATACAGAAAGCACTGCATTTGAGTTAGCGACAGAAATAGAAAAATTTCCATCGAAGTCGGACTGTACTCCGTTGGTGGTACCAACCTCAAGAATGTTGGCACCCGGCAGAGGTTGCCCTAAATCGTCTAGAATGGTTCCGGAAACCTGCGTTCCCTGCGAATACAATTGTCCTGCCGTAATACAAAAAAGCAGCAACAATAATCGATTAATTTTCATTTGTTTCATACTTGTTGTTAAATTTTAGAGTTAGATTGCACGTGTACGCACACAAATTACCACGAGATATTAAAATTCCTTGCAGTACTATTAATAGTGTACGCACACAAATGTAATTATTTAAATAAAACATTAAAAAAAAAATGAAAAAAAGAATGAAATCCCCTTAAAATTTAACATAATACAATTATAGCATGCTACCACATCACAACCAGACAACCCAAAATGTACATTTTTTTCCCTCTAGTGTTCGCACACATAAATTATTTTTACATTTGACAAAAATGAAACAGTGAAAACCATTAAAGATATAGCCGTGGAGGCTAACGTTTCACCGGGTACTGTAGACCGGGTGCTTCATAATCGCGGTGGGGTTTCCCTTAAAACGGAGGCCTTAATCAAAAAAATACTTAAAAAAAATAACTTTAAAATCAACAAGGTAGCACGATCACTGGCCATGAACAAAACCATTACCTTGGCCACCTTACTCCCAAAATTTGATATGGAAAATATCTTCTGGAAAGCCCCACATTTAGGTATTGAGGCCGCTAAAGAAGAAGTAGAAGTTTTTGGAATTCGTGTTCGCAATTTTCCATTTGATCAATTTGAAGCAGCGTCATATCTGAAACAGTTTGAGGCTTTGATCCATGCCAAACCGGATGGCGTTATCATTGCTCCTAATTTTACAGATGAAACACAACGTATGATTGGTGCCTTGGATGAGGCTAAAATACCGTATGTGTTTATCAACATTGACCTTCAGGGTTTTAACAACCTAACTTTTATTGGTCAGGATGCAGAAATGAGCGGCATTTTAGCGGGTAGGTTAATGCATCTTTCTCTGGGCAACCAAGGTGCTGTACTTATAGTGAGATCTAAAGGCAATAGCGATGTAAACAAAACCATTTCCAAACGGATAAGTGGCTTTAAAACCTATTTCAAAACCCATAATATCCCCATTTCGTGCTCCTTTTTAGACACATATAGCCTTTCCCAAAGTGAAAATTTAAAAGAAAAATTTAGCATGGCACTCCAAACAACACCTGAAATAAAAGGTGTTTTTATTCCCAATAGCCGCACAGCCTACTACCTTAGTTGTTTAGAGACCCATACAGCTAAAGAACTAACTATAATTGGATTTGATGGTACCGATGAAAATGTAAAATGTCTGAAAACAGGCAAAGCCACTTTCCTAATTTCTCAAAAACCGTTTCGACAGGGATACGATGCTGTAAAAACCTTAACCAATTTTATTCTGGATCGCAAGCTGCCCGAAAGTAAAATGTATTCTCCCATTGAAATTTTATCGAAAGAGAATGTTGACTTTAGCCGGGAAGCGCATACTGTGAAGCCGTAACATACGAAACCTAAGAAACAGCACTATGCAAAAAAAGGCAGTACATCCCATACTGCCTCTGTTATAAATTTTACCGTTTTTTTTTTGCGTTATGAAGCCAACACAGCTTTCACCTTATCAGCGGCTTCCTGAAACTGTACAGCAGCATGAACCGCCAAGCCGGAATTATCGATAATATCCTTTGCCAACTCCGCATTGGTACCTTGCAAACGCACGATAATAGGCACCTTAATGGCATCACCCATATTCTTGTAGGCGTCTACCACACCTTGCGCCACGCGATCGCAACGGACAATACCGCCGAAAATATTAATTAAAATTGCTTTTACATTAGGATCCTTCAAAATAATCCGAAAGGCTTCCTCTACTCTTTTTGCATCTGCCGTACCCCCTACATCGAGAAAGTTGGCCGGTTCGCCACCTGCCATTTTTATAAGATCCATAGTCGCCATGGCCAGTCCGGCACCATTTACCATACAGCCCACATTACCATCTAAATCTACATAGTTTAAACCTACCGCTCTGGCTTCTACCTCTATCGGACTTTCTTCTCGTAAATCCCGCATTTCTGCATATTGTTTCCTGCGATACAGGGCATTATCATCTATGGAAACCTTGGCATCTACCGCTAAGATTTTATCGTCCGACGTTTTTAAAACCGGATTGATCTCGAACAAACTAGCATCACTTTCTACATATGCTCGGTATAAGGCGGTTACAAATTTTGTCATTTCTTTAAAAGCCGTACCTGAAAGCCCTAAATTAAAAGCAATTCGTCTGGCCTGAAAAGGAAGAAGCCCTACTGAAGGATCTATTTCTTCTGTAAATATGAGGTGTGGCGTTTTTTCGGCTACCTGTTCTATATCCATACCACCTTCGGTAGAATACATAATCATATTTCGCGCTTTGCTCCTATTGAGGAGAACGGACATGTAAAATTCACTTGTCTCACTCTGACCCGGATAATACACATCTTCGGCCACTAACACCTGATGCACTCTCTTTCCGGTTGCAGATGTTTGAGGTGTAATAAGATTCATTCCAATAATCTGTCCGGATATCTCTTCTACTTCCTTTAAATTCTTTGCCAGCTTTACGCCACCTCCTTTGCCGCGACCCCCGGCATGAATTTGCGCCTTGATCACATGCCACCCTGTTCCCGTCTCTGCAGTGAGTTGCTTTGCAGCATCTACAGCTTCCTTTGCATTGTGGGCTACAACCCCGCGTTGAATGCGAACGCCAAAACTTGCTAAAATTTCCTTTCCTTGATATTCGTGAAGATTCATATCTCGTATGTAATTAATTGAATGGCAAAAATAGGAAACCAATGTTTAATAGCCTAACGAAAAAAAAAGACACATTAATTTTAAAGCAGAATTAGTCTTTTAATGCACGAAAACGCCCTAAATGAGTTCAAAAAAAGAAGCTCTTTCCAAACATTTATTGCTATGCAAAAATATGTAAATATAACATTTTGTTGTATTTTTAACAAATTGATGTTTTTTTTTGAATACCTCATATTTCTGGCTAGCTTTGCGAAAAATTTGTATAAAAATGCAACATGCCGATTTACTTAAAATTGTAAACGAACACGGAGCTCCCGTATATGTTTACGATGCTGAAAAAATAATAGCGCAGTTTCAAAGGCTCACCAATGCCTTTAAAGGTGTAAAAAAGCTAAAGCTGAACTATGCAGCTAAAGCACTCTCTAATATTTCAATACTGCGTTTAATGAATAGTTTGGGCAGTGGCTTAGATACCGTTTCTATACAAGAGGTGCAATTGGGACTCATGGCTGGTTTTTCACCTGATGCTATAATATTTACGCCAAATGGGGTATCCTTAGAAGAAATTGAAGAAGCTGCGGCACTTGGCGTACGGATTAATATCGACAATTTGTCAATTTTAGAGCAATTTGGCGCCAAACACCCGGAAGTGCCAGTATGTATTCGGATAAATCCACATGTAATGGCCGGAGGAAATTCCAAAATATCCGTGGGTCATATCGATTCCAAATTCGGCATTAGCATACACCAAACACCGCATCTTCTCCGTATTATTGAACTCACCAAAATGAATATCAATGGTATTCATATGCATACGGGAAGTGATATTCTAGATATTGATGTCTTTCTTTATGCCTCCGAAATCTTATTTGAAACCGCCAAAAATTTTAAAAATCTGGAATTTATCGATTTTGGCAGCGGATTTAAAGTTCCCTACAAGGAAGGAGATATAGAGACTAATGTAGAAGAGCTCGGCAAAAAACTGAGTGAACGTTTTAATACGTTTTGTGAGGCTTATGGCAAAGAACTTACGTTGGCATTTGAACCGGGTAAGTTTTTGGTAAGTGAAGCCGGTTTCTTTTTGGCGAAGGTAAATGTAGTAAAGCAAACCACATCCACTGTATTTGCGGGCATAGATACAGGTTTTAATCATCTTATACGCCCCATGTTTTATGGCGCTACCCACCGAATCCGGAACATTTCCCATCCCGAAGGAAAAGAACGGTTTTACTCCGTCGTAGGGTATATTTGCGAAACAGATACCTTTGCAAGCAACCATAGGATCAGTGAAATCTCAGAAGGGGATATTCTCTGCTTTAGCAACGCCGGAGCCTATTGCTTTACCATGGCGAGCAATTACAACTCCCGATTTAGACCTCCGGAAGTGTTATGGTACAAGAACAAGGCTATTTTAATTCGAGAACGGGAAACTTTTGACGACCTCATTAAAACCCAAATTGATGTGCACGACTTATTTGCGCCAACGCCCGAAAAGAAATTGGTAAAATAAATGAAGGCTTTCTTCGTTAGTTTATTGATTGTCTTTCGACAAAAGCCAAAAAATATGTTGTTATGAATACGTCAGTTGCATCTTTTTTAAAAGTACCTTTATTTTTATTCTTGCTAACCTTGGGGATTGAGATGAAGGGGCAAGAAGTAAATTGGTTAACTTGGGATGAGGCCGTAAAATTGTCTGAAACAGAGGCGTCTCCAAAGAAAATGTTCGTAGATGTGTACACTGATTGGTGCGGCTGGTGTAAAAAAATGGATAAGGATACGTTTCAGAATGCCGAGGTTGCCAAATATATGTCCGAAAATTTTTATATGGTAAAAATGGATGGGGAAGGCAAGGAACCGCTAACCTATAAGGGAAAGACCTATAAATACGTTCCTTCGGGAAGATCGGGTTACCACGAGTTAGCTGCCGCCTTAATGCAAGGTCGATTAAGTTATCCTACCACTATTTTTTTAGATGAAAAAATGAATATGTTATCGCCACTACCCGGATATCACAAAGCCCAGCCTTTTCTCAATATTGCGAAATACTTTGGCGACAATGTGTATTTAGATAAAGATTGGAAAACCTACGAAGCAAAAGGGAAATAGGCAGCACAAAGAATGACAATTGATATTATAAAAAAGCCCTCTATATAAAAATAGAGGGCTTTTTCTCTGTTTTATTTCAAACACACGTGCCAGCTAATTAGGGTTTTCTACTCCTGACAATTCAATACAAAACCCCTTGCACTACCTACTGTAGTTTGGAGATTCCTGAGTTATGGTTACATCATGAGGGTGACTTTCATTGATCCCGCTGGCGGTAATTTTCACGAATTTGCCTGTATCTTTTAACGTGGCAATATCCTTAGCGCCACAATACCCCATTCCGGCCCTAAGTCCGCCCACAAACTGATGAATGCTCTCAAATAAATCGCCTTTATACGGCACCCGACCTACAATACCTTCCGGAACTAATTTTTTGATGTCGTCTTCCACATCCTGAAAATACCGATCCTTACTGCCTTGTTTCATCGCTTCCAACGAACCCATACCTCGATACGATTTAAACTTTCGTCCTTCGTAGATAATAGTTTCGCCCGGCGATTCCTTGGTGCCTGCTAATAAGGAGCCCAGCATTACCGTATCCGCACCGGCTGCAATTGCCTTGGGAATATCTCCCGTATAGCGAATGCCTCCGTCTGCGATGACCGGAACGCCACTCCCTTTTATAGCTGCAGCAACTTCTAATACGGCAGAAAATTGAGGAAAACCTACTCCTGCTACTACTCGAGTAGTACAGATAGATCCAGGTCCTATACCCACTTTTACAGCATCTGCCCCGGCATCCACCAAGTATTTAGCGGCCTCTGCGGTCGCGATATTGCCCACAATGACTTCCAAATTAGGGAATTTAAGTTTAATGGACTTAAGAACACTCACTACTCCTTTGGTATGACCGTGGGCGGTATCAACCACCACGGCATCTACCCCCGCATTCACCAAAGCTGTTGTTCTATCCAATACATCGGGAGTTACGCCCAAAGCCGCAGCCACACGCAACCTGCCATACTGATCTTTGTTGGCAATGGGTTTTTGAGTAAGTTTTGTGATATCCCTAAAAGTGATTAACCCCACCAGCTTATAATCCTTATCGACTACTGGCAATTTCTCGATCTTATTTTCCTGTAAAATATCTTCCGCTTCTTCCAATGAAGTGCCCTCACCCACCGTAACCAAATTTTTAGAAGTCATTACTTCGGAAATGGGTCGGTCATTATTTTTTTCGAATCGCAAATCCCTATTGGTAACAATCCCTATGAGCTTCCCATGAGCATCCACAATAGGAATGCCACCAATACTAAATTCTTTCATATTGGCTTTGGCGTCCTTCACTTTGGCGTGTAAGGGAAGGGTTACCGGGTCTAAGATCATGCCGCTTTCTGCACGTTTCACTTTACGCACTTTTAAGGCCTGTTGTTCTATAGTCATATTCTTATGTAATACGCCTATACCCCCTTCTTGCGCAATAGCAATTGCCATCTTGGATTCGGTTACCGTATCCATGGCCGCAGATACAATGGGAATATTTATAACAATATTTCTCGTGAATTTGGTTTGAATATTAACCTCTCTGGGAAGAATTTCGGAATATGCCGGCACCAATAATACGTCATCGTACGTAAGACCTTCACCGATAATTTTAGATAAATGAGCTTGCATGGCAATTAAAGTTTAATTGCATGCAAATGTACTACTTTTATATGGGAATTCTTCAAATAAAGAGTTTCTTGAAATTGCCAATAGCTGTTTCAACCGCTCCAAAAGAGCGGTGGACACGGAAACCTAGGGGAATTCTTTACGTTAAACAAATGCATCCCTCAAAAGAACCATCCACTCTTGTCACTCTTAAAATCGGTATTACTTCCTATTTAGGGGCATTTGGGATACTGAAATTAGGGCTTGGCTCTCAGTAAAAATGCGTCCACTTCACTTTTTCAAACAAGTCTTAAAAGTACCCGACCTGTGCATTTAATTGCTACATCCTTGAAAATCAAATTCTTTTACAAAGACGTTCAAAGAGCATACAATCTTCACTCTAAAAAGGTGTAAAATTATTTTTATTAATTCTAAATAAACTTTGTTTCGGTCTATTTTATATACTACATTTGCGTCATTATTTTTAATAAATCTAAATAAGAATGAAGTATTCGTTAGCCGGATTATGTGGATTGTTAAGCATTCCTTTTGTACAAGCCCAAGATTACAATTCCCAATCTCAAGATAGTGTAATTACTTTAAAAGAAGCAGTCATCTCGGCAGATTTGCTTTTTGGAAGTAAATTTCAAGCCAAAAACAGAACTGGTGCGGCCTACTATGTTTCACCGGAAGAACTAAAGCAATTTGGATATACCGATATTAACAGGGTGTTGCGCGCAGTTCCCGGGGTGAACGTCTATGAAGAAGACGGTTTTGGGTTGCGACCCAACATTAGTTTGCGAGGAACCTCTCCGGAGCGCAGTTCCAAAATTACTGTTATGGAAGATGGTGTCTTAATTGCTCCGGCGCCCTACAGTGCGCCCGCGGCCTATTATTTTCCGAATGTGGGAAGGATGCATGCCGTAGAAGTTCTTAAAGGAAGTAGCCAAATTCAGTACGGTCCGTACACCACCGGAGGAGCCATAAACCTGATCTCCGGAAGAATCCCCGATACGTTTACAGGTGGACTTAGTGCCAATTACGGTACTTTTAACAGCAGCAACCTTCATGCACATCTTGGCGAAAGCAAAACAAACATCGGCTATTTTGTGGAATACTTGAATTATCGCTCCGATGGATTTAAGGACTTAGACAATGGCGGAAATACCGGTTTTAATAAAAATGATGTCGTTGCTAAATTTCGTCTTTCAACCAAGCCTGAAGCCCAAATTAAACAAGCCATAGATCTAAAATTTCAATACGCAGAAGAAGATGGCGATGAAACCTATTTAGGTCTTACGCAAGACGATTTTGATGCCACCCCTTTCCGACGCTACGCAGCATCACAAAAAGATAAACTAACAACAGATCATATCCAATTCACAGCAACCCATACGCTGGAATTTAATGATTTTTTCAGGATCACTACGACAGGGTATTACAACGGATTTAACAGAAACTGGGCGCGTTTAAGTGATGTAGTTGCAAATGGAAGTACCACCGGTATAACCGACATTCTTAACAATCCCCTGCAATTTGCAGACCAACTGGCTATTCTTCGTGGGGATGTTGACGCCGCTGGGAATGTATTGCGCTATACGCAAAACAATAGAAGTTATGTATCTAAAGGCATACAAACCAAGCTTGATTACCATTGGGGTGATACCGTTTTTCACGACATTGAAGTAAGTTTACGATACCACTATGACCAAGAAGACCGTTTTCAATGGCGCGATTTCTACGGAATAACCAATGGTATTATGCAATTAAACACCGCCGGAAAGCCAGGAACCTCGGCCAACCGTTTAGATGATGCTACCGCCTTTGCCGCTCATGCACTTTACAAAATAAAATTTAACGACCTGACCATTATCCCGGGAATACGCTATGAAACTATTGAACTTACCAGAACCGATTTTGGTACTAACGACAATAGCAGATCTGGTGCTAATGTTAGCAACAGAGAAAATAAAATTGATGTATTTATTCCGGGCATAGGGTTCAATTACAACCTTAACAACAAGATTTCACTATTTGGTGGCGTGCACAAGGGTTTTGCTCCCCCAAGCAACACCCCGGATCAAGAAGCAGAAAAAAGTGTAAACTACGAATTGGGTACGCGCATTAGTACAGGTGGTTTATCCGGGGAACTTATTGCGTTTTATAATGACTATTCTAATTTGCTCGGAAACGATTTTGCCTCCTCAGGTGGGGAGAGTACCTTAGATCAATTTAATGCAGGTGAGGTAAAAATTAAAGGTTTGGAAGTACTGCTTAATTACAATCTTATGCACCATCAAACTAATGGCTTTGCGTTACCCATAACCTTGGCCTATACGTACACCGATACTGAATTTTTAAACAGTTTCAGTAGTTCGGCCGGACTTTGGGGTGATGTCACCGCAGGCGACGAACTGCCCTATATTGCCAAGCACCAAATGAACGGAACGATCGCTTTGGAACACAAAAAATTTGAACTCGCCTTAAGTGCAAGATATCAAGATACACTTCGAACCCTTGCAGGTAGTGGTTCCATCCCGGAAAATGAAAGGCTAGATTCCTTTGTGGTGGTAGATTTTTCCGCAAAATACCACGCCACTCCGTATTTAAGCTTTACCGGAAATATAATCAACCTCTTAGATGAAACCTATGCAGCAGCAAGGGTACCTGCGGGGTTACGGCCAGGACATCCCTTTGGAGTGTATGGCGGTTTTAACTTGCATTTTTAATGAAGTAGAAACTCCTAGGCGTTACAACTTTTCAATAATCCCGCTCTTAATGGTAGGATCCAAAAAGATATGACGCTTTGTTATAAGCTGCCTCAAAAGCCAACCAGTTAACCCCTGTTTTCACTTTCTGTTCCGTAAAATAAGAGAGCATCTTTTCGGTGGGCATATTGCCGGTTAATTCATCTTTGGCCATAGGACAGCCGCCAAATCCTTGGATAGCACCATCAAATCTTCGGCATCCGGCCCTATAAGCAGCGTTTATTTTTTCGTGCCACGTAGCTGGAGTGGTGTGTAGGTGCGCCCCAAATTCAATTTGCGGGTATAGAGGGATAAGATGAGAAAAAAGATAGGTTATAGTTTCCGAGGTCGATGCGCCTACGGTATCGGAAAGGGACAGTATCTGCACGCCCATCCCCGATAATTTTTGAGTCCATTCCCCTACAATATCTACATTCCACGGATCGCCATACGGATTTCCAAAGCCCATAGAAATGTAGGTTACCACTTCTTTTCCCTGCCTATCTGCCACATTTAAAATTTCTTGAAGTGTAGCTACGGACTCGTCAATGGTTCTATGGGTATTCCGCATCTGAAAATTTTCTGAAATAGAAAATGGATACCCCAAATACCGTATTTGAGGAAAACGAACCGCCTCTTCTGCACCACGGATGTTAGCCACAATAGCCAACAGTTTACTCTGCGTTTTGCTTACATCGAGTCCTTCTAAAACGGCAGCCGTATCTACCATTTGCGGTATGGCTTTGGGCGATACAAAACTACCAAAATCGACAGTATCAAATCCGCATCCTAATAGCGACTGTACATACAAAATCTTTTGTTGGGTGGGCACAAACCTCTTAATACCTTGCATGGCATCTCGCGGACATTCTATTATTTTAACCTTTGTAGCCATTATACCGAATTTCCATTACAGCCAAAATTACCACTTACTTATCCGACAGGATTAGAAATAATCCAATACTCACAAAGACGATGATTTGAAACCACTTGAGATAGTTTCCTACCGCTTGGTTTTCTGAAAACCGCGCTGCAATAGTCCCCGAAAGTACGGCAATACCACCAAAAATAAAAAATGAGACCCCGATAAAAAGAAATCCTAAGGTATAAAATTGAGCTATTGTACTCCACGAGTCGCTAAACAAAAATCCCGGGAAAAATGCCAGAAAAAAAATGGTTACTTTAGGGTTTAACACATTCATGATAAATCCCTGTTTAAACAGCGATATCAAACTGCCTTTAGCCGTCTTTTCCGTAGGAAGCCCTGTGGTATTCTCACTTCGTAATACCTGAAAAGCCAAGTAAAACAAATACATTGCCCCAAATACCTTGATCCCAAAAAACACATGTTCATTCGCTTTTAGCGCGGCAGAAACCCCAAAAGCCAATAAGGTAGTGTGCACCAAACAACCCGACAAGAGACCGGCCGTAGTAGCCAATCCGTATTTTTTACCATGGCTTATACTTTGCGAAAACACATAAATATTATCCGGCCCGGGCGCAATCGCCATAGCGGCCGTCGCCAAAACAAAAGTGTATAAAATATCGTAATTCAACGGTTTCGCAATAAAGTCGGGAATTTACAAATTAAACCGCAGTATCGCACTTTTTTTATATCTTGCCTAAAATTTAAAAATCAATGAGAATTCTTACCGCAGTACTGCTGCTAACCTGCACGTTATACAGCTTTAGCAGCCACGCAATTAACAACGAGCCAACCTATAGTGTCGCAGAAATGATGAAAAAACAAGATAGTGTACTGCGCCATGTAGTACTTTTTAAATTTAAAGAAGGCACTTCCGAAGAAAATTTAACCAAAATCCTAACCGCCTTTTCCCAATTACCATCTAAAATACCGCAAATAAAATCTTACGAATGGGGTCTTAACAATAGCCCGGAAGGTTTAGAAAAAGGGTTTACCCATTGTTTTTTCCTTACGTTCAACAGCGAGGAAGATAGGGCTATATACCTTCCGCATCCAGATCATAAGGCATTTGGCGCTCTTTTGGGACCACATCTAGATGATGTTTTGGTTGTCGATTATTGGACGAAATAAATCAGCCCTTTCAACCTATAAAAGACAAAGAACCATTCTAAATTTTGACAGCATAAGCGTCTTTGCCTTTTAAATTTTTTGTTGTTTCGCAGCGGCTATTCCGGGGTCTTTTAAGTTTCCATGGAAGCAAGTATAGCCCTATTAATCTTTTTTACCAAAGCCGGACCTTCGTAAACAAATCCAGTCCAAAGCTGCACAAGATCGGCACCGGCTTCCAGTTTTTCCAATGCATCTTCCGGACTATGGATGCCTCCTACCCCAATGATAGGAAAGGCTTTCTGGCTTTTTTCGGCCAAAAATCGGATAACCTCTGTGCTCCGTTGCGCCAAAGGCTTCCCACTTAAACCGCCAGCTTCTTCCGTTATATATAGCGGCGATGACAGCCCATTTCGGCTCAGGGTGGTATTGGTAGCAATCACCCCATCAATCTGTGTGGTGGTAATAATTTGTATGATGTCTAAAAGTTGTGCCTCTGTAAGATCCGGTGCTATTTTCAATAAAATAGGTTTTTCTGCCTTGTTAGACTTCCTTGCACATTTTGTATTCTCCTTTTTCAACTCTTTAAGCAAAGCCGTAAGGGGTTCCTTTTCTTGTAGTTCCCGCAAACCCGGGGTATTCGGAGAACTCACATTAATCACAAAATAATCTACATGGGCAAATAAGGCATCAAAACAGATAAGATAGTCTTTAATAGCATCCTCATTGGGCGTATTCTTATTTTTACCAATATTACCGCCAATAAGTACCTTATGCTTTTTTTTTAGGCGTTCTACAGCATCAAAAACCCCCTTGTTATTAAATCCCATTCGGTTAATAATGGCGTTATCTGCTTTTAAACGGAATAGTCTTTTTTTGGGATTGCCATCTTGGGGTTTTGGGGTAAGCGTTCCAATTTCTACAAAACCAAAACCAAAATCGGCAAGCTCGTTGTACAAAGAGGCATTTTTGTCAAATCCCGCCGCCAAACCCACCGGATTTTTAAATTTCAGTCCAAAAAGCTCCCGTGTTAAACGTGTATCTTCTACAACATAAAGCGATCGGAACACTCTAGAAAAACCAAGTTTGGACAAAAAGCCAATAATTTTAAACGAAAGTGTGTGAACCACCTCCGGATCAAATAAAAAAAGAAGCGGACGAATCAATAGCGTGTACATGGGGCTAAACGGCGTTTTTGCAAAAATACAAACTCCCCAGTCCTTATTTCGCTTCCGCGAAGCTATTTATCAACATCAAAACTAAAGTTATTCAGGGTTTCGTTCCAAAGGCCGCCGTACCGCCTCCCCGCACAGATCAAGATACCGTTGGTACTGCTTCTCATTCAATACGCTTACTAGCTTTACATCATAATTTGCGGATATTCCAATCATTTTATCCTGCACAGCCCTATATTTTTGAGCCAATGCCGTCAATTCTTCCGGAGTGTGTTGGGGCTGTTTGGCCAATAGGGTTGTAGCCTCTTCTTCTAACACATTCAGGTGCAGTTGCACCTCGGCCTGCCATTGTTCTGCCTGTGCAGTTTGCGTGTCGTTTAATTGAAAAATTTTAATGAAGGTGTCGAGCTTCGTCCCTGCCAAATCTAGGGTACAGTCTTGTGCAGAAACACAATAGACAAGACATTGAAGCGCCATAAGCGGTATCCATTTTATGCGTTGCATAGCGTATGTAATTGTTTTAGAGAGTGCAATGTATTTATTTTAAAGTTTGCACACACCAACTCCTTTAAAATTGCGATAAAAAGCACTTTGCAACGTACAAACCTGCATTTCATCACAAAAGAATACAAAAAAATGTGTCCTTTTAAAAACGTTCAAATCGGACAATTCGTGCGCTGTCAATAAAATTACGCACCAAAGTCCGATCTTCTTCAAGATATATTTTCTGAGCGTTACCACAAGGGTCGGGCTTTTCGTTGCAATCTTTTTGTAAAAACAAAAAGGATTTCCACTGCAATCCCTAACGCAAAAAGCTTAGGAATACACTATGCTTTGCCAAGGATCATTATCGTATTTTTGTGGCAAACCAAAATATATGCAACAACTCATAGACCGCTTTCTTCGGTACGTTACTATAGATACCCAAAGCAATCCTCATTCGGATACTACCCCAAGTACAGAAAAACAATGGGTATTGGCTAACCTACTGGTACGCGAATTAGAACAAATTGGCATGCAAGACGTTAGCATCGATACCAATGCCTACATCATGGCTTCCTTACCCGCCAATGTGGACTACGAGGTACCTACCATCGGATTTATTGCCCATATAGACACCGCTCCCGATTTTCCTGCCACCAACGTAAACCCGCAGATTATTCGCAATTACGATGGCACCGATATTGTGCTACATCAAACGGAAGACATTGTTTTGTCGCCCACTACCTTTAACGATTTGTTGCGTTACAAAGGGCAAACCTTGATTACCACAGACGGTACCACCCTGTTGGGTGCCGATGATAAAGCCGGTATTGCAGAAATTGTTTCGGCTATGGAGTATCTCATAAAACATCCCGAAATTAAGCATGGCCCCATCCGCATTGGCTTTACCCCCGATGAAGAAATTGGCCGTGGTGCGCATCATTTTAATGTTGAGAAATTTGGTGCCCATTGGGCCTACACGGTTGATGGTAGTGAAATTGGCGAACTGGAATACGAGAATTTTAACGCTGCAAAGGCCAAAATTACTTTTAGCGGTAAAAGTGTGCATCCGGGCTATGCCAAAGGTAAAATGGTGAATGCCATAGGGCTTGCCCACGCCTTTATGGCAGGACTTCCCCTAAATGAAATTCCTGAGCGGACCTCGGGTCGCGAGGGTTTTTATCACGTACATCATATTTCCGGAGATGTATCGGAGGCACAACTAGAACTTATAGTCCGAGATCACGATGCCATTATATTTCAAGAGCGAAAGCAAGGGCTGCTAGCTCTTGTAGCGAAGTTAAACCTTAGCCACCCCAAAAGCACGACCATAGTAATGGAAGATCAGTACTACAACATGAAAGAAAAGATAACCCCGGTGATGCACATCATAGCCATTGCGAAGAAAGCCATGGAAGCTGTAGGTGTAACCCCCATCATAAAACCTATTCGAGGCGGTACAGATGGTTCCCAACTCAGTTATATGGGACTTCCCTGCCCCAACATTTTTGCCGGGGGACACCATTTCCACGGAAAATACGAATACATTCCGGTAGAAAGCATGCAAAAAGCCATTGAAGTCATCGTAAAAATTTGCGAGTTTACAGCTAGCGCATCAAAATAAACGTAAACCAGACAGCGATTTTAAATGGCTGTTAACGTTTAGTGATCGAGTAGACAAGGGGAATTTTGCTGACCGAATATAATTACCCCCATCCTTAGGACAATAAATCTTTAAAAATAAGTTTTATGATGGTGTTGAAAGAGGGGGGTCCGGG
>NZ_JAYEEQ010000017.1:0-79718 GCF_034651555.1 Aurantibrevibacter litoralis | reverse complement strand
GTTTTAAGGGTGGCTCATTTTTGCCCGGCCTAGGTGGTTCACTTTCATCCGGCGAGCTATGCTCACTTTATCCCGGCACATGTGGTATACTATGTCCGTTGTTTGCAGATAATGGCCATGGGGCAATAATAAATGGAATCTATCAGACCAATGGCAAAAGAAGCCCTATGTGGTCGGATGGTTCCCAGCTTTATGAGGGCGAGTTTAATCGAGCAATTGTCAATGGAGTTATAGAGGAGTTGACAAGATTTAAAATACAATACGTAAACATTGCACCTGAATATTGGGATGTTAGGTTGGAGACTAGGATAAAAAGAGCAAATGAATATGACTTTTCAAACAGTTTTTATCTAAGTATTCATTCCAATGCTGGCGGTGGTCATGGTTCTCAAATTTTTACCTCCCCAGGAGATACTAAAAGTGATAAAATTGCGACCATTTTTGGAGAAGAGTACCTACGAGTTTTCCCAAATAGATACTTAAGGACAGATTTTTCCGATGGAGATTTGGACAAAGAACGTCGTTTCTATGTCCTTACTAAAACGAAAATGCCCGCAATCTTAACCGAGAATTTTTTTATGGACAACCAGGAAGAGTGTAGAAATCTCTTGATGACTAAAGAAGGGAGAGAAAAAATCATAAGATATTATATAAACTGAGAACACAACATTTGCGACCATTACTTCAAGAGAGCGAATTGAGCGAAGGTTGTGGAACCCGGTTGCCTTGCGTGAAACTATTCTTAATGCATTCGTACATAACGATTATACCCGGGAAGTGCCTCCAAAGTTTGAGATATTCAACGATAGGCTCGAAATCACATCTGCTGGATCCATACCGGAGAGATTGAGCAAGGAAGATTTCTTCGAAGGGGTGTCCATTCCCAGAAACAAGGAATTGATGCGCGTATATAAAGATTTGGAACTGGTAGAGCAATTAGATTCAGGGGTTCCAAGAATTTTACAGAGTTATGGCAAATAATACTTTAGGTTTATGGACAGTTTTACCAGAATGGTATTTCCTTCTTCCGAACCGGTTCAAATAAAAGAAGCGTAAAAAGATTTCAGCGTAGTGTTGGTAGATGGGTTGGTAGAAAGCCAACAGAAGATCGTATGGTTGATTGCCGAAAATACAAAAATCAGCAAACAGGAAATGTCAGAACTAATCGGAATCAGTTCAACGGCAATAAACAACAATATCAAATGTTTAAAGGAGAAAGGCCTTGTTGAGCGTAAAGGCAGCCAGCGTACCGGGTATTGGGAGTTAATTATGGAAAAATGAAATTCAGCAACACCTTAAAATCAAGCACTTCTAATATGAGATGATTTTTTGAGAATAATCTCTATATCCTCTTTTAAAAAGTTTGAACTCTGTCCCTTAGAGGTCACTTTAAAGGGGTAATAAAAAACCCTAAAATCCTGTAAAATTAATGATTTTCAGGATTTTACATTTTTTTTGATAGCAAATAATATCGTTTGATATCGGATTAAATGGTTACAAATCGACAACAGAATTTTCTAATCGACAACATTGTTGTCGATTAGAAAATAGTTGATTTGAACATAAAGTATAGTTGATTTGACTTTCGTCTTACTGAATGGTAACTTCAAAAAATCAACTATGCGTGCAAAGAACACTTTTTCAATCTTATTTTGGATACATCCTATGTCTTTTTTTTACTTGTACACTTTTTTTCTTCCATTACGCATCAAAAACTAAATCTGTACCATAAAGAAATGCAGTTTCCTTAGGTATCACATAAAACCTAACCTTTCTTTTGGAAAGGCAATATATTACCTTCGAAAAGATCTCACGGTGCTATGATTCACAGATTTTATGCAGGGTCTTTCCAAATTTTTAGAATCACTTTTAAATTAAAATCATCCCTTGCAGGAGATGGTTTCTCATGCTAACCACACATTAAGACACTTATACAGAGTATTTAAGATTCCAAAAATACACCTATGGGATTCTTGCTTTTTGGTAACTTATTCAACTTATACTATTGTTATAATAACACGCTGATATCTTGTCAATGCAGGAAAACCTGTATCTGTGCCCTCTACTATAATATGGTATTGTTCCCCTTCCAATGCGGTTGAGGGAATGGTCACTTTAGTGATATTGTTTTCTGTCATTGTTTCGGCACTGCCAGTTCCTGCTTCTGCATAGCACCATGCATTTAAGCTTATCGGATGGCCATCCGGATCCCATCCGGAAAGGTTTAGGGTAAGGGTTTGACCTGCGGTGGCCGTTAACGAAAGGCCTTCAGCTACCATAATTTTTGGTGGGTGATTCGCTTTTTCATAAGGTTGCACGCACCAATCTGCACGTGCAGCAAAATCGAGTTGCATGGCTTTAATCCATCGTGTTTGCGGATAACTCGTATCCCATTTTCCGGTTTCCGGATTCCTATCGGAAGCAGCCTCTCCATCTTCGTATCGATATGGATTATCTTTATTCGGAACAAAGCGCCCACTCCAACCGCCTCTTGAGGGATCTTGGTAGTTATCCAATCCTACATCTACCAAGTGCAGAAATGCCGGAGTATCACCCTCGGAAATAAAATCGTATTTAGAAAAACTACCCCTTTCAGTATTAATTATTTTTGAAATGTCGCCCTCAAAATGATTGGGATCTCCTTCCTGTTTCTGCCCATCACCGTATGAATAATATTTCTGTAACAACGGACCATGATTATTTATGATATTAGGTCCCATAAAACTTCCCTCTAAATACGGTTGCTGACTTTTGGGCACTACACGCTTCCATGGATACGCAAAACACCAGAATTGATTGGCATTATAAAAGACCCGAATGTTTGGCCAGTTGGTTCCAATATAGTTTTTATACGTTGCATCTTGGTTCATAATGGTATAGATAACGGCCTTTTTAGAAACCTTTTCTTTTACAGCTTTCCAATTTTTCGTTTTTGAATATGCCTCTTCTATGGATTTTAATGCACGTGCAATGGTATTTGTGCCACCCCATGCTTGCAAGAATATTTCGCGATTATCGTCATCTAATAATTTATCTTTAATAAGCTCAGAACCTTCCGTAGGTTTTGCCATATCCCCTTCAAAATCAATATTCCCCACCTTAACCAAGGCTAATAATTCTTCCGCAGAGGGATAATTCTTGTCATGTAAAAGTAAATTGGGATGCACTTTTTTGTATTCAACTAGGAGCTCCTGTATCCAATTTGTACCGGGCCATCTTAAATCGGTTAAATCTTCACCATAGATCCGTTTGGTCATTTCCATTTCCGAAGTAAACGCAGTGCCTTTACCATCGCCCTTCCAGTGCCACATGGAACTGGAATATACTAGCCCTTGAGTTTCAAATTCATTGGTATAGAGCAAGTAACGGATAAAAGTATCCACGTCATCGATCTCGCCATCGGTGGTGACAATCGTTCTCTTCATAGTGTTCTGAGCAAAGCACAAGGTAAGTGAGAAAATTAAAGCAAGGAAAAGAAGTGTTTTTTTCATGATGTTAAATTTTGATGTTGTGAACTTATTTAATAAGAATTCGCCACTTATCATATTTTTCATTTATTGCGGAGTGGGTTTTATTTTTTTTCAATGTTTGTAAATGCACCAAGGATTTTATCTCTTTTAAATCTTTAAATATGCCTACTTGCAGTCCTGCCAAAAAAGCGGCACCCTGAGCTGAAATATCTACATTGTCTTGGGTTTGTATGGTGGCATCTAATAAATCAGATAAACTTAGCCGAATAAATTCGTTTTTAGAGAGACCGCCATGCATTGCAATTTGCTTTATTGGAAATTTAAGGTCTTTTTGCATAGCTTCTACTACCGCTTTGATTTGGAAAGATATACTTTCCAAGGTGGCTTTTACCAAATGTTCATTACGGGTTCCAAAGGTTAGTCCATGGATCGATGCCTTTCTGTTCATCTGCCAAAATGGAGCACCTAGACCACCGAAAGCCGGAACCAAATAAATATCTGAAGGTTCTCCTACCCCCATGGCCATAGCTGCGGTTTCTTCCGCATTGGAAATTATCTGTAATGATTTGAGCCATTCCACCATGGAACCACAGGCGACAATAGCTCCTTCCCAAGCATATACAACTTCTAGTTTTGTGCTCCATCCTATGGTACTCAATAATCGTTCGTTAGAATTCAAAGGTTTGTTGCCAATATGCATTAACAGCGAGCAACCGGTACCAAGGGTCATCTTAGTATCTCCTTTTTCGAAACATGTTTCCCCAAACATAGCACCATGAGAATCCCCGATCATTGCCGTAACTGGAATATTTTTTGGTAATAATCCAAAGAGATCTGTTACTCCAAAATCATCAGCAGATGCCTTTATTTCGGGCAATTGCAAACCTGTTAGATTCCACTTTTCAATGATTTCAGAATCCCAGGTCAATTTATGAATATTAAAAAAAAGTGTTCTGGAAGCGTTGCTATGGTCGGTATAGAAGGATTTTCCGTTGGTAAGTTTAAACAATAGCCAAGTATCTACGGTACCAAAGAATATCTCTTTTTTTGTAATTTGTTTTAGTATTTCGGGTTTATGTTTTAAAATCCATAACAATTTAGTTCCGGAAAAATAGGGGTCCACCACTAGCCCTGTCTTTTCTTTTAGCCATGGCTCCTGATCTTTTAGTTGATCACAAATAGCCGTAGAACGCTTACAAGCCCAGACAATAGCCTTATGAACAGGCTTTCCATTTTTATCCCATAGCACAAAGGTTTCTCTTTGGTTACTTATTCCTATAGAAGAGATCTTGAGGGTATCAATACCTCCTAAACATGAGGAGCATGCCGCTTTAACACTTTCTACAATATCATGAGGATCTTGTTCTACAAAACCATTAGGAAGGTAATCCGTTTTTAATTGAGCCGTGGCCTTTTTTACCACTTTACCTTTATGATCAAATAAAATGGCTTTGGTACTACTGGTTCCTTGATCTATTGCTAAAATATAGGCTTTTGACATATTTCTATATTTCATTACGTTAATCCTCGTTAGGATGATTTAATCGGTCCATGATTACGGCTACCAAAATGACGAATCCTTTAATCACCTGCTGCCAAAATGGAGATACATTCAACAATACTAAACCGCTGTTTAGGACACCGATTATCAATGCGCCTTGAACCGTTCCCATTATGGAACCTCTACCACCTGATAACGAAGTACCGCCAATTACAACAGCGGCTATGGAATCGAGTTCATAGCTCATGCCGGCATTAGGTTGGGCCGAATCCAACCTTGATGTTAACATAATTCCTCCAACTGCTGCTAAGATGCCCGCTATGGCATACACCCAAATTTTGACCTTGTTGCTATTTATTCCGGACAAACGCGCTGCACTCTCATTGCCTCCTATTGCGTAAATATGCCTGCCAAAAACGGTTTTATTAGTAAGGACAATAGCACAAATAACCACGATTGCTGTAATCCAAACGGGCATTGGAATGCCTAAAAACCAACCCGTACCGATAAAAGCAAAAAGGTCTCCGAAACCAGTTATGGGAAAACCACCAGTCCATAACATGGTACCTCCTCGAGCAATGGTTAACATGGCCAGAGTAGCCACAAAAGGTGGCACTTTAAACTTCGTAATCATTAAACCGTTGAAAGCCCCTAACATTCCTCCAAGGATCAAACCAGCCAGTATTGCTCCGAGAACCGTGAACTCTATGAATATATTTAGTGATGGAATCTCTAAGCCATTTTTTAACAGCCCGGCGGTAACGGCACCTGCAAAGGCGAGCATAGAGCCAACGGAAAGATCAATACCTTTGGTTAAAATCACTAAAGTCATCCCAACAGAAATACAGACATTGATTGAAATTTGTCGCATAATGTTCCACCCATTCTCAGGGGTTAAAAACTTATCAGACAAAACTGTTAAAACAACACACAAAACCACAAGGGCAATGATGGATTGAAATTTCAATAAAGTGCTTTTAACGTCGGTCATTTTACTATTTAAAAGTATGTTACAATATAGCCGCTTGCATAATTGCCTCTTCATTTGCGTTCTGTTGAGAAAATTCCCCACTGATTTTACTATCGCTCAAAACAAGGATTCGGTCTGATATGGCCATAATTTCCGGCAGTTCGGAGGAAACAACGACAATTCCCAAGCCGGCTTTGGCTAAAGTATGAATCAAATGATAGATCTCATTTTTGGCATTAACATCAATGCCTCTTGTAGGTTCGTCCAAAAAAAGTACTTTTGGATTGGTGGCAAGCCATTTTGCCAAAACTACTTTCTGCTGATTGCCGCCACTTAAATTCTTTGAAAATTCTTTTTCTGATGGTGTCTTTATTTTTAAAGCCTCAATGTATTTTTTTGATAATTTCGCTTCGGAGTCCGTACTTACTAATCCATTCTTAACCACATTCCAAATACTTGCCATGCTGATGTTTTTGTATAATTCCATTTGTAGTACCAAACCATCTGCTTTTCTATCCTCAGGGACTAATCCCATTCTGCAATTTATGGCATCCCTAACATGTCTTAGTAGGATTACGCTGTTTTCTACATAAACCTTTCCGTTCATTGTCTTGGCGTGGAGTCCAAAAATTGTTTCTAATAACTCTGTTCTACCGGCACCCATCAGACCGAATATCCCAAGGACTTCACCTTTTTTTACACTAAAATTGATTTCCTTAAAAATGTAATTGGATTTATCATGCAATCTTGGGAGACTTAAATTTTCTACACGAAGCACTTCGTCGCCAATTGCTACTTCTTCCTTCTGATATATATTTTTAATATCCCTACCAACCATTAGGCGAATTAAATCTTCCTTTTTGGCTTCGGAAGCATTTTCTATTACCCCAACCATTTTACCATCACGCAAGCCAATAAAGCGATCAGCAATTATAAAAAGCTCATCCAATTTGTGGGAGATGTATAAAATGGTAACCTGCTGTTCTTTTAAGTTTTGGATGATTTTGAACAGAGAAGCAACTTCAGTGTCCGATATGGCTGAGGTGGGCTCATCCATAATCACCACCCGTGCCTCTTCCAATAATGCCTTGGCTATTTCAACTAATTGTTGTTCTCCAACCCTTAGTTTAGAAACTAATGTTTTGGGTTTTAGATCACAATTCAAGCGAGTAAGCAGTTCTCTGGTCTTTTCATTCATAGCGTTGGAATCCAAGATTCCAAAAGCATTGTAAATTTCCCTTCCCAAAAAAATATTTTGTGCAATACTTAAATAGGGAATTAGATTTAGTTCTTGGTGAATGATTGCAATACCATTGGTCATGGCATCTTTGGGATTGTTGAATCTTACTTCTTTGTCATCTAAAAGCAAGGTCCCCTCGTATTCGGGATATACTCCGGATAAGATTTTCATTAAAGTAGATTTGCCGGCGCCATTCTCGCCT
The DNA here is from genome assembly GCF_034651555.1 of Aurantibrevibacter litoralis. NCBI lineage: Bacteria > Pseudomonadati > Bacteroidota > Flavobacteriia > Flavobacteriales > Flavobacteriaceae > Aurantibrevibacter > Aurantibrevibacter litoralis. The sequence goes on along the minus strand of NZ_JAYEEQ010000017.1, from coordinate 72,335 downwards.
ACAATAACGTTAACTTTACCGGTATGTACTTGGAGATTCACTTGGTCTAATGCGGTTACACCCCCAAATCTTTTGGAGATGCCCTGAATCTCTAGTATTATATCCGGTTGTTTTTTCAATTTAGTTTTTGAATTTTATGCGAACGGGAATCACTTTTAGTTCCTTTATGTTGGGTTTTTCTATATCTATTTTAACCGCTCCTTTAAAGTAAATGGAATCACCTATTTTTACTTTTTCCTTAAGTATTGGTACTAGGGTTTCTCTGACGATATTATTCAGTTCTACTGAAATTGAATTGAAATCCATGGTGTTTTGGTAATCGTCAATATGTGCCATGCCGCTCCCATCCCGAATGGCATTTCCAAATATAAAATCGGTGGCTAACTGTACTTCTTTGTTATCTTCTAAAGCAAGCATGATGTATTCATCTTCTATTGCTTTAACATTGGCATTGCCCTGTATGATAAAATTGTATTCATCGCTAATACCTAGCTTCTTTCCATTTTCGAAACAATAATTCATTAAATCATTTGAAATATTATCTATAAAAACTGAAGCATTAATTGCCGGTAAATCTTCAATTTTATCGGACATGAATGCTATGGCATACGCTTTGGCATTGAAAACTGAGTCACTTTTGGCCTGTCTTGCCTGATCTAATGGGGTTATTCTTATCGAATGATAAAGGGTAAAGGCTATAAGTATAGCCATTGCGCTATATTTTATTACTTTATTCATAATTAATTTGATGAGCCGTAAAAGCCAAAATCATCTATATTTTCTGGTGTTACCACCTTAACCTGAAGGGGAGTTTTTTTCGTAAAATCCCGTTTCCCTTTTAGGTACTCATTTGCCAGTTCAGCTGCAGTGCGCGCCATATGTTTAGGTGATTGCATGGCGGTTGCTGCAATTTTTTTATCCTTAATGGCATCCATAACATCCTTTTCCCCATCAAAGCCAAATACAAGAACACTATCAGCCTTTCCGGCAGCTACCAAAGCTTGATAAGCACCCATAGCCATTGCATCGTTTCCACAAAATACAGCATCAATATCTGGATTGGATTGCATGATGGATTCTAGTACGTCCATTGCCTTATTTCTATCAAAATCAGCGCTTTGCTGTGCTACCATTTCAAGTTCCGGAAAATGGTCTACCACACTGTGAAATCCTTTTGAACGGTTCCAGGTATTGTTGTCCCCGACGAGACCCAGAAGCTCAACATACTTGCCCTTTTTATTTAATTTGCGAACAAAATATTCCCCTAAGGCTACACAACCGGAAAAATTATCTGAGGTTATTTGCGAGGTGGCTACATCCAAAGCACTTATTTCCCTATCCATGCAGAATGTTGGCAAACCGGCTTCTTTGGCACGTTTTACATTGGAAACAGAACCTTCAGAATCTGTCGGGTTAAAGAGAATGGCTTCATAGCCAGCGGCAATAAGATTTTCAAAATGTTCTGCTTCTTTAGACGTATTGTTTTGGGAATCAAATAGGGTAGCTTCATAGCCCAATTCGCGTACCCGTTCCGCAGCGGATTCCCCCAAAACAACAAACCATGGGTTGTTCAAAGTAGAAATAACCACGGCAATTTTCTTTGCTTTTGGTTCATTTTCATTGCTTGAATTGCACCCTAGAATAAAGGGCATAAAACTGCCTACTATTAACCATCCCACCTTACTCATTTTACCTTGGGAATTACATTAACGATACACCTCTGGTATCGGGTCAAATTAGGAGTTCCATTATCGGTTACCTGAAGGATAAAATGTATGGTCTTCGATTTATCAGTGGTAGGGGCAACAAAACTAGTTACTTGTGCATTGGCATCCTCTAACTTTACATTGCTTCTATTTATATTTAAGGTGCCTACTTCATTATAAACTATCCATTGGTATGTTAATTTATTACCGTCAGGGTCAGAAGACCCAACACCGCTAAGTGTAACATTGTCCCCGGAGTGAACCACCAACTCATTTACATGGTCTAATTTTGCAACGGGGGGGTGATTAGCAGCACTATAATTTGATGTATTGCTCCAATCAATACGAGCGGCAAAATCATTTTGATACGCCTCTCTCCAACGCCAAATGGTGGCATGGTTGCTTGTATGAAAAGAGTCAGTTATCGGACTGTAAACTTCATCGTCTGCATTTGTCCAAATTGGACGCGTTTCCAGCTCGTACATATATTTTTTAAACTGTGGGATATATAGCTCATACCTACCGCCCCATCCGCCGAAGTTAGGGTTTTCCGGGTTATTGAGTCCATTATTTACCAAACCCAGAAAGGAAGGGGTGTCACCTTCCATCAAATATTCGGTATGTGGGTGCTGTGCACCAAGGGGACCATGATTATTTCGTATATGTTCATCAAGCCAAGGATTATCAACTATTGTAAAATCGGGGCCAATGAATCGGCCGTGCATCTTATCCCCTGATATACCCGTCCACGTGGCATGATGATATTGTCCTCCGCCATTTTCCTCATACCCCGGACTCACTATATAAAAAAGATTAGGAAAGTTCTTTCGAATCCAAGGGCCGGTATCATCTTGATCTGAAATGGTATAAATACGCATTTTTTGAATTATCTGATCTAATTCTTTTTGTGTCATCGTTCGTTCCATTTTCCATAGCGCTTGTGCCAATACATTGGCACCCCCCCAGGCTTGAATATAAATTGGGCGATCATCTTTCTTTTTCAACGTTGTAATCAGCCATTCGGATCCTTCGGAATCTTGCCCTTCCCCAACACCTGCCATTCCAAATTTTGGAACTCCAATCTTTATAATGCTTTTAAGGTATTCGTATTCCGGATAACCAGATTCATGTATCTCCAAATTACTTCTTACTTTACTATAAGCGTCAACGATTTCATGAATACGCCATTCTGCTGTTTTGTCTTTTTGCCAAATGGAAGTAGTTGCCACGATACCTTCCACATCCCACTGGTTGGAGTAGGTTAAAAATCGGACTAACGATTGGGCATCATCCGGTTCGTTTTCAATATCGGTAAGCACAAAAACCCGAGGTTTTTCAGTAAAATATTGAGCTGAAACATTTTTAGCCATCAATATCAGTATGCTGACTATCAAATAGGAAAATAAGGTAATCCCTGAGTTTTTCAAAAAACGATTCATTGATTTTTATTTTTGTTATTTACTTGGGCAAAATAGTTACAATCACTCTTTTATACCGTGATAGTGTAGGCAACCCTTTATCTGTTACCTTTAAGATAAAATGGGCGGTTTCCGGTTGGGATACTTCCGGCGCATTAATAGTATGTATAAAGTAGAGATTTTCGGATAGGCCATGTGGAATTACTTTTTTATAGGTACCCGCTTCAGGATATTGAAACCATAGATAGCTTAAACTATCACCATCGGGATCAGTTGTCCCACTTGCGTCCAGACCGAAAACCTCACCTGACTTTACGGTAATCTCCTCGGTGTGTCCAAGAACGGGTATTGGAGGATGATTTGCTTCTTCATAACTTTGGGTGCACCAATCCATTCTGGCAGCAAAATCATTCTGAAAATCATCGCGCCAACGCCAAAGGGTTACTTGGTTATCAGTAAACGTAAGGGTGTCTTTTTTAACTGTACGACCAAATTCATTGGAAACTACCGGGCTGTAAGTGTCATCGGTATTAGTCCATATGGGTCTGGTTTCTTTCCCAATGGGAACGCCACCGGTCATACCCCGTGCGATAGAATCTGGTCGGTACAATTCGTACCTACCTCCCCAAGCGCCCCAATTTGGCTTTTCCGGATTGTTGAGGCCATTAGGAATAACAGAAAGAAATGCAGGAGTATCCCCTTCCATTCCATATGCCACATCTGGGTACATGGCACCAAGTGAGCCATGACCTTGCTGAATGTTAGTGGCAAGCCATGAATTGCTGCTCGTACTGTTATCGATTCCCTTAATAGCTCTGTTTATTGCAATCCAAGTAGAACTAAAATAACCTCCGGGACTCACGATATAAAAGAGGTTTGGGAATTCCTTTCGGATCCAACTGGCACTATCATCTTGATCCGAAATCGTATATACTCTTAGTTTGTCAATTAACCTATCCGCTTCTTTTTTGCCCTTAGTTTCCCGCAATTTCCAAAGGGCTTGTGCCAACGTGTTTGGGCCGCCCCACACAGAAACATATAGGGGTCGTTCGTCTTTATCTTCCAAAACTTTAATAATCCAATCTGATCCTTCGGAATCCCTTCCCTTTCCAACACCTTCCATACCATATAATGGCAACCCTGTCTTGACCAAGGATAAAAGTTGCTCCTTAGGAGGAAAATCCTGTTCGTGTTTTAGTAGATTGGGTTGAACCTGGCCATATGCCTGTAAAATGGAAATTATGGTTTCTGGAGCTACCCGGGATTTTTGGTGAACAGAGGTTGTCGCAATCAATCCCTCAATTTCAATCTGATTTGAATAGAGAAGTAGACGTATTAAGCTTTGGGCGTCATCGGGATCTGCTTCAATATCCGTGAGTACCAGCAAGCGATTTTTTTGAGCTAAGCATTGGCTGAATGTTAGCGACAAAAATGCAATGAGAAAGAATAGATATCTCATTATGACCTATGTTTTGTTAATGTTATTGCGGATTGCATAATTCCATATTGCGAAATTCCATAATGCTCAAAGATTTCTCCCTGAGATCCGGTAACCGTATATTCATCCGGAATAGCAATAATCTTAAAAGGGTTATTATATCCATTCTGCATAAAATAAGAAGCGCAGGCTTCACCAAGACCCCCATGAACCATATGTTCCTCTACAGTCAACATAGGTCTGCCATTGTCTGCCAAGCTACTCAGTAATTCGGTATCCAAAGGCTTTATGGTATGCATACTTACTACGGTAGCCTTTATTCCGTATTCTTCTTCCAAGCTTTTCGCTGCTAACCACGCCGGATAAACCGTTTCACCATTGGCTATAATCGCCAAATCCTTACCCTCTCTTACCACACGTCCTTTTCCAAATTCAAAACTTGAAGGAGTTTCCTCTAAAAAAGGCATTTGCTTTTTTCCAAAGCGCAAATAAAGGGGCTTCTTATAAGCAACTGCTTTCCGCACTGCCTGTTCCGTTTCAAAATTATCAGCCGGTGCCACAATAGTGATATTGTTAATGGCTCTTAAAACTGCAAAATCATGCAAACTATGGTGTGTGGTACCCAATGCCCCATAACTAACTCCTGCGCTAATACCTACCAATTTTACCGGATTGTCCGAATAGGCTACATCATTTTTTATCTGCTCTAATGCTCTAGCGCTTAAAAAACAAGCCGGAGATACCGCAAAAGCCTTCTTTCCTGCCGAAGCCAATCCGGCAGCTACTCCTACCAGATTCTGTTCTGCAATACCTACTTCTACGATTTGATCTGGATACTTATTTCCGAACATCACCAATTTACCAGAGCCGCGGGAATCACTAGTAACTGCTAGGATAGCTCTATCATTGGCCGCCAATTCCTCCAGAGTTTGGGCAAAAATTTCTTGATTGGTTAAACCCATTAATAATTCCTTTTCTTCTATTTTATCCAACCTCATAGTTTTTATATTGATGCTGCTGTTGATGATAACTCTGATTGTGCCAGTTCATACTCCTCAAAAGAAGGCACACCATGGTGCCATTTTAAATTACCCTCCATATAGCTTACCCCTTTACCCTTAATGGTGTTCGCTATAATAAAATTTGGTTTTCCTTTTTCAAATGGGCCGTTGTTCAGAGCGGCTTCTAATTGCCTCAAATTATGACCGTTGACCACTTTGACAGCCCAGCCGAACGTTTCCAATTTTTCACGTACAGAGCCTGAATTCATAACTTCCTCATTGGAACCAGAAATTTGTTGTTTGTTGTAGTCAAGAATGGCATACAAATTATCCAACTCATAATGAGCCGCAGCTAGAAAAGCCTCCCAATTAGATCCTTCAGGAAGCTCCCCATCACCGAGCAAAGTATATATTCTATGCGTTTTGTTATCTAACTTGGCTGCGATCGCTTCTCCAACACAAATGGGCAATCCATGACCTAATGCCCCTGTATTTTGCTCTACTCCATTTACTTTTTTGGTTGGATGGCCAATATAATGCGATTGATACTGACATAGTGTTTCCAAATCCGATTCCGGAAAAAAACCACGATCGGCCAACGTTACATATAGTGCTTCTACGCAATGTCCTTTGCTTTGAATATACCGATCCCTATTAGGGTTTTTGGGGTTTTTGGGATCTACACATAATACTCTGTTATATAGCACATTTAATATGTCGGTACACGATAGGCTTCCGCCTGTATGCCCGGCCTTCGCCTTATAAATATATTTGAGAAGATTTTTTCTCAAAAGCACAGATTTTAACTTTAGTTCTCGATCAGTCATTTTATTTAGTTGTATGGTTATACACTTCCCAACCCATATAATTTCCCAGAGCTTCTTCTAGTATGGTGCCGGTCTTAGAGGCGTTCATGACCACATGGTGCTCGAAACCATTCCTGCACACATAATTCATCAATCCTTGGAGGTTTTCAATTTTGGCCACAGCTCTGTTGCCAAACGTTTTTAGTGGATCATCAGTTAATTCTCCCTCCCCAATATAAGCTTTAATGATGCCCTTAGGATCATCTGTGCTGATTCTGCCGTAGGTGAGCGGATTAGCCGGAGTACGCCCATCCAATGCGCCATACGTGTTTTCTACACCTACGGAGTTTCCAAGAATCGGAGCGTTGCTAATCTCAATATCAGGCAAAAAAGATTTCGCCCAGTTGCCACAATGGAATAGTACACATTTATTGGGGTCATTGGCGTAGTTATTGTTCCAATCTACCAAGGCACTTGGCGAACCGGAGGCCAACTGCATGGCATACATACTCAAAGTGCCTGTTACATCTACTTCGCAAGCAGAAGGCAACATGTTTTCGGACATAATACTCATACTCGTACATACATTGCAACCGAAATTCTGTTGCAAAGAAGTCCAACATTGTATTGCGGTTGCGTCCAAGGCATATTCTTCTACAAAATTATTTAATACAACATCCAATTTTGCTATCTGAATCATGGCCTCATCAGGAGTTTTTCCTTTCGGGGCATACGAATTTATAGCTTCTAAGTGTTGCTTTACAGCAGGGTCATCTTTAGTTAGTTTGTTTGCATTTCCGAGAATCTCAGATAAATCTACTGTAGTAACCGTAATCCCATTGCGTTGTAAAATCTTCTCAGAATAACGTACTGTATTGAACGCCCCGGGTCGGGCGCCTACGGCACCAATTCTTACATTTCGCAATCCTTTTACTACCCTACATACAGCCACAAAATCTACTAAATCCTGCTGAAAGTACACTTCAGATGGCCACATTACGTGTTGGCTGGTTAGCGAATATTTTATTCCGTATTGATACAAATTGTTGCATACCGAAATTTTGCCACACCAAGAGTCGCGTCGGTTAACAACATTCATTTTAGAGAGCTCATCGGGATACGCCTGAATTAAAACAGGAACATTCAAGTTTGCTAATTTCAAAGTGTCGGCCACACCTCTTTCGTCACCGAAATTTGGTAATAATACTAAGATACCGGCAATTTCATGACTGTGTTTTTTAAAAAGTTCGGCGCATTTTTGGGAATCTTTATAGGTTTCAACTCCTCCTAATTTAGTGTCCGTATTTTCTAATAAAATAGGTTTCAATTTCAGCTTGGCAAAAACATCCAGAATTTCTGTTCTTGCTTTTTCAACTAAGCTGTCCGGGAAAAAATCGCGGTTTCCTATAATAATTCCTATACCTAAGTTTAACTTTGACATATTTTGTTTAATTAGTGATATTTGTTAGGTTATGCTACAATGACTTCTATTTCATTATCCTTAAGGACTTTTTGATCCTTCTCTGCAATACCGGAATCGGTTATAATAAAATCAATTAAAGAGAGGGCGCCTAAACTAGCCAATGCGCTTGTTCCAAACTTGGTATGATCGGCTACTAAATACGTAATTTCAGCCGCATGGATCATTGCTTTTTTTACAACAAGATCGCTTAAACTGGGGTAGGTAAGTCCATATTTCAGGGATATTCCCGCAGTCGCCAAAAAAAGTTTCTGAACATTTAGACCTTCAAAAAAGTCAGCGGCCTTTTGGCCGGTTAAAGAAAGCGTTGGTCCTTTAAATTCGCCTCCCGTCATGATCACATCAATGCCCGGTTCGGGCCCCAATAGCAACGCAATATTTAGGGCGTTAGTTATTACCGTTAAATTCGTGTACCCGATAAGTTTCTTGGCTATTTCCGTAGTCGTACTTCCAGAATCTAAGATTATCGTATCCCCACTTTCAATAAACGCTAGACATTTTACTGCAATGGCCTCTTTTAATTCTAGGTTCGACTGATTAGCCAATTGTAAACTTTGCACTTGACTAGGAATGTTTTTCAGAAAAGCACCTCCGTGCTCTCTAACAATTAAACCTTCCTCTTCCAGTTTTTCAAGATCCTGACGAATGGTAACTTCTGTAACTTTAAAGATTCGCGCAAGTTCAACCACCTTGGCGAAACCATCTTCTTTGATGATGTCTAGTATTTTTGATTTTCTTTGTTTTGGTAGCATATAACAAAAATAAATAAATATTAATAAATAAACGTAAAATTTAAAAATAATTGGCACCTCTATTTTAGACATATACAATAAAGAATGTCATGTAATTAAAAAAAATGCCCACAGAATTAGTATTTCAGTGGTGGGGACTAAAATTTCAAAAAATAAGAGTAAAAATAATCCGTTGGCAAGTTGATTATGTAGTGCTTATTTGATGCTAAAATCTTAATTATTTGCTACGATCCTGAAGCAAGTAATGAAGATTTCTTCTTTGTATCTTTTTAGCCTGAGCAAAAATTGAAGAAATCCAGTCGAAATAAACAAAAGGTTATAAATAAACTAACTAGATCACTTTAGACCATTTTCGGTTGCTTCATAATCGAATTTTTAGACTCTATTTTTATATCTCTCTATAGGTTTTTAGTTTAATCTTTCATCATTTTTATCATCGTATTTAAACATCAATTGTTATATTCCTTGATAAAAATCTATACCCGCTTTGGCAGGATTGAGTTACATAAACCGATACTATCAGATCCTCCCAAACCTTGCGATATACCGCTTATAAATGAAAGCTCAAATTTATTTTTGGGCTAATAAATTCAGATGCTTGATCTTCATTGAAAATAACTATTAGATTACACGAAACTATAGCCGTTAAAATTATGGTATTCGAACGTAATTTCTGTTTTATACCAGAACTTAAACAAATTGCAATATATCATGCATCAATGTATTGCAACATTAGACCCCCAATCCCTTAGCCGATCACTTCAAGAGGCACTAAAACACCCTAAAATCTTACAGAAAAACTAATTTTCTCGTTTTAGGTGTTTACTGTTATCGTAAAAGCAGCTCTTATCCTTTTTTTAGTTGACAGACAAAATGTACAAAATTTTATATATTTTCAAGCATAACTTAGGTTCCTCTTCTGAGCTTATCTCAGTACTTTTTTTAACCGGTAACCGGAAATTAGGCTCAGGGTGTAACGGGAACTTGAAGATGGTGCCCTTTGTGCATCGAGATTTGGTCTTACCACAAATAAAAAAATTCTTGAAACTGACTATCCCCGAGGCAAGCCATAGGGGTATTTCGCCAGTTTCATTTTGGCCTTTGGGCCAAAATCCGAAATTTTGTATTTTACCTCACCCGGAACTGCAAAAAGGCAGTTCCGACCTCTCCAAAGGAGAGGTAAATAGGAAACCCCCACCCAAGGGTCGGGTAATCTTTAGATTGAAACTGCATTTGATATCAATTTTACCTAAATAATGTAACCATCGAAAACCTTTAGATCGCGATTCCTACTATCTCTTTATTTTTTTTACACCCATAATGTTTAAATACAAGATAAGTATTACAGCAATTTACATTGGGTTTTACATTTTTTCTACACAAAACAAATCCTTACCTTTGCCCCTTACTAAAAATAGCATTATGCAAGACGGAATTTACGCAAAATTTAATACCAATAAAGGTGAAATAGTAGTAAAACTAACCCACGAGAAAACCCCTGGAACCGTAGGAAATTTTGTCGCTTTAGCGGAAGGAAATTTAGAAAACTCGGTGAAACCGCAAGGAAAGCCCTATTATGACGGCCTAAAATTTCATAGAGTTATTCCAGATTTTATGATTCAAGGCGGATGTCCTTTAGGAACCGGTACCGGCGATGGCGGGTATAAATTTGATGATGAGTTTCATGTAGACCTAAAGCACTCTGGCCCAGGAATTTTGTCTATGGCCAATGCGGGTCCGGGCACCAACGGCACCCAGTTTTTTATTACACATGTAGCTACCCCATGGTTAGATAACAAGCATACCGTATTTGGTCATGTTGCCAAGGGACAGGATGTAGTAGATGCCATTGCGCAGGGCGATAAAATTGAAACTTTAGAAATTCTTCGCGTAGGTGTTGCTGCCGAACAATGGAATGCGGTAGAGGCTTTTCGCACCTTTGAAGGATCGCGCGAAAAAAGATTGGCCGAAGATCGCAAAAAAAAGGCCGCAGCACTGGAACAATTAGCCGCCGGTTTTGAAAAAACCGAAAGCGGACTTCGATACAAAATCATTCAAAAAGGCAAAGGAGAAGTTAAAGCAATAAAAGGGAAATCCGTTTCGGTGCATTATGAAGGCGCCTTAGACAACGGACAGGTTTTTGATTCTTCGTATAAGCGCAATCAGCCTATTAGCTTTACCCTGGGTGTGGGTCAAGTAATTCCAGGTTGGGATGAAGGCATTGGCCTATTGTCTGTTGGCGATAAGGCTCGGTTTGTAATTCCGTCCGATTTGGGTTACGGAAGCGCCGGCGCAGGTGGAGTAATACCACCGGATGCAATCTTGGTCTTTGATGTAGAATTAATGGCGGTAAAATAACTTATAAAAGATTTATTTTTTTGCGTTGATGATCCTTATTTTCAAGTATTTCCATGACTGGAAATAGAATAGAAATGTACCACAGAAGGGGTTCCAAAACAATCTTAATTATTACCTAAACCCCTTGTATATTTTCATTATTTCGTACTTATTTGATACTACAATCTTCATTATTTACCTCGATCTCGAAGGGAGTAATGAAGATTTTTTTTTTGATGTACCTCAAGGTCTAGGCAAAAATTGAAGAAATCGAGTTAACATAAACAACCAGCATTCTATGTTTGTGTCTATCCTTGGGCTCGTATTACAACTTCGTTTTACTCCCTCCTACACTCAAAATAAGTAAAAGGATATTAATTATCAATAAAATACATAGTGTTCCTAAAAATGTGGACATGGCAGGTTGATGATTAGTTGTTTATGGGGAATCTATGCTTTAGATTATAAAAAAGGGAAAAGGTTGCGTGGAAAATAAACAATTTCTTGAAACTGACTATCCCCGAGGCAAGCCATAGAGATATTTCACCAGTTTCATTTTGGCCTTTGGTCCAAAAAAACCGAACTTTTGTATTTTACCTCACCCGGAGCTGCAAAAAAGCAGTTCCGACCTCTCCTTTGGAGCGGTAAATAGGAAACCCCGACCTAAGGGTCGGGGAATCTTTAGATTGAATAAAAAAGCCAAGTGATTGAAAAAAGCCCAAGGTCATTATTCAAAAAAAAAAAAAAAAACCCGATCCAATAAAGGATCGAGTTTTATGTCTTAAAAAAGTTGTACCGTAAGTATTAAATCACTTTTACATTTACTGCGTTCAATCCTTTTTTACCTTGTTGTAGTTCAAATTCTACAACATCACCTTCACGAATTTCATCGATTAAACCAGAAATGTGTACAAAGTGATCTTCGCTTGAGCCATCTTCAGTGATGAAACCAAAACCTTTGGCATCATTGAAGAATTTTACTGTTCCTTTACCCATTATAAAAAATTAAAAAAATTAAATTAGGTACAAAGGTAGTAAAAATATTTCACAAAGAACTTTTTCGCGGTTATATTTTAAATTTGAATTCCTACACAGCATTATATCTACACTACGAAGGTTAACTTATGGGTAAAGCAAGGATGTTCGTACCCTAATGTGGTTCTACTTTGGCAAGAAAATAGTACGGTCTATAAAGATATAATACCGGACAACTCCTTTAATGCAATTTCCGAAAGTTTGGCCTGAAATTGGGAATTGGTATAGCGTACTTTGGCATTTACATAGTTTACCTGAGCTGCTCTAAATTCAACAGCAGGAATAGTCCCAATATTAAATTTATCCAAAGTGATATCTAAATTTTCTTTTGCAATCTCTTCATTTTTAGCCTCCAACTCTATCAGTTCTAAATTCGTTAAATAGGTTTGGTATACAGATGCTAATTGCGACTGTAAGGTCTGTGTTTGCCGGGCAATTGCCATTTCGGTATTTTCCAGTTGAATCTTAGCTATTTGTTCGTTTCTATTTTGTAGTGACCCATTAAAAATGGGTATGGAAGCGGCAATACCATAGCTAAGACCTTCGCCTTGGGATTGTATGGCAAATCCGATAGGATTTTCGGAGCGTGTAAAATTGTAGCCAGTGTTTACGCTAATATTTGGCATACGGTTGGCTTTCACCTGTTTTTGCTCTAGTTCTTGTATTTTTTTATTGATAATTTGCAATTGGAGTTCGGGATTTTGCTCTGTGGCCAAGGAAATCAAATCATGTAATACCAAAGCTCGGTCTACCTTTATCGTATCTACCACACTAAATTCAGTATCTACATCTCTGGCGAGAATTTCATTTAGGCGTATTTTGGCATTGGCAAAAAGTTGGTTTTGGTTCAACCGGGCAGTTATATCCGTATTTAAATCAACCTCGGCATTAAGCACCTCAAGTTTAGAGGCCTTACCAATAATATAACGGTTTTGTGCAGTTTCTAGGCGCTGTTTAGAAATCACAATAGTAGTATCTAAAGCAACCAACTGCTGCTGTAATTGTGTAATTTCGTAATAGGTATTAAAAATAGCACTTACCGTAGTGAGAATGGTAAATTTCAATTCGGTTTCTCCTTGCGCTTCCAAAGCTTTCAATTGGTCGTACCGAGCAAACATTCGAAAACCGTCGAAAATTGTCCATTGCAACTGCGCACCATAAGATTGATTAAAAGTTCGAATGCCGTTCGTTATCCTTTCCTCTCCATTGGAAAAAGTAAGTTCGGTATCTTGTATGTTATTGGTTCTGGCAAAATTGCCACTAAGTACAGGCAATATACCGGCATTGGCCAGACTTTTGTTCTTTTCGTCTATCCTTAATTCATTGGATGCAATCTTAATATCGAAATTATTTTGGAGCGCAATTTGTACCGCATCTTCTATGGTGAGTACTTTTTGAGCACTAAGGGTACAACTTAGTGCTACGATACAAAGAGTGCTTACTAGTATTTCCCGTAAATTCATGCTGCTAATTTAAGACACTTTCCTTTTCAAGCAGTTCCGCCCTATCAAATTCGGGTCTGTGTTTCCGCTCTCGGGACCACATTAAATAAACTGCCGGGATTACAAAAAGAGTCAATATTAAGGAAAAAAGTGTGCCGCCCACAATAACAATACCCATTCCCATTCTACTGGTAGAAGCTGCACCCATAGATAATGCTATGGGCATGGCTCCCAAGGCAAGTGTTAAACTGGTCATTAGAATAGGTCTAAGGCGCGACTCCGCTGCTTCTACAATGGCCTTCGATTTAGACATGCCTCTTTCTCTAAGCTGGTTGGCAAATTCCACAATGAGAATTCCGTTTTTTGTAACCAATCCTATGAGCATAACGGTTCCTATCTGACTAAAAATATTCCAAGTTTGTCCAAATAACCAAAGTGAGAAAAGGGCTCCTGCTACGGCCATAGGTACCGTGAGTATAATAATAAGCGGATCCATAAAACTTTCAAACTGACCTGCCAATATCAAAAATATAAGCAATAAAGCGAGCCCAAAAGCAAACATGGTGTTCGAATTACTTTCTGCAAAATCCCGCGATTCTCCTCCTAAATCCGTGGTAAAGGTGTCATCTAAAACGCGCTGCCCAATACGTTCCATGGCCTCAATCCCATCACTGATACTTTTTCCGGGTACCAAACCAGCCGAAATGGTGGCAGACATATAGCGGTTGTTATGGAATAATTGTGGCGGACTACTTCTTTCTTCAACACTCACCACATTGTCAAGCTGTATAAGTTCGTCCCGATTACTTTTTACAAAAATGGAGGTTAAATCTAAGGGGGTTTCCCGATCGCTCTTATCAAATTGACCAATAACTTGATACTGCTTTCCATTCATCATAAAAAAACCAAAACGCTGTCCGCTAAGGGAAAGTTGCAACGTTTGCGCAACGTCTATCACAGAAACTCCAAGGCTTTGTGCTTTCTCTCTATCGATGTTTACATAGAGCTCCGGTTTGTTAAATTTAAGATCAATATCTACTACTGAAAACGTAGGATCATTGCCGGCTTCTTCTAAAAACTCTGGTATTTTTTCTTCTAGTTTCTGAAAATTTTGGGCTTGAATGATATACTGTATGGGGAGACCACCTCTTCGGTTTACCGAAATGGTAGGTTGTTCATTAACTAGGGTACGTATGCCCGAATACTGTTTGGTCCATGCTGTAAGGGCGTTGGCAATTTCGGTTTGCGACCGTTCTCTTTCAGATGGATCTACCAACGCAATTCGCGCAAATCCGCTATTAACGGATGACGAACCAAAACCGGGTGAGGTCACTACTAAACTCGATTTAAGCTCCGGAATAGAATCATGGAAAAGTAGCGATAATTCCTGCATGTACTTATCCATATATTCGTAACTTGCTCCTTCGGGGCCTTGCACAGAAATACGAAGCATACTTCTATCGTCATAAGGAGCTGTTTCTTTTGGTAATATTTTATAAAACAAAAAAATCAACCCTAAACATGCAAAAAGGATGGGGAAACTCAGCCATTTGCGCTTCATAAAGCTACCCAAGGCGTTCGCATAGCTTTTATTGAGGTTTTCATAAAAGGGCTCCGTCATTTCATAGAACTTAGAGCGCTTTTGTTTGCCCCCTTTCATTAAGTAGGCATTTAGCATAGGGGTTAGCGTAAGGGAGACAAAGGCCGAAATTAATACCGCCGCCCCTATGACGACTCCGAATTCCCTAAAAAGCCTTCCCACAAAACCCTCTAAAAAGATGATAGGTAAAAATACCGCAGCCAACGTAATGGAAATAGAAATCACCGCAAAAAATATTTCATTAGATCCCTTTATCGCCGCTTCAATGGGCGACATGCCTTCTTCTACTTTTTTAAAGATGTTTTCTGTGACTACAATACCATCATCTACTACCAGACCCGTTGCCAAAACAATAGCCAAAAGTGTAAGCACGTTTATAGAAAATCCAAAAATGTACATGATAAAAAAGGTAGCTATAAGAGACACCGGTATGTCGATAAGCGGCCTAAATGCCATGGCCCAATTTCTGAAAAACAAGTAAATGACCAAAGTAACCAGAAGCAAGGCAATAAGCAATGTTTCCGCTACCTCCAGTATGGCTTTTTTAACAAAAACACTATCATCTATTACGATGTTGAACTCAAAATCGTCCGGAAGATCTTTTTTAAGGCTTTCAAACTGCTGATAAAATCCTTCGGCGATGTCCAGATAATTGCTTCCGGGTTGGGGCGAAATGGCTAATCCAATCATGGTTTGGCCATTATCGCTGAGACGGGTTTCCATGTTTTCAGCTTCCAAACTGGCCTTACCCACGTCACTAAAGCGAACTATTTTCCCTCCATCGGATTTAATAATGATATTATTAAACTCTTCTTCAGTATAAAGATTCCCAATCGTTTTAACGGTGAGTTCCGTACTTGCACCCGTAAGTTTTCCCGATGGTAATTCTACATTTTGACTGTTTAGCGCTGTACGGATATCGGCAACCGTTAGTCCATAGGAGGATAATTTAATAGGATCTATCCAAAGCCGCATGGCATATTTTCGCTGACCCCAAATACGTACACCGCTAACTCCGGCAATGGTTTGTAATCTTGGTACAAGTACATTATCGGCATAGTCGGTAAGTTCCAACACATTTTTGTTGTTGCTTTTTACAAGCATGGAAATAATGGTTTGGGCATTGGCATCGGCCTTGGACACAACCGGGGGGGAATCAATATCGGGAGGTAAATTACGAACGGCTTGCGACACCTTATCGCGCACATCATTGGCGGCTTCTTCCAGATTTTTTTCGAGTTTAAACTCTATATTTATCGTACTGGAACCTTGCACACTGGAGGAGGTTATGTTTCGGATTCCATCAATAGAATTAATTGCCTTTTCTAAAGGCTCGGTGATCTGCGATTCTATGATGTCGGCGTTGGCGCCCACATAATCGGTACGCACCGAAATTTGCGCAGGATCTATAGAAGGAAACTCCCGAACACCTAAATACGTATACCCTATTATACCAAACAATATGATGATGAGATTCACCACAATAGTGAGTATTGGTCTTTTAATACTTAGGGTTGATATATTCATGATTGTGTCGTATTAAGCAAGGTAATGGCTAACGGACTTCCATCTCGCAAGCTCATAATACCGGTAGTCAGCACAGTATCGCCTGCTTTTAACCCCGATATCACCTGTATATCCTTATCGGTTCTGGTCGCCGTTTCTATCAACACTTCTTTGGCCAATCCATTGGAAGATACAAACACTTTTTTGCCGTTCTGTATAGGTATTACCGCTTCCGAAGGAATAAGAATTGCACTATCCTCTATGGCCAAAGGCACAGCAACACTAGCAAAAGTACCGGGAAGTAATTTGCTTTCTTTATTGTCTGCCAAAGCTCTAATTTGCTGTGTTCTCGTAGTGATCTCTATACCCGGTTCTATGGCGTATATTTTAGCAGTAAATGCTTCCTGATAGCCGGCAACCCTAAAACTAATCTCAGTATTTGGGGTTACTACGGGCACATATTTTTCAGGTATAGAAAATGTAACTTTTACTTGATTGATGTTTACTAAATTCGCAATTAACGTAGTAGGCGTTACATAGGTTCCAGGCGATATGGAACGCAGTCCTATTTTACCGGAAAAGGGTGCCACAATTGAGGTTTTAGCCAATTGCGCCTGTACCAGCTCGGTTTGGGCTAACATGGATTTGTACTCCGAATTGGCTACATCATATTCTTCTTGACTAACCGCTTCTTTCTGCAATAATAATTTAGCCCGCCTTTCATTTTCCGCAGCAAGGGCTTGGCGTGTTTGTGCTTGAGATAATTGAGCCTTTAATTCCTGATCATTAATTTTTACTAACAATTGCCCTTTGTTTACAAAAGAACCTTCATTAAAAAAAATGCCTTGTACTATTCCCGAAACTTCACTCCGTATTTCAACCTGTTCGTTAGCTTCAATAGACCCGGAAACCGAAAGTTCATTGGCAAATTTTCGCGGCACAATCTTATATCCGGTTACGGGAGATGCACTTTTTACGGTAGCCGCTACTTCGGAAATCCCCTTTTCCGTACTATTGCTTTTAATGCGGTAGAATACTAGCGAGGCAATGACCAGCACCAGTAAGGTTATAATAATATGCTTTGGTTTCATGATTTTGGTTCAACAGCCTTAGCTTTTTCAAAGCTAATTTTAAATAATGTAATACCACGAAACCTTTAAATTTAATTAACATTTATTTCGCGTTGTAATGGAACAAAAAGGCAAGGCGATGCCACCTTTACAAGAAAAAAGCCTTCCATATACGAAAGGCTTTTTCCGATTTTTTAAAGGCAAACCCGACTCTACCATTCGGGCAAGTTATGGGCTTTTATATGTTCGGTTGCGGGGTTAAGCGCAAATACGGTTTCACCTCATTTACCCCTTTAGGAAAAATGTGTTTGGCATCGGCCGTAGAAATGGCCGGACTAACCACAACTTCATCTCCATGCTCCCAATTAGCAGGCGTAGCCACTTTATGATAGGCAGTAAGTTGTAAAGAGTCTATAACCCGGAGCAGTTCATAAAAATTACGGCCGGTAGAAGCAGGATACGTCAGGATTAATTTTACGGTTTTGTCCGGAGCCACAATGTACACTGAACGCACGGTGAGATTGTTGTCTGCGTTAGGATGTATCATATCGTACAGTGTAGATACCTTTTTGTTTTCGTCGGCAATAATCGGGAAATTGATAGTTGTTTGCTGCGTTTCATTAATGTCCTTAATCCAATCCGAATGCGATTGAAGACCGTCTACACTTAAAGCAAGCATTTTTACATTGCGTTTATCAAATTCTCCTTTAAATTTTGCAGCCGTACCCAATTCAGTGGTGCATACCGGTGTAAAATCGGCCGGATGAGAAAATAAAATGCCCCAACCATCGCCGAGATACTCATAAAAATTCAGTGTGCCGGCAGAGCTTTCTGCCGTAAAATCTGGGGCAACGTCGCCCAATCGTATGGTAGCCATATTTTTTGTTTTAAGATGAATTATTTATACTCCATAAAATTAATAGATTAAAAATAAAACGGTAAGCTTTGTCGGTTAAAATTGTATTAAACTTTATTTTTGAATTATGTAATTTGAACACTGTTATCAAAAGTTGAGCCTCATTCTCCATGCCTCAATCTAGTGATTCTTATGATAGCAGTAATTCGCAAAAATAATTGAAAAAATGAATAAAGAAACGCTGGCTGCCATGCAATATCCTATAGGCCGATTTACAACTCCAAAAATCATTAGCGATACCGACATAATGGAGTGGATAATAGAGTTGGAAGCTTTGCCGGAAGATTTGGCTTCTTTAGTAGCTCCGCTATCGGATACTCAATTGAATACGCCCTACCGACCCGAAGGGTGGACCATAAGGCAAGTGATACACCATTTGGCAGACAGTCATTTTAACAGCTATATTCGATTTAAATGGGCGTTAACCGAAGATCTTCCTACCATAAAACCATATGATGAGAAGCAATGGAGTATTTTGTTTGATGCGCGTACGGCTCCTATATCCCTTTCCTTAAACGGTCTTTCTGCTGTTCATGCCAAAATGGTCTTTCTTTTAAAAGGGCTGTCTCCCAGTGATTTGGAGCGTACCTACATACATCCTGATGGAGAAACCGTTTATAGTATTAAAGAAACTATCGGTAGATATGCTTGGCACGGCAAACATCATTACACACACATAAAGAATGCGTTGGTTCGAGAAGGTTGGTTGTAAATTTTTCCGTTGGGCGCTACCTCGCCGTTGTTCCATTTTAGTAGCTCCGTTAGAACAAAAATGAGTGTTTACTTCCACTTAATATTACATCCAATACTAGGCTTTTGCATTTGGTTTACAGATTCTCCGGCTACAAGGGCATTCAATGCATCACAGATGTCTTTACCGCTAACCGGTATACCATTTCCGGGACGAGAATCATCCAACTGACCCCGATATACTAATTTCAAATCAGCATCAAAAATGTAAAAATCCGGGGTACAGGCAGCATCATACGCCTTAGCCACCCCTTGGTCTTCATCGTATAAATAAGGAAATGCATAACCTTCTGCCAAGGCTGTTTGCTTCATAAGATTCGGAGCGTCTTCGGGGTAATTTTCGATATCATTACTAGAAATGGCCACAAACCCAATACCCTTTTCAGGGTACGTTTTACCCAATTGAGCCAGTTCTTTATTAATGTGTTTCACAAACGGACAGTGGTTACAAATAAAGGCAATTAAAGTG
The DNA here is from genome assembly GCF_034651555.1 of Aurantibrevibacter litoralis. Lineage (NCBI taxonomy): Bacteria > Pseudomonadati > Bacteroidota > Flavobacteriia > Flavobacteriales > Flavobacteriaceae > Aurantibrevibacter > Aurantibrevibacter litoralis. Next base: position 52,609 of record NZ_JAYEEQ010000017.1, on the reverse strand, counting down.
CCTACACTACCTTTACACTGCTCTAAACCTACCTTTTTTCCGCTTATGGTGTCTAAAAGCTCAAAATTTGGTGCCACCGTACCTAAGGGTAGCATATTGCTTGCTGTTCGTGCCATTTTTCCTCCTTTAAAAGACAAAGGTACGAGATTACATAATTTTTGAAAAGAAAATGGCATTCATCAATAATTTGTTTGTACCGTACCAAAACGCTCTAAAATTAGTATTATCGGTAAAAACAATAACCCTACCCTGGCCTACACGCTGTACCTTAAAGGGTACCGTATTTTTTAATAGCGCTAAATTTTCTTTGGATATATAACCGCTTTGTAATGGATTATTGGTATACTTAATAGGATTATTATAGCTATTCTTGTCTGCCGTAATATAAATATTGGTATTTCTAAAAACAGACAGTTCTTCGTTTTTAAATCCATAGGTAATAGGATGAGATCGGTCTAGAGTCGCCTTAAAAATGGCACCATCCATATTCTGAGCACCCTCAAAGTTTCTTTTCTGATCGAAGGCAATGTTTTTTGCCACTAAGGTATCTTTTTTAAAATCGAGGCTTATAAATTCGTTCCTACTTAACCATTGTGCGGCGTTGCGATACCCAATAAGTGTTCCCCCATTCTTTACCCAATCCTTGAGTTTGTCGGCCATACGCTTGTCTAACGTAGTTCCTCTAGAATTTGGGATGATAATAGCCGTATACCCATTCAAATCCACGGAATTGAAATAGTCGATGTCAATTTTGGTGAGCTGCATGTCGTAGCGTTGATCAAACAAGTGCCAAATTTCTCCGGCATCCGTGTAGGTAAAATTTCGGCCTACTACCAGCGCTACCTTTTGTTTTTCTAAAGGATCAAATTCGTTACTCCCCAAGTCGATGCCTTGCGTAAGTCCTGTGCTTACTGCTTGGATTTGCAGGAAACTTTCCTTCGCTACTTGATTCAGAAAGGAAAAGAGTGCCTCGGGATCTAAGATCTGGTTTTGAACGGGTATCATTATCGTGCCATAGTCATACCGATTGCCTTCTAAGGAAAAGGGCGATTTGGCCACTTTGGCTCGCAGTCCTTTCTGTAAAATTTGATGAAGTGCTTTGGGTGTGTAATATTCATTCCACTCAAACAAATACGCGTACGTGCTTATTGCAGATACGCTTCCACTGAGGGGTTGTAGTTCCGGTATTTCAGATCCCGCAAGACCTATATTAGGAAGTTCGGCATAATCTACATTAAACGCCATTGGAAAGGTCCACCCCGAGATGTCATAAAAGAGACTGTCCGTAAACGTAGTTCTCTTTTCGAACATGGCCTGTATTATTTTAGCATTCTTTTGCTGCAAAGGAACCACATAGCTTGCCTCTTTCGTAAAGGACTTTCCGTTGAGAGTTACATCATTGGAGAGCGCGTGCAAGCGAATGTTATGACGCTCTAAAATTTCGGCCAAATGATGGGTTTTGGCCCTGTCTTTGGCATCACCAAAAACAATTGCCTTTGTTTTGCTTTTGGTACTTTCGGCACGCACATCGTTATAAAAATTACGTTGATATGTTAATAGTTTAGTACGCATAGCAAAGGCAGCCTCTATGGTAGATAAGGCCGTTAGAAATTGATTCCGGATAGTAAACGGAAAGGTAACCACTCCGTTTTCGCTTTCTTGAATATGACCCCGAGAACTTCCTTGTTCAAATAAAATTCCTATGGCTCCATTGATATCTGGAAACGTAGAACCTTTACCGTAATAATAATCGTCGTAGTTTTCTTGCGTGTAATATAGCGAACCAATACCGTCTAAAGCCTTGGCGTGATACGTACCGATCTCCATAGTGAGATCTTGATTAATCTTGGGTGTTAACGGATGTACTCTGGAAGGTTCACCCGGTTGAAAAAAGAAAGTGGAATTGGTTCCCATTTCGTGATGATCTGTAAGGATATTGGGTAGCCATTGGTGATACGACTTTATACGCGCCTTACTTTCGGGAAGTTGCACAGGAAGCCAATCCCGGTTCATATCAAACCAATAGTGGTTGGTGCGTCCGCCAGGCCAAACCTCATGATATTCGCGCTCGTTTTTATCCGGATTTAGGATTGCACTTTTGTTGGTATTGGCCCAATAGGCAAAGCGTTGCAATCCATCCGGATTAAAGGAGGGATCCAATAAGATAATTAATTGATCTAATAGCGCCTCAATTTCCGGTCCCTGTGCGGCGGCTAAGTAGTATGCGTAGGCTAATGCAGCATTAGACCCGCTAGGCTCGTTACCATGAATGGAAAAGCCTTGGTATACTACAACAGGCATGTTCTCCACATTTAATGTGCTTCCGTCGGTCTCCGAAAGTTGTACGTGTTCTTTTTGAAGCTGCGCTAAGTTGCCGTGGTTTTTAGGCGAAGTAACCGTAAGCAGAAGCAAAGGCCGCCCTTCGAAGGTTGCTCCTCTATTTTCCAAACTAAACCGAGGGCTTACCTCGGCCAACTTTTGCATATACTGAATAAGTTTATCGTGCGTTACATGCCATTCGCCCACCTCATGACCTATAACATCCATCGGTTTTGGTATGCTGCCATCGTAGGTTATATCTTGTGGCAGATAGTAGTTTAGATCTATTCTTTCTTGTGCTTTTAAAGTAAGTGCTGCTATAAAAAATAAAAAAAACAACCATTTGTTCATAGTACCAAGTTTAAATGAGATTTAAAAGAAAAACGACCCTAAACCGTGGGTCGTTATTACCTAATAATTGTACACCGTTAAATGTCGTCAAAATCAACATCCAAAAATTTACCTTTAGGTGTATCGGCAATATCTTCTTCAAACTCTTCTTTTTTAAAATCCTTTTGATGCCGTTCCGAAATAACTTCCGTGCCTTTTTGGTCCACAATAAAGTCCATCATTTCATCAATATGCTCTTTAAAGGCAGCGAAGTCCTCCTTATACAAATAAATTTTGTGTTTTTTGTAGTGAAAAGAACCGTCATCATGTGTAAATTTTTTGCTTTCCGTAACGGTAAGGTAATAATCTCCGGCTTTAGTGCTTCGTACATCAAAAAAATACGTTCTTCTTCCAGCTCGTAATACTTTGGAATAAATTTCTTCCTGATCAATTAAATCTTTCTCGCTCATATCATCTCGTATATAGTTATTTTTATAACGTAAATTCAATCAAAAATGGAAAAAAAATGCTAATCCGACAACATTTTTTTAGTTTTCTTTCTCAGAGAGTTGGTTTATATAGAGTGTTTTATAATAGCCATCCTTTTCAATAAGTTCCTCATGGGTACCTTCTTGCAATATCGTACCTTCTTCCAAAACAAGTATTTTATCTACATTCTTGGCAGACGACACCCTGTGGCTCACAATAAGGGTGGTTTTGTTTTGGGCCGCTTTTTTTAAATTTTCTAAAATTTCTTCTTCCGTTTCGGTATCTACTGCTGAGAGGCAATCATCAAACAAATAGATTTGCGGATCTTTAAGCAATGCCCTTGCGATGGATACGCGTTGTTTTTGCCCGCCACTTAGGGTGATGCCTCGTTCTCCGAGTATGGTGTTGTATTGATGCGTAAATTCCGATATGTTTTCATGTACCACTGCTTTTTTTGCAGCGGCTACAACTTCTTCATCCGTAGCGTTCGCTTTCCCGAATTTTATATTGTTTTCAATACTGTCTGAAAAGAGAAAGGCATCTTGAGGTACAGCACCAATAGCCGAACGAAGGCTGTGCAAATTTAATTTTTTTATAGGAACACCGTCAATATAAATTTCGCCGGAAGACACGTCGTATAAACGAGCTACCAAATCTAAAATAGTAGATTTGCCGGAGCCTATTTTCCCGATAATAGCCACTGTTTCTCCCGGATTTATGGTAAAAGAAATGTTTTTTAAGGCTCTAATTTGGGTGTCGGAATACGTAAACGAAACATTTTTGAACACTATTTTCCCAACGATGGAGGTGGGCATAGCTACCTCGTTTACAATGCTAGGTTGTGTGCTTAAAAATTCATTGATTCTTTTTTGAGAAGCAGCAGCCCGCTGCACAATGCTGGTAAGCCAGCCTACTACAGCCACTGGCCACGTAAGCATGTTTACATAAAGAACAAATTCGGCTATAATACCTACAGAGGCAATTTCACCATCTATATATTGTTTACCCCCAATGTAAATAACAAATACATTACTTATACCGATAAGCAAAATCATTAACGGAAAAAACCAAGCGTTGACTTTGGCCAAACTCATGCTTTTATCTTTACCCTCTATGGATAGGGCTCGGAATTCGGCATTAATTTTGGGTTCTAGGTTATAGGCCTTTATTACCGATACGCCCGAAAATGATTCTTGGGTAAAGGTAGATAGCTGCGATAAAAACTGCTGTACAATAGTACTTCGGCGATGTATGATTCTACTTATTTTGTAAATAAGGACAGAAAGTACCGGGAGGGGAAGCACTGTATAAAAAGCCAATTCGGGTGCTTTAATAAACATTAACGGAATTAAAATCACGAAAAGGGTAAGCGTTTGAATCCCGTACATTATGGCCGGACCCGTGTAATCGCGAACTTGGCTCACATCTTCCGTAATACGGTTCATAAGATCACCTGTTCTGTTTTTCTTGTAAAAATCCAGATTAAGAATTTGGTAATGATCAAATATTTCGTTTTTAAGATCATATTCAATGTAGCGCGAAACTTTAATTAAGGTTTGCCGCATAAAAAAGGTAAATACGGCAGATAGCAGGGCAGCACCCACAATAATGAAAATAAATTCCAGGAGTTGCCCACGGGCCAACTGTTCCGAAAGATCGCCTTTTAAAAATTCTTCAACGGATTTAATAGACTTATTTACATAGGTGGGCATAAGCAACTGAAAAACCCTTGCAATAATGGTAATAATAATACCTACCAAAAGTTGCAGCCAGTATTTTTTGAAGTATTTATTGAGGTGTTTTAGTTCTTTCATCCGGAATATTCGTTCGGCTGTTTGCACAAACAATGCCCAAAGATACATGTTTGGCATTAAAAGGAAATGTTCTAAAGTGGATAAGATAAAATTGAAATTATAGTACTACTTTTGCAGTGAAAATGGTATTATTCCACTAAAGTTCTTTTAAAATGCTCACAAGAAGGCATCTCAGGGTAAAAGTTATGCAATGTATTTATGCCAAAACCCTCTCCAAAGATGAATCCATAGATCGGCAACGCGGTTTTTTAGAAGCGAGTATCGAGAACACCTACAACCTTTATCTGTTAATGCTAAGTCTTTTGGTAGAAGTACACGCTATGGCTTCGGAACAGATTCAATTGTCTGCCAAAAAGTACTTGGCCAATGCTTCTGACACCTACCCTAACCGAAAGAAATTTATTGAAAATGAATTTTTAGTGATGTTAAGTCAAAACAAATCCTTGCAATATCAATTAGCGCAACGAAAGTTAAAAAATTGGTATTTAAACGAGGAGTACGTAAAAATCGTTTACAAAGAAATTGTGGAAAGCGAAATGTACCAAAAGTACATGAAAAAGGCGAAGCATTCTTTTGAGGAAGACAAAGAACTGGTTCTTTATTTATTTAAAGAAATAATAGCACCAAACGACAAAATTTACGATTATTTGGAAGATGACAAGCTTACTTGGGTCGATGATATTCCCATAGTGAATACCTATTTGTATAAATTATTAAAAAAAGCAAAGCCCGATCAGAAAGACACCTATTTTCTTCCCCGTTTGCTGAAGGATGAAGCCGATTTAGAATTTGCAGGACAGCTACTTAGCCAAACCCTTTTGCACCGAGAAAAATGGGAAAAGGAAATGGAAGGAAAAACCCCAAATTGGGATAAAGAACGTATCGCCGATATTGATTCCATCCTCTTAAAAATGGCCATTTGCGAGTTGCTCAGTTTTTCTTCGATACCCGAAAAAGTGACCTTAAATGAGTTCGTTGAGATTGCCAAAGAATACTCTACACCGAAGAGCAGCATATTTATCAATGGCATTCTAGATAAGTTGGTCAAAGAATATCAGGAAAGCGGTAAGTTAAAAAAAGAAGGCAGGGGACTGTTATAAAAAAATAATACTTAATTTTGCAACAATGGATTAAGTAAAAAACATGTTACGCCGGCACCCAAAATTCCACGGAAACAAAGGTGCCTCATTTTGGGCGTTTAATGCGACTATTAAAAACAAATAAAATTAAACAAATGAAAAACGTATTGACATCTTTAGTTTGCGTCTCTTTGATGGCTTTTGTTTCGTGCAAGGAAAAGGCTTCGGACAAAATTAATGCAACAAATGTAGAAGTAGCTTCCGAAAGGGATCAAGCTTCTAAAAGTTTACCGGTAATGACCTTTGAAAAATCGGAACATGATTTTGGAGTCATTGAACAAAACGCAGCGCAAGAAACCGTATTCAAATTTACCAATACCGGAAACGCGCCACTTATTATCACCAATGCTACAAGCAGCTGCGGTTGCACCGTTCCGGATCCGCCAAAAGACCCAATTCTTCCTGGAGACAGCGGGGAGTTGTTGGTTAAATTTAATGGTGCCGGCCAAAATCAGGTTACCAAGACCATTACGGTAACAGCCAATACCGAGAAAGGATCCGAAATTTTAAGGATAAAAGCATTTGTAAACCCTAAAGGCGCCACCTCAGGCAGCCCACTATAAGCCTTCTTCAATGTTCGAACAATATCCGTTTCTTCCGCTTATATTAATTTTTGTTGTTTTCTTTGTGTTCATTATTTTACCGCAGCGAAAGCGTCAAAAAGAAGAAAAGAATTTTATGAATACCTTAAAACGAGGGGATAAGGTAATTACCAAAAGTGGCATGCATGGAAAAATCGTAGATTTAAACGATGCTGATTTTTCCTGTATTTTAGAAACCATGGCCGGCAAAATTAAGTTCGATCGCTCTTCCATTTCTATGGAGTTGAGCAAAAAGTTGAATGCCCCAGAGAAAAAATAAAATTCATAAAAAGACATATACCAAAAAAACACCGTATGTTATGCGGTGTTTTTTTATGCGATATCTTCAAGAAATTCTTATCTTCAAGGCGGTAATTTAAACAAGAGGTTGTTATGCGTTCTAGTAGAAGAATATTCGTTAAAAATAGTTCCTTGGCTCTTTTAGGTGCCGGAACATCTTTTCTCTTTCCTATGGAACTATTGGCTACGTTACGAAAAAAAGTAAGTGCCAATGACCGTATTAACGTGGGTTTAATTGGGTGTAAAGGAATGGGGTTTAGTGACCTTAGCTCCATGCTAAAAATGAGTGAAATCTCAGTTATAGCCCTGTGCGATGTTGATGAAAACGTACTTACCCAGCGTACTGCAGATTTGGAAAAGGCCGGTATTCCAAAGCCAATATGGTATCGCGATTACCGTAAATTATTAGAAAACAAGGATGTCGATGTGGTTATTATTGGCTCTCCAGATCATTGGCATTGTTTGCAACTTATCCATGCTCTACAAGCCGGAAAAGATGTGTATTGTGAAAAGCCGATTGCCAATTCCATAGAAGAATCTAATGTAATGCTTAAAATGGTGCAGGGTAGCGACCGTATGGTTCAAATTGGGCAGTGGCAAAGAAGCCAGCCACATTTTGTAGATGCCATTAATTTTGTGCATTCTGGGCAATTAGGCAATATTCGTTTGGCTAAGGCTTGGGCGTATCAGGGCTGGATGGCCTCTATTCCTCAGATACCCGATGCTCCCGTCCCCGCCGGGGTAGATTACGACATGTGGCTTGGCCCGGCTCCCAAACGACCTTTTAATCCCAACCGTTTTCATTTTAATTTTAGATGGTATTGGGATTATGCGGGCGGACTAATGACCGATTGGGGGGTTCACCTCATGGATTATGCCTTGTATGGAATGAAAGCCGCTACTCCGAAATCTGTAATGGCGCTAGGTGGAAAATTTGCGTATCCCAATGATGCCGCCGAAACACCCGATACGTTGCAAACTGTGTACGAATATGATGAATTCTCCATCCTTTGGGAACACGCCACTGGCATTGATGGTGGAAATTACGGGCGCAACCATGGGATTGCCTTCATAGGAAACAACGGCACTTTGGTCTTAGATCGCAATGGCTGGGAGGTAATTTCGGAAAATGTGTTCAAAGGGTGGGGTGAAGAGCCGGGTAAACGAATGGAGTCTGTTCCGCTGCAACAAAACCAAGGTAATGGTTTGGATTTACATACGGCAAACTTTATTGAAGCGGTAAAAAGCCGGGATACTACAATCCTAAAAGGACCAATACAAGTAGGTTACGATGCCGCATTAGTGTGCCATATGGGCAATGTAGCCTTTAAAACAGGAAACCGTATCTATTGGGATGCTGCTAAAGGTAAATTTACAGATGAAAGCGCAAACAAATTTTTAAATGCCAACTACCAAAACAATTGGGAATTACCTAGGGTGTAGCACCCTATTTTGGCAATTAAATATAAGATGAAGTGCGTGTTCTGTGATGTTGGATCCACTTTTTTGTGTTGCTATCCTTCTTCTGTTTATTAACGGCATTGCTCCGTTCTTTAAAAATAAAAAATTTCTTGAAACTGACTATCCCCGAGGTAAGCCATAGGGGTATACTTCTACTGCGCTCAGTACGGATTGCGCTAGTTTCATTTTGGTCTTTGTGCCAAAAACCGAAATGTTGTATTTTACCTCACCCGGAACTGCAAAAAGGCAGTTCCGACCTCTCCAAAGGAGCGATAAATAGGAAACTCCAACCCAAGGGTCGGGGAATCTTTAGATTGAACCAAAAGAGCATCATCTGTGTGCATGAATGGGTTGATTACATCCGTTTTGTAAGTGCCATTACCAAGTTCATTATAAACAAAAATGATTCCGCATTATCCAAATACTTTTTTGTAATTTTTTAAGATACCGCTTCTACGATTATAGAAAAACGATTTTTATGGGGGTATTGTAGAATCATTTTCCACTATCTGCCAACAAAAAGGCAATAACGGCAGTTCGGTTAATCCGAAATGGGCAGTTCAAGTGATTCCGTAATCTAGATGACTCTTGACCTGTAACGAAAGTTCAAAAAATGGAACTTCGCAACCTGTAGTTGTACCTAAATTCTTATGGATTATTTTGAAACTGAAGGCTCTAAAATACCGTAGGTATCCACTAGATAGATTAAACTTGCCATGGTAGCGGCACCCAATTCCAGTTCTCTTCGGTTGATCTGTGAAAAAGTATCATTGGCCGAGTGATGATGATCAAAATAGCGCTGCGAATCGGGTCGCAAACCGGCTAACACAGTAGAACCGTTTTTTAAAGGTCCAATATCTGCACCACTCCCCCCAAGGGTGAACGAATGCACCAAATAGGGTTCAAAAAGCGGTTTCCATCTCAAAAATTGTTCAAAACGCTCTTTGGAAGTATCAAAAGAAAACCCTCTTGGACTAAACCCTCCGGAATCACTCTCTAAGGCTAAAATATGATTTTCATTTTTCTTTTTAGCGTCTGCGGCATACGCATGCCCTCCTCTTAGACCATTTTCTTCATTCATAAATAAAACGACCCTTAGGGTACGCTTAGGCGTATATCCCGAAAGTTTTAAAAGCCGAAGCACTTCCATACTTTGTACACAACCTGCCCCGTCATCATGTGCGCCGTCTCCAAGATCCCAAGAATCCAAATGTGCACCCACCACTATAATTTCTTCGGGATGCGTGCTTCCTTTTATCTCACCAATGACATTATACGACTTTACGTCTGCAAATGATCTGCACGATTGCGTAAAAAAGAATTTAATGTTGGGGTTTAATTTTAGGGTAGTACTCAATAATTCCGCCCCATTGGTGCTAATGGCCGCAGCCGGAATCCGGTCTTTCTCTAGAGTATCACCATAATTCATTGCGCCCGTATGCGGAAAATCGTCTAAACGCAGATTTAAAGAGCGCACAATAACCCCTACCGCACCATACTTGGCAGCCTCAACCGCTCCGCTTGCACGTTGGTCTACCGCAGCGGAATAAGCCTGAAACGTATTAATTAAGCTAGGATCCATCGGTCTATTGAAAAAGACGATTTTACCTTCTATTTTTTGACGTCCTAGTGAGTTGAGTTCTTCTAGAGATTGCACTTCAATAACATTTGCTTTTATACCTCCCGATGGGGTTGCCACAGATCCTCCCAAGGCTGCAATAGGCACATTGTTGGTTAAACCCGAATCACTCTCTATATAGGCAAACTCCGGAGTTCCTCGTACCCATTTGGGAACCATAACAGGTTGTAGCCACACCTTATCCAAACCTAGTGTTTCCAGTTGTGCTTTGGTGTAGTCTATGGCCTGTTGCGCCTGTATGGAACCGGAGAGTCTACCTCCTATTTGATTCGATAAATGATTTAACCAATCGTACGCCTTTCCTTGACTAAGTGCAGCATGGTACAAGGATTTTATCTGTTTTTCATCATTGGTTTGAGCCAAACTCTGAAGGGCAATGAAAAGTAAGGCAATGGTAATCTTATGCATTTTTTTCGTTCTCTAACTGTTTTTTATACTCTTCTAAATTAGCCTTTATTTTATCGTCTAACTCAGGTTCAGCAATATCTTTGTATTTTTTTAACTCTTTAAGCAGAATAGAGGCCACAATGACCCGAGCTGCTTCCTTGGTATCTGCCGGGATCACAAACCAAGGGGCATGAGGTTTGGATGTTTTGCGAATGGCTTCCTCATAACATTTCTGATATTCGGGCCACAATTTACGTTCTTTTAAATCTCCCGAGGAAAATTTCCAGTTTTTTTCCTGCAATTCCAAACGCCGTAGTAACCGCAACCGCTGCTCTTCTAACGAGAGGTTTAGAAAAAATTTAAAAATGATGGTGCCGTTGTCGGCCAAATGCTTTTCAAAATTATTAATTTGTTCAAAACGCCTCTCCCAAAATGCCTGATCAATATCAGAAACACCATGCACTCCGGGTATATGTTCTGCCATAATATACTCCGGATGCACTCTGGCAACCAAAACATTTTCATAATGAGTTCTATTAAAAACACCGAATTTCCCTTTTTCCGGAAGTGCTATATAATGCCGCCACAAATAATCGTGTTTAAGTTCTAGAGCGGTAGGTACTTTAAAACTGTGTACTACCACACCCCGAACATTAAAGTCTTTAAAAACCTCCCGAATAAGACTATCCTTTCCGGAAGTGTCCATGCCCTGCAAACAAATAAGCACGCTATACTTTGCGTGAGCATAAAGTACGTCTTGAAATTGCCCCAATTCCGTTCTCACTTTTTCTAAATGCTTCTCAAGTTTTTTTTCTGAAGCGCCCAAGTCATCGTTGGTAGGATGATCGGCCAACTGAAAAGACTCGGTGGCTCTGTAAGAGTTTGTATTTAGTACTTTCATTTCAATCCTTTAACCGTTTATGCTTACGAAGGTCAAACAAAATATGCGTATTGCCAAAAGTTTTCATTTTTAACCACATACCCTTTTTGAAAGGTAGTTAAACGAATAAATATGGGGAAACAAGTATGGGCACCTATCTTTATGCGTGACTTTCATCCTAAATCGAGTCGTAAAATACCTACTTCATGAAAACTTTTAGTGTATGCTGTCTTGTGGTTTCGGGTCTTTTCTTAAGTGCCTTTAGGAACAGTAGCGCTTGCGAATATGCAGGTTCTAATCTTAGTTTTGTAAAAACACAAACACTGAAGGCTTTAGAAACGGAAGACATTAATATGTCCCGCTTTTTTGCATACAAGGCCTTAAATGCCATAGAGAAATCGAAAGAACAACTAAATTCTTGTGGCTGCAAATACGCCAGTACCTTAATTGGCATTGGGTTAGAAGACCTAAAGATTGCCACAAAGGTGCAGTCTTTGAGTGCAACTAAATTGGTACTGCAACGTGTAGTTGAAAATGTAGAAGGCAGTATAGAAGCGATTTATGAACACGATTTACACGAAGAGCATTACAGCTCGGACAGTTTGGTTTTGAACACTAAAGACAGTAGTGAACCGGCTCTTTTACCCTCCAAAACGAAAGGAATCACATCCAAAGCACTGCAACAAAAAATAGATCTAAGTTTGGAAAAATTTGAAAATTCTCTAGATGAAGTAATAACCACGGCAGACTGTAAAAAAGCACACGAATTTGCGAAGCGAATAGAACGAAACTGTGAGCAACAGTTGTTGAAGCCCGAGCTTAGTGAGGGTAAAAAATATTATTATTTAAAAACCCGAAAAATTACGGCAGCCGCTCTTACAAAACTGGGCGAGTGTCCCAATTAGGTCTTCTTGAAAAGTGAAGATTTCTTACCCTAACAATTAGGAGACATAAAGAATTCATTTACTTGCAAACAACCGAACGTCATCTTCCGTAACTTCCATACCTCCCAAAATTATAAGCCGCTCTACCACATTACGCAATTCCCTAATGTTGCCGGTCCAATCGTAACTTTTCAACAGCGAAATAGCGGCATCCGAAAAAGATTTAGGTGCACTACCCTGTTCGTGGGCAATTTTCTGAGCAAAATGAGAAATGAGCAAGGGGATGTCGTCCCTTCTTTCGTTTAGTGCAGGTACTTTTATAAGAATAACTGCCAAACGATGGTACAGATCTTCGCGAAAACAACCTGCCTCTATTTCCTTTTTTAAATCTTTATTTGTAGCTGCTACAATCCGGACATCCACTTTTATATCCTTATCGGTTCCTACTCTAGAGATTTTATTTTCTTGCAGCACCCGAAGCACTTTGGCTTGGGCAGAAAGACTCATATCGCCAATTTCATCCAAAAAAATAGTGCCGTCATTGGCGGCCTCAAACTTACCGGCCCTATCTTTCACTGCCGAGGTAAATGCACCTTTAACATGACCAAACAGTTCACTTTCTATAAGTTCGGAAGGAATGGCAGCACAATTTACTTCAATAAAAGGACCATTATTACGCTCACTCTTTTCATGAATCCAATGCGCAACTAATTCTTTACCGGTACCATTAGACCCGGTAATAAGTACACGCGCATCTGTAGGAGCCACTTTTTCAATAATATCCTTAATAGTACTAATTTCGGGACTTGTGCCGATCATTTCATAGTTCTTACTCACCTTTTTCTTCAGGTTTTTATTTTGAATGACTAAATCGTTCCGATCTAGGGCATTTCGCACCGTAGTAAGGAGTCGATTTAGATCGGGCGGTTTTGAAATATAGTCGAAAGCGCCCAACCGCATAGTCTGCACGGCCGTCTCTAAATCGCCATGACCGGAAATCATAATAAAGGGTATCTCCGGCTTTATTTTTTTTGCAGCCACCAGCACCTCTACCCCATCCGTTTTAGGCATTTTAATATCGCACAGCACCAAATCAAAATCGTCCTTTTTAATTGCCTCTAAGCCCTTAACACCATCCTCTGCTTCTTCTACGTTATAGGATTCATTCTCTTCCGATAGAATTTTCACTAACACCCGGCGGATAGCAGCTTCATCTTCAATAACCAAAATCTTTGACATACGTAATCCTTTTTATATTCCTATTCTAAAACCGGTTCTAAAATAAAAACTCGGTTCTTTATTCAACGCAAAAACGCCGGACCTATTACTATCTCGCAAGGTACCGTCTTGCCATAATGTACGTCCAAAAAAGCTATACACCGAAAAATCTTTGTTAAACTTATACTGATACCCTAAATTGGCCAATATGGTTATAGATGAGGCTGCGGATGCACTGTTAGCGCCGGGTATGGCGATGTTGTTCTGAATATTCACAAAATGCCCATCGAGTATGGCTTCAGCTTGCAGCCAATGCTTTTTTTTCAGGATATGTTTCAAACCGGTCTTTGGCACTCCCACCGTATACGTCCAATTGGGATGAAATTCCTTCTCATAAAAGATAACTGGTAACGGAATTCGGACAATAGCCGCCGAATTAAAGGCTAGGCCTATGACGAACTTATAGGGCTTATCCACATCCTTTTTATCCTTAAACGCACCAAAGGTCATGTTTAAATTGAGATTATCGTTACGCCATCCCACGCTAAAATCGGACGCCATACGGGGTGTTATTACCCCTATAAACCGCCAATCGGCATTCCATTTGTACACATATGCCACATTGATATCTATGATGTGCAACGCATCCAACGCACGGTCATCAAATGGCACTTCTCTGCCTATATCATACGAAATACCACTATAATCAAACCCCACCACAAAAAAATGTTCGGACTTGCCTTTAAGCGGAAGGTTGCCCAGCACTTTAACCCGGGTAATCCCCACATCACTTGCATTTCGCGGCATAGTCATATACTCTATCCTAAAAATATCCGGACTTTGACCAAAGCATGACACTAGGGCAAACACACTAAGGATTAATACAGCTATGCCTCTCTTCAAATTCGTATTCTTTAGCACTTAAAAAACTACCCTGTAACAAAAACCCGTTAAAGTAATTCCTAGAAACCGCTTCCACGGATTTTCGCCCTAACTTTAACATAAGTTTATTTGCTGTACAGATGTACATCTCGTTGCGGAAAGGGGATGGCGATGTTATTTTCACGGAATTTTGCATCAATTTTATAGCGCATTTCACTTTTTATTCTGGGATCTAAAAAACTATCTGTAATATGGAAATGAACTGAAAACAGCAGTGCAGAATCTCCGAAATCATCAAAAAGCACAAACGGTTTAGGATTTTTTAAGGCGCCTTTTTGGCTTAGAGCCACTTCCTCCAAAATCTTTGTAACGAGCTGTACGTTGCTACCATAGGCCACACCCACCTTTACCGATTCTCTAGTAGTTCTATGATTTTGCGTATAATTAAAAATACTGTCTGTTAAAAATATATGATTGGGAATTACAAGTACCTTATCATCTCGGGTAATAGCTCGGGTCGTTCTCAGTCGAATCTCAAAAACACGCCCTATTTTATTTTCAACTTCAATAACATCGCCCACATGAAGCGACTGATCTAGAATAATAAGTATTCCCGAAATAATATCCTGAAACAAATATTGTAAGGCAAAGCCGAGACCCACAAAAAGAGCGGCAGAAGCCGTTAAGAATACCGTTAAATTTATTCCGGAAGTATGCAATACCACGGCTACTACAATGAGATACAGCAGATATTTAAGAAAACCGAAAATACTTACGAACTTATTTTTGTCGTCATCAGGCAGTTTTGAAGTAACCAGTTTGCGTACTACCTTGAGCAAAAAGGTTATCACCACCAATGATACTATTAGGGCAATAAGCGTGGTTATTGATATGTATATCGCTTCACTTTGATATATTTTATAGGACAAAATCTCACCAAGGCCATTTAGGATGTTTTTAAATTCTTCCATATCAATATTTTAACCATTTAACCAATTCCTTGTAACTTGGTTTTTTCCCGTACATTAAAATTCCGACGCTGTAAATTTTGGCCGCTAACCACACAATACCTATAAACGTAAGTACCAACAAGGCAAGAGATGTTGCAATTTGCCAAACAGGTACCCCTCCTTCGCCAATACCACCGGGGAGTCTCATTAACATCACAATGGGGGAGGTAAGTGGAAATAGGGAAAAACCAACGGCGATAGAACCATGCGGATTTCCGAATACAGAAAAGAATCCCACATAAATGGCAAGCATTAATGGCAGTATGATAGGGAAGATGAATTGTTGGGTGTCTGTTTCATTGTCCACAGCTGCACCGATAGCCGCATAAATAGAACTATAGATTAAATATCCCAAGATAAAATAGATTATAAAAAAACTTATCAGTGTGCCCCACGGTATCTGAAATAGTTCTTGCGCATACAATTGCAAAGTCTCATTGCCCGAGGGCATAGGAGACAGCGTCCCCATAGCGCCTCCGGGGATGGCGGGGTTTTGCGTAAATGCCGAAGGATCTAAGTCAAAAAGAAAAACCACCACAGTGAGCAGCAAGCTAGCAGACACTATCCAAATGGCAAATTGAGTTAGTCCTGCCAAAGAGGTTCCTATTATTTTGCCCAACATCAGTTGGAACGGTTTTACAGAAGAAATAATAACCTCTATAATACGGCTTGTTTTTTCTTCGATGACGCTGCGCATTACAAAACCGCCATAGATGATAATAAACATCATAATTAAATATCCGAATCCACCCCCAATAAAAGCT
This sequence comes from Aurantibrevibacter litoralis, assembly GCF_034651555.1. Lineage (NCBI taxonomy): Bacteria > Pseudomonadati > Bacteroidota > Flavobacteriia > Flavobacteriales > Flavobacteriaceae > Aurantibrevibacter > Aurantibrevibacter litoralis. The sequence goes on along the minus strand of NZ_JAYEEQ010000017.1, from coordinate 36,512 downwards.
TTAATTTCATTAATCCCTTTTATGTTTTGCTGGCCCGAAAAGGTCGCTAAATTTATGGCAAAAGAATGATCTACTTTTGCAAAATCTTGAGCAGTTACGCCCAAATCTTGGAGGCGACGTTGGCGTAATCTGGTTTGAAATACGGCTTCTAATTTGTCTAGCGTCATGGTACTGGGTGCCTCTTTGGTATAAAAAAAGGAGTGTTGCGCCACCTGTTCCAAATCTTCTTTGTTTGGAATATACAACAGTCCGTAATAACCCAAAGAAAGCGTTGAATCTTTTGCACTTTCCAAGTCAATTTTACGGAAGTGTACAAATGAAGTATGATCTGTTGTTAAAAATTCATTGGTAAAATAATCGCTATCATTAAGTACGGCAATAATACGCTTTTCGCCGTCATTTACTTTCGTTAAAAAGGCAATAAGTACCACCATACCCACCATAAGAATTGGACTTAAGAAGGTCATGATTACAAATGATTTATTGCGTACTTTGGCGAAGTATTCGCGTTTAATAATTAGCGCTAGTTTACTCATGCTTGGTTTTGCTTTGCACCGTTTGGATGAATATCTCATTTACGGTTGGGATTCTTTCCTTAAAGTGCGTAATATTGGCTTTGGTCGACAAATAGGCTAATGCCGGTCCGGTGTCGTTTGATGCTAATTTGACGGTAAAATCTACCTGCTTTTCCCCATGTGCGCCCTGCACGTTGGAGATATCGAATTTAGTGCGGAGTTCTTCCAGGGTTACCGCCCCGTTTTTCCATTCCATGCCCACATCAAAAAGATTGTCTTTATACGCCTTCTTAATATCGGAAAGTTTGCCGTCTAATATTTTTTCAGATTGATGTATCAACGCAATATATTCGCAAAGTTCTTCTACAGACTCCATTCTATGAGTTGAAAAAATGATAGATGTACCTTGCGCTTTAAGTTGAAGTATTTCATCCTTAATGATATTGGCGTTAATAGGATCGAAACCACTAAAGGGTTCATCAAAAATAAGGAGTTTCGGCTCATGCAATACGGTAACAATAAACTGTATCTTTTGAGCCATGCCCTTGGACAGTTCCTGTATTTTTTTGTGCCACCAGTCGCCTATTTCTAGCCGTTCAAACCAGTATGTAAGACGGCGTTTGGCCTCCGACTTGCTAAGGCCTTTTAATTGTGCCAAATACAGCACCTGCTCCCCTACTTTCATGCTTTTATACAGTCCTCTTTCTTCCGGCAAATATCCTATTACTGAAATATGCTTGGGCAAGAGGGGCTCTCCTTCAAAAAACAATTTGCCCTGATCCGGATAGGTAATCTGGTTAATAATTCTGATTAAGGTTGTTTTTCCTGCTCCGTTTGGGCCGAGGAGGCCGTAAATACTGTTTTTAGGAATTTCTAGCGATACGTTTTGAAGTGCTTTATGAGCGCCGTAAAATTTAGACACTCCGTCAGCAACCAAGATAGTGTTCATGCACGCAATTTTGTCAAAGATATAGAATTGCCATCAAAAAAGACATGACCCATTTACCAAAAAACAAAACCCACCCTTAACGAATTAAGGATGGGAAAAAAATTGCTATGAAAAAGAAAATTAATATTGGTTTCCCAACATTAGTTCAAATATACGTTTTTTATTTAAAAATCAAAGTAAAGTTTCTAAGAGAACATATCTTTTACCTTTTCAAAGAACGATTTATCGGATTTCTCAGGTTTCGGCACAAAATTATCATGAGTTTGCATTCTTTCAAAAAACTCCCTTTGCTCTTTATTTAATTCTTTAGGCGTCCAGACATTAACATGTACTAACAAATCGCCAGCACCATATCCGTTAAGGCTGGAAATACCTTTGCCGCGTAGGCGCAATATCTTCCCGGATTGCAAACCCGGTTCTAATTTTATCCTTACTTTGCCCGTTACAGCTTCAATTTCACGAGAGGTTCCTAATACGGCTTCGGAAATACTAATATAAAGATCGTAATGTAAATTATCGCCTTCGCGCTTTAGGGTCTGGTGCTCTTCCGTTTCAATTGCCACTATTAAATCTCCCGGAACTCCATTCCCCGGAGCATCATTCCCTTTACCGGGTACTTTTAATTGCATATCATTTTCAACCCCGCCCGGTATTTTGATGGAGACCGTTTCTTCTTCAATTACTAGACCTTGAGCATCCGCTCCCACCGGCCTATGATCTATAAGTTGTCCACTGCCCGAACATACTCCACAAGCCGTTGCCGTTTGCATTCTTCCCAATATGGTATTGGTGATTTTTGTAACCTGTCCCATGCCATTGCAGGTGGTACAGGTTTTGTATGTGACTCCTTTAGCCAATACCTTCCTTCTTACTTTTACCTTTTTCTCTACTCCATTAGCCACTTCTTCAAGGTTCAGTTTCACTCGAATACGTAAATTACTCCCTTTAACTCTTCGTTGTCCGCCACCGCTGAAACCACCGAAACCACTAAAACCGCTGAAACCACCGCCAAAAATATCTCCAAATTGGCTAAAGATATCATCCATATTCATGCCTCCGCCGCCAAAACCACCACCTTCAAAAGCGGCATGTCCGTATTGATCGTACCGTGCCTTTTTATTGGGATCGCTAAGCACTTCATAAGCCTCTGCAGCCTTTTTGAACATTTCTTCTGCCTTGGCATCGCCCGGATTTTTATCTGGGTGATATTCTATGGCCTTTTTACGATATGCTTTTTTTATCTCTGCCGCCGAGGCACCTTTTTGGATACCTAATATTTCGTAATAATCTTGTTTCATCTGCGCTTTTAATTTCCTACAACAACTTTAGGGTGCCGTATAATTTTGTCCCCTAGCATAAATCCTTTTTCTACTACATCGATTATTTTTCCCTTCATTTTTTTATTCGGTGCAGGAATTTGGGTAATGGCCTCATGCATATCGGCATTAAAAGCGTCACCGGGATTTGCCGCTACTTCTTTGAGCCCTTTATTTTTTAAGGTTTCATTTAATTTGTTACTGATAAGTTCTATTCCGGTAAACAAATTTTTATCCTCGGATTTAGACAATTCCTTTAGGGCGCGGTCAAAATCATCTAACACCGGCAACAAGGAAGCAATAACTTCTTGCCCGGCAGTTCTAAAAAGGTCTATGCGTTCTTTGGTAGTGCGCTTTTTATAATTCTCAAACTCGGCAAAAAGGCGTAAAAATTTATCTTTTTCCTTTGCGACTTCTTCCTTAAGTGAGGCCACCTCATCCAGATCTTCGACCTTATTTTCGGCTGCTTCAGGGATTATTTCCTCTTCTGTTTCATTTTGTGCTTCAGATTCGGATACTACATCATCCCATTCTTCGGTATTATCAGTTTTACTCATGCGTTACGTACTTTAAATAATCGATTTGAAGGGGCAAAAGTACTGCCAATTCTTTATAAATGTCAAAATGTCATTCAACTTTATAAAAAAAATCCGCTTCAAGCGGATTTATACATGGAACAGAGGTCGTTTTACCTTATACCTAAAGTATCTCAGGCTGCTTATTTGTTTGGACTCCTTTTTTTTTATCGGCATACAAATGCTCTAGGGCAACACCTATATTTTGATAGGAAAACGTAAACCCTTCTTCTTCAATTTTTTTAGAACTTACACGTTGGCTAGAGAATAAAAGTGTGGCCATTTCTCCCAACAATGTCGTCATGGCAAATTCGGGAATGTTGGGCAACAGTAAAGGCTTATTTTGCACTTTGGCTATTTCCTTAGTCAGCTTCAAATTTGTTACCGGATTAGGGCCTACCCCATTATAAACGCCCTCCAATTCGTTGCGAACAACAAACAAAAATAGCTGCGCCAAATCATCTATATGGATCCAAGACTGCCATTGCTCTCCCGTACCAAAAGCGGCACCCACATAATTTTTAATTGTTTTGTGCATTTCTGTTAGCGCTCCTCCGTAAAGGGAAAGCACCAGACCTATGCGTATTTTAGCCACGTTTATATGTAACGATGTAAATACATCTGCCGCCGATTCCCAAGCCACAACCACTTCGCCAAGAAAGCCCTTGTCCACGGCTGTTTCTTCCTCTGTGTAATAATTGGATAACGAATTGGGATAAATACCTACCCCAGATGCGGAAACAAAAGACACAACGGAATGACTTTGAACACTTTGAAGACCTTCATAAAGCGTATTAATACTGTCTAATCTGCTCTGAAGTATAGCCCTTTTATGAGCGGCCGTCCATCGTTTTGCAATACTGGCACCTGCCAAATTTATGATGGCCTGTACTCCGTCAAAACAACCCGCATCGATTTCTTTCTTGGCAGGATTCCAATAAAAACCTTTATAATTTTCAGAGGATTTTATCTTGTGACGACGGGTCGTAAGATAGTGAATATGAATATCCTTTTTAAGGCACAACTCCACAATTGCCTTGCCCACCAACCCAGTTGCACCTGTTATTAAAATTTTCATGTGTTTATAGTTATTTTTTTAAATCGGTAGTGCTTCTACTGCGCGCAGCACAAGAATGTAACTCACCAATAATCATTCTCCTGTGTGCTATACTTTTTAGCATGGCTCGTTTCATCAATTTAAAATTTTATAGTTTGCTCATAATAAAGAAACGAATCCCGAAGCCTCGGAACTGCACATTCACGAATTCGCCTGAAAAACATACCCATCTCTACGGATATATACTGATGAAATTTATTTAGGCTCCTTTCATCCTATATTCTTTATAAAGATATCTTTTTTAAATGGTCTTCTGAAGATGTTTAATTTAGGTTTAACAGTACAGTGTTAATGACCTACCCAAAAACGGTGCCGCAAGCGTGATTATTTTAGGCCACGACTGGCGTATTTACCTTTCTTGCACGAAGCATTTCTCGTTTTCCGGGAGGTCCGGGTAAGCGCTCTACCGCAAAACCAACGGACTGCAAAGCCCTTCTAACACTGCCCTTAGCGGCATAGGTAACCAAAATACCGTTGTATTTTAGGGCATTGTACATTTTTAGAAATAGGTGTTCTGTCCATAATTCGGGCTGTACTCGAGCCCCAAAAGCATCAAAATATATAAGATGGTACTTGTTGTGATCTGCAACTTCTAAAAAATCCATTTGTACCTTTTTTAGACTAAAATTTTCGGTAAGAGGTATTACATCATTCCATGGATTCTGGTGCATAGACCAAAAAAGAGGTGCTAAGGACTGCTTGTTTAATTGTTGCAGGTAATTTAGCTGTTGTAGTTCCGTTTGGGATATCGGATATAGCTCTACACCGGTATAGGCTATTTTTAGATGTAGCTTTTGAGCCTCTTCTAAAGTAATGAATGCATTAAGACCCGTTCCGAATCCCATTTCAAGTATGGCAATATCCCGATGAGAGAAAAGAGTTAGCCCTGCATGAATAAAAACATGATAAGCCTCCTGAATGGCACCATGCTTAGAATGGTAATGTTCGTCCCAATCGACAAGGTAGATGGTTTTAGAACCATCCGAAGTTTCAATAATTTTCCGTTCCATATTATTTCAGGATTATAGGGCTATTAGCTTTAAAAACCTAAGCTTCAGCGGTAGTGGTTTATCTATCACATTTCTTGTTACACACTTTCAAGGTCTAGCGCAGTGCCCCTCGCTGCGCCACAATACGAGTTGGCATAACGCCTATCTCAGGTACCACAACCTCTTTATCCAACACATTTTGGGACATAAAAACCCTAAATCGTTAAAACGCACTATACCTTAGCTTTTGTGTTCTTTTTCTAAACGCACCGTATACCAATCCGGCGAGCATCAGAGTAACCATTGAGGCGTTTATTTCGTATCACTCTATCTATTGCCACAAAACGGATTAATATTAAACAAAAAAAAGAAACCGGAAACCTAATATTCCTTAATTTTACTGCTTCAAATTATTTGGTATGGCTGCAACAGTAGATAATATACGAATTGAAAAAATAAAATCGTCCAAACTAAACGAGGTCGATTTTGAAAATTTATCCTTTGGAAATGTTTTTGCAGATCACATGCTGGTCTGTGATTTTGCGCAAGGCGGATGGGAAACCCCCAAGATTATACCCTATCAGCCCATAAGCTTAGATCCTGCGGCAAAAATTTTTCATTATGGTCAGTCCATTTTTGAAGGAATGAAGGCCTATAAGGATTCGGAAGATCAAATTTGGCTTTTCAGACCGTTAGATAACCACAAGCGATTCAACATCTCTGCCAAACGAATGGCCATGCCTGAAATTCCGGAAGATTATTTTATGGAAGGACTAAAGGCTTTATTGCGTTTGGATCGGAATTGGATTCCGAAAGCACATGGAAGTTCTTTATACATACGCCCTTATATGTTTGCTTCTGGTATAGGGTTTCATGCTTCCCCGGCAGATGCGTATAAATTCATAATAGCATGTGCCCCTTCTGGAGCCTATTTTTCGGGCAAAGTAAAAGTCCTTATCGAAGAAACCTATTCCCGTTCGGCCAATGGCGGCGTAGGGTTTGCTAAAGCAGGCGGCAATTATGCCGGCCAATTCTACCCTACCCAACTTGCGGTACAAAAAGGGTATAATCAAGTGATATGGACCGATGACACCACACACGAATTCATTGAAGAAGCAGGCGCTATGAATATTTTTATTCGCATTGATGACACCTTGATTACGGCACCAACGAGTGATCGTATCTTAGATGGCATTACTCGAAAAAGTATTTTGGAACTTGCCAAAGACCAAGGAATACCCACAGAGGTGCGTCCTATAAAAGTGAAAGAAATTGTTGAAGCAGCGAAAAGAGGCGCATTAAAAGAAATGTTCGGAGCTGGTACCGCTGCGGTTGTTTCACCTATTGCCACGTTTGGATATCAACAAACCGATTACCATCTTCCGGAGCTAACTGAAAGTTACGCAGCGCAATTTAAAAAACGCATTACGGATATTCAAAACAACCGATGCGAAGATCCGTTTGCTTGGCGCTATTCCGTATAAACGGTTCGCACTTACCTATAAATCGTATAAAAATCACCTAGAAAAAGGTGATTTTTAGTTATCCAATATTTGTTTAATATTGGGTTTAAAATAGTTGGGGCCTTTAAGCACCTTGCCATCTTCGCGATAAATAGGTTTGCCGTCAGCATCCAATTTACTCATATTACTACGTTGAATTTCCTCGAACACCTCCGTAATTTTATGTTGCATACCGTGTTCTAGTATGGTACCGCACAAAATATAGAGCATATCTCCCAAGGCATCGGCCACTTCCAATAAGTCATTTTTATTGGCTGCCTCCAAATACTCCCTATTTTCTTCATCCATTAAGTTAAAACGAAGCAAATTCTTTTGCACCCCAAGATCTGCCTTTGGTTTTTCGGAAACCCCCAAACCAAAAGAGGTGTGAAACTGCGCCACGGCTCTAAGTTTACTTTTCATTATTCTTTTTTTACGCTAGCTTTGGGCAAAAATAAAGATATGTTCTCTAACGGACAATTACTATTTGCCGGACTTTTTGTGGTCGTTTTTATTGCGGCACTTAGCTACACCTATAAAAAAGACAAAAAATTGCACCATAAAAATTACAAAGGCTATCAATGGATTATTGTCGGCTTTGCAACTTTTATAGGTATTTTGTTTTTAATTAAACATTTTCTTAAAAATTAACAAAATAACCATACACCTCGCAAAAATTGAATGGCGTACAACAAAAGGCATTTTTCTAACGTATAAGATAAGAAAAGACGTACTTTTGCGTTATACAACTAAATTTTCGGGATAAATGGTAACTTTTTTTGGCATACTCTTCACATTAATCTGCCTTAACATCGCATTATTACTATTTAGCGTTAACCGAACCCCTAAAGAAAATCGAAGAATAAAGCAGCAACCGTTGGCGGAAAAAATGCATCCTATGGATATTGTGCTGCCGAAATACGAAAAAGCGGTGTAGTTTTATACCTTTAGGGTATGAAATTAGTTTTACTTATTTTTTTAGGTGGTGGTTTAGGGAGTGCCCTACGTTATAGTATAGGAAAGGCGCTAAACGTATTATACACACCCTATCCCTTAGGAACGCTCTTGGTGAATCTTCTCGGTTGCCTACTTTTGGGGCTGTTATTTGGTCTTTTTCAAAACCGTATCCTTTCTGAAACACACTACGTTCTTTTTGCTACCGGATTTTGTGGTGGTTTTACCACCTTTTCCGCTTTTGCTTTAGAGAATTATCTGTTCTCCAAATCCGGGGATCTTCAAATCGCCATATTCTACACCCTTGGCAGTATCATACTTGGAATTTTAGCTGTTGGTTTAGGCCTGTGGTTTTCTAAATTGTTATAATTAGAGCAAATTCCATCCTTTTTTAAAAAAACTACACAAATTAAATCTTTATATCTTATTTTTTAACAATACTCGATGTACTGGGGCATTTCTATGCTAAAAATTCAATTGAATTGTAAAATGCCTCTAAATAAATCATCACATTTTCAATATTAAAAATAATTATTAGCTATACCCTTAAATTTATATGGTATATTTTACTATAAACATAAAAATTAACCTTATACCCCTATTTTTTATGGGGTAATTAATTTTAAAACATACATTTACAGCCATAAATCAAAACAATTATGAAAAAAATCGAGGCAATCATTAGAAAATCAAAGTTTGATGAAGTTAAAAAAGCACTTCATCGAATTGAAGTTAATTTTTTTAGTTACTGGGATGTTACCGGCGTAGGTAATGAAAAAGAAGGTCATGTATACCGGGGCATTTCCTACAGCACTACCGATATCCAACGAAGATATCTTGTAATCGTTGTATCCGATGACTTTTTGGAGCGTACGGTGAACACCATTTTAGATGCTGCCAATACCGGCAATGTGGGAGATGGCAAGGTATTCATCTCTGAAATGATCGATGCGTATCGTATACGAACCAAAGAAAACGGAATTGCAGGTATCAACTAAAAAAAATAAGTAACGCACAAAAAACTACATTATGGACGCAGGATTATTTACAGCAAACAATTTATGGATGATGGTATGTACGGCTCTCGTATTCTTCATGCATTTAGGCTTTTCCTTTTTAGAGATCGGTCTAACTCGGCAAAAAAATACCATCAATATTTTATTTAAAAATGTTTTTATCATTTGTATTGGGGTGCTCCTCTATTATGTTGGAGGTTTCAATTTAATGTATCCCGGAGATTTTAACGGATTTCTAGGGTTTGCAGGATTTGGCCTGGAGGCTCCTTTAGATGCCGAAGGCGCTTTAGATTTAACTTATAATGAAGGGTACACCTACTGGACGGACTTCTTGTTTCAAGCGATGTTTGCCGCCACAGCAGCAACCATTGTTTCCGGAGCGGTGGCAGAGCGCATTAAATTAGGAGCCTTTATGATATTTACCATGGTTTATGTAGGATTAGTTTACCCTATTGTAGGTTCTTGGCAATGGGGCGGAGGCTTCCTATCTACCCTTGGGGGAGAGGATAGCGGATTCTATGATTTTGCGGGTTCTACCTTGGTGCATTCGGTGGGCGGATGGGCAGCCATTATCGCTATTTACCTCCTAGGCCCTAGGATTGGCAAATTTAATGGCACCACCAATGCTATTCCGGGTCATAACATACCTATGGCCGCAGCCGGAGTTTTAATTCTTTGGTTAGGCTGGTTTGGGTTTAACGGAGGTTCGGTGTTATCCGCTGATCCGGCTGGCACCTCACTTGTGCTTGTAACCACATCTTTGGCCGCCGCCGCCGGAGGAATTGGTGCTTTTATTCTGTCTAGTGTACTGTACAAGAATTTTGATCTTACCATGTTCTTAAACGGTATTCTTGGTGGTTTGGTAGGCATCACCGCAGGAGCCGATTTAATGTCGCCTTTTGAAAGTATTGTCATAGGACTATTGGCCGGTGCTATTGTGGTTTTGGGCGTGGCACTCATAGACAAATTAAAATTAGACGACCCTGTAGGAGCTGTTGCGGTTCACCTTATTTGCGGCATTTGGGGTACCCTAGCTGTAGGCATTTTTGGTGCTAAAGCGGGTGGCGAGCAATTCCTTTTTCAACTTGCCGGTGTTGGCGCAACGGCCACTTTCTGCTCCATAACCGCTTTCGCTATCATCTACACCCTCAAGAAAACCATAGGAATCCGGGTATCTAAAGAGGAGGAAATAGAAGGCTTAGATCTTCATGAGCACGGTATGGACGCCTACTCCGATTTTAGAATGAATCAACATTAATATTTAGTATAAAAAGATACGGAGCGTTTTGCAGAACGCTCCGTTAGTAACCTTTTCAATATACGATACATCTCAAAAATTAATAATATCCTAGGAACTAGGAACTCTAAATTTTGAATATATGAAAGCGATTACCAATACAAATTACGGAAAAAAAATACTTTTTTTAGCCATTGCGCTTATTTCTATGGGTGTGTTTGCCCAAGAAGAAGAGGAAGATACCAAACCTGCATTTTCCTTTAGCGGCACAGTAGATGCCTACTACCGAAGCAATTTTAACGGACTCAACAAATTTATCCCCGATGAAAACGGCGATATTGTAGCGAGCCCCACCGCACCGGGTACCTCCTTTGCCAATGACCCCGGATTTGCGCTCGGCATGGTAAACCTCATTGCCAGCTATGAAGGTGAAAAAGTAGGATTTGTGGCCGATTTAGTTTTTGGGCCCCGTGGCGAAGATGCAGTGTTTGGTTCCCCATTTGGCTCTCCAAACATTGTAAACCAATTATATGTGTACTGGCAAGTGAGCGAAAGTACCCGCTTAACTTTTGGTAACTTCAATACCTTTTTAGGGTACGAAGTGATCTCCCCTGCGGCTAATTTTAATTACAGCACCTCCTATATGTTTTCCTGGGGTCCCTTTTCTCATGCTGGTATAAAGGCCGATTTTGATTTGGGCAATGACTGGTCTGCCATGGTGGCCGTGCTAAACCCAACCGATTTTACGGACATAAACCCTTTTGGCGAACTTTCCTTTGGTGCACAACTAGGGTATTCCGGACAGTTTTTAAATCTTATTGTGGGCAAACAAGGTTTTGACGAGGTTCTTGTGGGTGGTAGTCTTCAAGATGGAGACACCAAATCCTTATTCCAAATAGATTATACCGGTGGTTTCGACCTTTCCGATTCGTTCTTTCTGGGCATCAATGCAACCTATCAAGATACCGACGACCTAGGTTTTTACGGGGTAGCCCTTTATCCACAATACAGTATTACAGATACGTTTGCCCTTGGTTTGCGGGGTGAATATTTTGAAGAATCGGGCGATTTTGGTGCTATTGGCACAGGTTTGGAAGACTCCAACGTCTTTGCCCTTACCCTTACAGCAAACGCCAAAATAGGAGATTTAACTATTATTCCCGAGTTGCGACTAGATAGTGCCTCTGATGAGGCTTTCTTAAATAGCGATTTGAATCTCAAGAAAAGCTTGGCCTCTTTTGTGTTAGCGGCCGTATATTCATTCTAGCTTTTAATTGGTTATTTTATTGAAGTTAAAAACCCGATCTTTTACAATCGGGTTTTTAATTTTATTCAGGTAAAAACGCTTTTACACCAGCTTTTACAGCTGTATTTAATGTATTCACCACCGGCACTATGGGGCAGGAATATTTTTTATTATAGGCACAGTACGGATTATAGGCCTTGTTAAAATCGATAACTAAGCTATCGCCTTGAGGTATTCTGAGATCTAAATACCGTCCTCCCGCATAGGTTTCGACACCATTTGTTGCATCCATAAAAGGTAAAAAAAGGTAATCCATATATCCTTCTTTACTCATAAGTTCTTGATTTTGATACACTTCCAATTGATGCATTTTACCATTCAATTCAAAATGAACAATACCATACACTGTTTCCTCAGACTGGCCACCTGTAGAACTCGGCATAAAAAAAGGTAACGCGTTGGGCGTTCTTTGCAATCGTGCCAAGACCCTATACGTAGTGTCCGGCGGGAAAAAGTCCAATCCCTCAAAATCCTTTTTATACCGATCCGGTAAGGGGGAGTTTTCCGGATCTTTAAATTCCAGATTTAATTTTTTCTGAAATTCTAAAATTTCTCGTAACGCATTCGTAGCTGTCCATTCTGCAGCCACATTGGTTTGATCGTGAAATCTTTTTTTATCCCTACATCCTACACAAAGAAGGATTAGAAGTAGTATGCGATATTTCATATGTTTCTATTTATTTTTTTTAATCGGTCATGCTTCAACCGCACTCAGCACAAGAATTTAGATCGTTAATCAGACTTTATTTTTGCGGGTTTGGTTCATTTTTTACAATTATCCCTTTGAACTTTCATAGGTGTTTATTTTCCTTCAAAAATACAACAAACCTTATTTTTAATTCGCTTTGAACTTCTTAATCTCACAAAAACAATTTATTGAAAACTAACGTAACCCCATGGTATTGTTACTCTAAAACTGTATCTTAAATTCAATTTTCCATGCCCTAACTCCTCCCATAAGTATGCAGAAGCGCTTATTGCCATTCCCATTTCCCAGATAAATGCGATGCTAAAAGTTTCATAGAAGTTAGGTGAATGACGCCATGGATTTATGTAATAATAAAAGCCGATATTTACATGTGTTTTTATTAGGAACACCCGGACATACAGGTATATCTTTACAATTTAATTGAGTGAAAAAATTATATTTAGGCTATATCAATTCTTTTTCGGGGCTATCGGCAGAGGTCTGGTGGTTGGCACTGATTACCCTTATCAACAGAGCCGGAGCCATGGTGATTCCCTTTTTATCGCTTTATCTTACTAAAGATTTAGGGTTTACGCTGGCTCATGTGGGGACTATTATGACCTTTTTTGGATTAGGATCCTTGGTGGGCACTTGGGTGGGGGGAAAGCTTACAGATGTAATTGGGTATTACAAGGTGATGCTTATAAGTTTGGTGGTCAGTGGCTTTCTTTTTATTTTATTACAATACCTGCACGATTTTTGGCAGGTATGTGCAGGCGTTTTTGTGCTCTTGGTCTTTGCCGATGCCTTTAGGCCCGCCGCCTTCGTTGCGTTAATTGCCTATAGTAAGCCACAAAATAAAACACGAACGGTGACGCTTTTAAGGCTTGCCATAAATCTGGGTTTTTCTATTGGGCCTGCCTTGGGAGGCATTATAGTGAGTACCATGTCTTATAGCGGGCTATTCTGGACCGATGGTGCTACCTGCATTTTAGCCGGACTTCTGCTATTCTTTGTTTTGAATCCCAAAAAGGCAATTGTTACGGATAGTTCCAAAAATGAAAATCCAAAATCGGCCTATCGCGATGGCCCTTATATGTTGTTTATCGGTGCCATGATTTTGTTTGGTTTTGCCTTTGTACAATATTTTTCTACCATACCACTATACTATAAGGATGCATACCAACTTACAGAATGGCATATTGGACTTCTATTAGGCATGAATGGTTTCCTGATTTTTGCTTTCGAAATGCCGCTAATTACTTATATGGAAGCTACGGGTCGCCCTATACTAACTCAAGTTCTTATAGGGTTTCTTTTGGTGGGACTAAGTTTTATGGTCTTAAACCTTTTTCCGTGGAGCGGAGTTCTTGTCATTGGAATGCTTTGTATGACTTTGGGTGAAATGATTGCTTTTCCCTTCTCTAATGCCTTCGCCATGGAAAGAGCTAAAATGGGGAAACAGGGAGAATATATGGCACTTTATAGTATTGCCTTTTCTATTTCTCATGTCTTTGCTCATAATTTGGGAATGCAATCTATAGCCAACTTTGGTTATACAGTTACGTGGTATGTCATATTTTTGCTTACCATAATCGGGATTTTGCTACTTTTACGATTAAAGAAGTACACAAGATCAAAGCATTTCATATCCTTAGATAAATGAAGTTGTAATTAGCGGTCTGTATAAAATGAGCCAAAAGCATTCTTGATACCAACTGAGATTTTAAAAGCGAATGACACCTGTCGGCCAGTCAGGCGGGTCTGTCTTTTACAAAACACCAAAATTTGAACAAATGAAAAAATGGTTTTCACTTTTCCTGTTTATTTGCGTGCTTTTGGCATGTAATCCTAAAAAAGAAACCCATGCCACCACTTTGCCGCCAAAAGCCTACCCCACGCTCATAGAAGGGCGGTATAATGTAGGTTTTCTGATTATGGATGGCACATTTAATACGGAGTTTACGGCTCCCTTTGATATTTTTCAACACACGCAGTACCGCAAGTCAATTAAAGCAATGAACACCTTCACCGTAGCAAATACATCGGAAGCGATCACCACTTTTGAAGGGCTTCGGATCCTTCCCGATTTTGATTATACTAAAGACACCCTTCCAAAAATAGATATATTGGTGGTACCCAGTGCGGAACATCACTTAGATACCGATTTAGAAGATGAAGTTATGCTTCGTTTTGTGCAAGAAGTAGCTAAAAATGCTTTATTCGTAACCTCTCATTGCGATGGCGCCTTTGTACTGGCCAAAGCGGGATTATTAGATGATGTAATTTCAACGACATTTCCCAGTGATATTGAGACCTACAAAGACATGTTTCCTCATTTGAAGGTGAAGGATAGCGTACTTTTTGTGCACGATGGTAAATACATAACTTCGGCCGGTGGCGCAAAAAGTTTTGAAGCTGCCCTTTATTTATGCGAATATCTTTACGGTAAGGAAGTAGCTCGTTCCTTAGCGAAAGGACTCGTTATAGATTGGGATCTTACCCAAGTACCACACCTTATTCTTCAATAGATTGGTACCGCGCTTCTTTAAGGTATTTAGACACAAGAGTGTTAAATTCAGGTGTTATCCGCAAAAGTGCCGTGTGTTCAAGATCATATAATTCTTGGCGGTTGGTATACCCTGCTTTTAAAAGCTCTTCGACATAAAAAAGGGCTGTACCATAATCTCCATTCTTGGCACTATTCGAAATTATCTTTTTGTAATACCCATAATCCGTAGGTGCAATAATCGTTTTTAGCATCCAAAGAAATTCCAAAGCCTGCTCGTCTATTTGTTTTGCGTCTTTCTGTATATCGATATTATCTTCTACAAGCGCATTGACAAACCCGGTTAACCGATGCCCCAGTTGCTGATCGGCTAGTTTTGCGTTCTTGATGTACTTTGTGTCGAGTTCCTCCATTTGAAATTTCCACCATCCCAAATTATTATAATTATATGTAATGATGTCTTCTTCTAAGGCAAAAGTGAGATCTTGCTTGGTTAACAATTCTTTCAACAGTAAATTATCTGCATAGCGCTTCTGAGATTTATACAGCTTTTCCCTTTTTATGTTGCGCTGCACTTTTTTTAAAGAATCGGTATCGACTAAGGGTCGGAACACCTTAATCGTGTTCTCCATAAGCTTCTCGGCTTCGATTAATTTAATGTTGCCTATCGCTAAATTGATAAGGTTTACACTTTGCTCATAGGCATTTCTTATAAACTCTTCATCTCTGTCCGTGACTCCTTTAGACATGGCCGAAAGCGTTAAAAAAACCATGCCTCTTTCTATATAATCCTTTCGCGCTATAGCTCCAGGATCATCTGCCACCAAGAGGGCGTTCGGAAATTTTAATCGATTAAGGAGTTCTTCAGTAGCTAACATTTCCGAATATTTAAAACTCTGCTTATCTGTAAGTCCCACAAAAAAATACAGATTTTTGGAGCTTAAAAGCTCCGGATTACTAATAGTGCCGCCCCAAGAAACAACCCCATGTACTTCTTTGATAAATAAGGGAACAAAGGCCGCAAAATTAGCCCCGCTTCTAACCCCACCTGTGTACACACGTCCCTTATGTATGGGCAACAATGCAAAAACATCGTTGAACATTCGGTTCGCAATTAATATATTTTCAGAAAGAGACAAGGTATCGCTTAGGGAATTGGATGCCGCAAGCACAAAACCCTGTTTTTCGGCAGCTTCTTGAAAAATACGCAGTTCCATTTTTCCCTTGCCTTCCATGTTAAAAGCAAAAAGAACAGGCCATGCCTTTGTAGTTTCAAAATAGGTGGGCAAATACAAGGCATAGCTCTCATCATTGGCATTACTTATCGGTAAAGAGTCTAGAATAGTGCCCTTCTTTAACACTTTTGTCTGCGCCACAAGAAACGGCAAATGCAGTACCAATACCAAAAAAAATAATATAAATTTCTTCATCTACACTTCTATTTACAACCAATGGAATTTGCATTTCTACACCGTCCGGAATCTGGGGTAACCGGCAGCGTTATTGTACAACATTTCACTACCTACGCACCGGTACCAGTCGGGCAATTATGGGTTTCCTCGTACCTAAATTATCAAAAATCTCGCCAAAAAATAGCTATAAAATTACATAATACCTATAAATTTAAAGGCCTTTTAGATTTTACACTCAAAATACTTCAAATTATGCGTGCAATCGTTTTTTGATAGGCGCATTAGACACAACCTCGGATAAAATAATATGCGTACGGGTTTCACCATATTGAATAAGTTTGTCTATAAATTTTTCTAAATGAAACTGATCCTTGAGAACCACGTGCATAATGATGTTTTCATTTCCCGTAATTCGATAACAATGCACCACTTCCTCAAAAGTTCCCACCGTATCTAAGAAGGGCTTTAGCTTGCCCATAAATGCTCTGAGGGTTATAATGGCGCGCAGTTGATATCCCGTTAGGGCATGAGACACTAAGGTCTTATAGCCGCTTATAATTCCCAAATCTTCCATTTTTTTAACGCGCTCGGCCACAGCCGGAGGTGTAAGTCCCACTTTTCTTCCAATATTGGCAAAGGATTCTCTTGCGTTTTCTTGAAGGAATTTCAGTATTTTCCAATTTAAATCATCAATCTTAATATCCAAAACTATATTACATTAAAAATTCATAATCAAAAGTAAAACCATTATTTTACTAACGAATATAAAGATAATTTATTTTTTTTGAACGTAATTTTATAGTAAACATTGCAAAAGAAGAAAATGCCCTATAAAAGTCTAAAAACGATTCCGATTTATAAGGAAGCACTCGATTTGTGTCGTATAAGTCGGGAGTTAGTATCCTATGTAACCTACAATAAAGACCTCTTAAAACTGTATCAATCGAACAGTTTAAGAGATAGTATTGCAGACTCCTTACTGACCGATGCTATTTTGATTCCTCAGAAAATCGTACAAGCCGAGTGGAGTGAATCGCATTCCGTGCGGCTTAAAAGCGCTTCCTTTATCTATATTATGACTCGTAATATTCTGTCCTACTGCAATGGTTTAGAAAAAGACGGTGTAAAAGAGAAGGAGTATTTAAATTTGGTGCGCAATGAAATTAAAAGTTTCCGCAAGTCTTTTAAGGCTTGGCGTCGATCTTTTCGAAGCAATGAAGATGATCCTATTTGGGGTTAAATGATTCGCTGGGATTGTAATTCCCCTATGCGGCCATTTCTACATGTAACTATCTTCCAGCTACACGTTTAACTTTACATATTTCGTCGGTATTGCCCCCCAACTTCAAAGAGAGTTTTGGTAATTTGCCCCAAAGAACAAACCTTGGTAGCTTCCATTAGCTTTTCAAAACTATTTTGCTTTAAAGGCAAAAGCTGTTGCAAGTCTAAAAGAAATTCTTGTTGTTCTTTTGCATAGGCCTTATGTAGGTTTTGCAAGGTACTAATTTGTGCTTTTTTCTCTTCTTCAGTAGCTCTAATTACCTCCTCCGGCATTTGAGTTGGAGAACCCTTACTACTTAAAAAGGTATTGACCCCAACTATGGGATAAGCCCCGCTATGCTTTGCATTTTCGTAAGTTAGACTTTCTTCTTGAATTTTAGAGCGCTGGTACATGGTTTCCATAGCGCCCAGTACACCACCGCGGGCTGTGATACGATCAAATTCTAAAAGCACGGCTTCCTCTACCAAATCTGTGAGTTCTTCAATAATAAAAGATCCTTGTAACGGATTTTCGTTTTTAGTGAGACCAAATTCTTTATTAATAATTAACTGAATGGCCATCGCCCTTCGCACCGATGCCTCTGTGGGTGTGGTTATCGCCTCATCGTATGCGTTGGTATGCAGGGAGTTACAATTATCATAAATAGCATATAAGGCCTGCAAGGTAGTTCGGATATCATTAAAATCAATTTCCTGTGCATGAAGACTACAGCCAGAGGTCTGTATATGGTATTTAAGCATTTGCGTACGCGCTCCAGCACCGTATTTCAGCTTCATGGCCTTAGCCCAAATCCTTCGGGCTACACGGCCAATAACTGCGTATTCCGGATCGATGCCATTGGAAAAAAAGAACGACAGATTAGGGCCAAAATCGTCAATTTCCATACCCCGATGCAGGTAATATTCCACATACGTAAACCCGTTTGATAAGGTGAACGCCAATTGAGAAATAGAATTGGCACCGGCTTCGGCTATATGATAGCCCGAAATAGAAACTGAATAAAAATTACGTACTTTTTCTGCTATAAAATACGCTTGTACATCGGCCATTAACCGCAATGCAAATTCTGTGGCATAAATACAGGTATTCTGTGCTTGATCTTCCTTTAAAATATCGGCCTGGATCGTGCCCCGAACCTTTCGTAAGGTTTCTTGCTTTATTTTACTATACACCTCAGCGGGCAATACCTCATCTCCGGTAATCCCTAAAAGCAATAATCCCAATCCGTTATGTCCCTTGGGAAGCGCTCCTTTATAGCAAGGCTTTTGAAGTGCTTTGTCTTCATACCTGTTCTTTATTTTAGCGTGTACTGTTTCTTCTAACTAATGTGCTTTGATATACTTTTCGCACTGCTGATCTATCGCCGCATTCAGAAAAAATCCGAGCATAATAGGTGCAGGGCCATTGATCGTCATGCTAACCGAAGTCATGGAATCAAGCAGATCAAAACCACTGTAAAGCTTTTTGGCGTCGTCCAAACAGCAAATAGATACGCCCGCATTTCCAATTTTTCCGTAGATATCCGGACGTACATCCGGGTCGTGACCATAAAGTGTTACAGAATCAAAAGCTGTTGATAACCGTGTTGCAGGTGCTTCAAAACTCAGATAGTGAAAACGACAATTGGTACGCTCCGGACCACCCTCGCCGGCAAACATCCTTGTCGGATCTTCTCCGCTGCGCTTTAGGGGATATAATCCGGCAGTATAAGGAAACTCGCCGGGCACATTTTCCCGAAGTTGCCACAGCAAAAGATCGCCCCAAGCGCGATACTTGGGAAGTGCTATTTTAGGTATGTTTACATCTGATAAGGTCGTAGAATAGGTGGGTAACCGAATAGTTTTTTTCGAACCTTATATTCATAAACTGCTTCTTTATAGGTTTTAACTTTAGTGTGCCACTGTACTATTAATTCCCAATGTTCAGGTTGTAGTTGCGCTAAATGCTTCTCAAATTCGCAAACCAAATGGCGTAGCACAACGTCCTTATCGCCCCATGCTTTATACCCAAGGAGTGCTTCTTCATCAAGGCCCGATAACGATAAAAACGGATGCCCATTGCTATCCTTATCCGCACGAAGCAGTGGCACTTCTGCCAGTGCAAGCAAGGTTTGATATATACCGTATAACCTTTGCGCTATTGCACTTTGCATAGTAGCGGATGTATCGTAGGCTTTAAGCGTTTCTACGATTTCCGATAAATACCGTACTCTAGGGGCGGGAATAACCACTGCATCGTCGGTATCCTCTTGCTGCCATTGGTGCTGTGAAGTATGGGGTATGCCCGTTTTATTCGTTAATTTTTGGAGTATTGTTTTGTAAAGCGCACTGGTGCCCAAGTCATTGAATCGGGAAGCGATAGTGCCAAAAATTGGGAATTCATCAGTATTCGCCTCCCACAGCATGTGGTTTCTGCCGTATTGCTTTTTCACATCCTTTAGGGCGTCTTCGGCTCCCTTTTTATCAAATTTGTTAATGGCTACCACATCGGCAAAATCGAGCATATCAACTTTTTCTAATTGCGTAGCTGCACCATATTCGGGCGTCATTACATAAAGTGACACATCACAATGTGCTATAATTTCGGTATCTGATTGTCCTATACCTGAGGTTTCCAAAATTATAAGGTCAAAACCAGCTTGTTTTAAAACGGATACTGCCGCATCCACATGTTGCGATAAGGCGGCATTAGCTTGCCTTGTTGCCATAGAACGCATGTACACCTTTGAGGTATTAATTGCATTCATCCGTATCCTATCAGCCAACAATGCCCCTCCCGATTTTTTTTTCGTAGGATCTACCGAAATAATTCCAAGGGTTCTCTCAGGGAAATCAAATAAAAAGCGTCTTACCAGTTCATCAACCAGGCTCGATTTTCCGGCACCTCCGGTACCGGTTACCCCCAAAACAGGTATGTTTTTGTCTGTTTTTGGCAGGGTATCAAACAATGTTTTAAATGTATGATACTTATTTTCTGCCAACGAAATACTTTTGGCAATGGTAAGACTGTCCTTGGCTTGTAGTGCTGCACGCCATATTTTAGTTTCGGCCTTTTCAATACTCGGCAATTGAAAATCGGCCGTTGAAAGCATATCGTTTATCATTCCTTGTAAACCCAAAGTTCTGCCATCGTCAGGGGTATATAAGCGGGTAATGCCATACTGCATCAATTTCTTTATCTCCTTGGGCAAAATGACACCACCACCGCCACCAAAGATGAGTATGTGTCCTGCGCCTTGCGCATTCAACAAATCCCTTATATACCGAAAATACTCCATATGACCCCCTTGATAAGAGGTAATCGCTATGGCGTTTGCGTCTTCCTGAATGGCACATGCTACCACTTCTGCCGCGCTACGGTTATGTCCTAAATGAATAACCTCGGCACCACTAGCCTGACAAATACGACGCATGATATTTATGGCCGCATCATGTCCATCAAACAAGGCCGTTGCCGTAACCAGACGAATTTTATTTTTTGGCGTATAGGGAGGGTATTGTTTCATTGCTAATAATGCCGTCTGTTTTACAATACAATTTACGAAAATCGTAATGATATAAGTCAATTAATTAGAATATTATAAAAATATTACCATAGTAAATCGTTTGAATCTTAATATTTTACTTTTACCGTTTTAAATTTGTTGTTTTGAAGACGACCATTCTTATCCATTGCCCCGATCAGTCGGGAATCATCAGCACGGTAACCAGTTTCATTCATGCCAAGGGGGGCAATATTATTTATTTAGATCAGCATGTAGACAAAGAGGCCAATGTGTTCTTTATGCGCTTAGAAAGCGATTTTGACCAAAATTTACCCTCAGTTGAGCTCTTTACCCGTGAGTTTGAAAAAAAACTAGCTGTACCCTATCAGATGGAATGGAGTGTGCATTTAAGTGGCGTAAAACCACGGATGGCACTTTTTGTATCCAAATACAATCATTGCATGTACGATTTGTTGAGCCGATTTCACTCGGGCGAACTTGAGGTAGAAATTCCATTTATCCTAAGCAATCACAGTGATTTAGCATATATTGCCGCACAATTTAGCATTCCGTTTTTCCACATTCCTGTAAGTAAGAATACACAATATGAGGCAGAACAGCAACAGTTAAAATTACTGGCGGACCATCAGGTTAATTTTATTGTTTTGGCGCGCTATATGCAAATTGTGCAGCCATCTGTCATTGCACAATATCCCAACAAGATCATTAACATTCATCATTCCTTCTTACCGGCCTTTGCCGGTGCAAAACCATATCATGCGGCATTTGCACGGGGTGTAAAAATTATTGGTGCTACCAGTCATTACGTTACCGAAGAATTGGACGCTGGCCCCATTATTGAGCAAGATGTCGCTACGGTATCGCATACCCACAAAATTGGAGACTTTATTGCCAAAGGACGAGATTTGGAAAAAATTGTTCTTTCTAGAGCAGTAAAACTCCATATACAACGCAAGACGATGGTATACAACAATAAAACCGTCATTTTCTCCTAACCCTAAAATCTTAATCGATGTTTTGCACATCTTCACATTAAACACATCACAATGAAAAAAATGTTATTATTTCTTTTGATCTTACAAGCAGCCGGATGTTCCGAGTTACAACAAGTGGTAAATCAACTACCGCAAGGCGGTCTGGGCAATGCCGAAATCGCCAATGGACTCAAAGAAGCTCTCAATCAGGGTATCGAAAAACAAGTGAGTACCTTAACCAAACCCGATGGTTTTTTTCGGAATGAATTGGTTAAAATTATGTTGCCCGATGAATTGCAAAAAGTAGATAACACGTTACGGAGTATTGGATTGGGCAATTTGGCCGACGAAGGACTAAAAGTGCTTAACCGAGCAGCGGAAGACGCTGTGAGTGAAGCTACTCCTATTTTTGTGAATGCCGTTAAAGGAATAGGGTTTGCAGACGCAAAGCAAATCTTAATGGGACCCAATGATGCTGCCACGCAATATTTATCTGGCGCTACGAGTACCGATTTATACGCCAAATTCAATCCGGTTATTCAAAATTCCTTTACCAAAGTTGGTGCAGATAAAATTTGGAATAATCTCATTACACGATACAATAACCTGCCGATGACTACTGCGGTAAATCCCGATCTTACAGATTATGTAACTAATGAGGCTTTAAAGGGAGTATTTACAATGATAGCTGTAGAAGAACAAGAAATTAGAACTAAAATATCTGCGAGGACCTCAGATACCTTAAAAAAAATATTTGCGTTGCAGGACAAATAATTGATGATTTTCTTTTGCATACCACAATATTTTAACATAGTACACGTTACTTATTTAAGGAAACGACCTCGGAGCAAGCCCAAAAGGCCTTTATTAGCACCTTTACAATGGTGTCCGATGTCTGCGATTTTGCCCAGTACCAGAATAACGGGAATGTTTAAACGCATTTAAAGTGCTATTATCGCATAAAAATAACATACTCCTAATATTAGGATAACCTATATCCTCTTAAAAAATAAGAGTTTTGCAACGCATTGTTTGAGTTAGTAGTTTTTGAGTTAGTTAGTTTAAAACCGGTGGGAGCACCGGTTTTTTTGTTTAAGCACGTAGCATTAAATACTGTATTACGACTTTATTAAACTCGTGAGGCTGTTCTACGTTTACCACATGTCCGCAATTCTCTACAACCACAAGGGCAGCAGTCTCACTTTGTGAAGCTATTTTTTTGATGGTTGGCAGAAACAAATAATCTTCCCTGCCCATTACGTAAAGCGCCGGTATTTTTATATCAAAAGTCCTAAACAACCTAAGTAACGGATTAATTTCAGAGGTAAGTGCGTACCATCTCATAAATTCCTTCTGATAAAGTTTCTTCGCCTCACGCACAAACAGGGAGCGCGATTCTTTATGGTTTTTTTTGGGCATAATTACAAATGCAAAAAGGGTGTACAGCCAAATATAAGGTACAACCGATTTGAAAATAATGCCCATTTTCATCAAGAACTGAGATCGCAAATTCAGCTTCATAATAGCCCCACCCATCACCATGCTCTCTACCCTTTCAGGATGGTTTTCTGCCAGATTCCGTATCAAAATTGTTCCCAAAGAAATACCTACAAAATGTGATTTCTCAATCCCCAAGTGATCTATAACTTCCACGATATCTTGAGTAATGAAATTAAACGTGTATTTATGATTCATGGCATCCTTAAGATGCATTTTAGAATTGCCATGTCCGCGAAGATCCAGCAATAAAATATTAAAATATTTTTTAAATTCTCGGATTTGCTTATACCATATAGAAGAACTTCCTCCTGCGCCATGCACAAAAGTAACCCATTTTATAGCGTTGTTGTGCCGATGCGTGGTGTAGCTAAGCAATAGCAGTTTTTTTTATAAATGTAATTTATTTTTTTAGAGTACCCAACTTCGGTTTACGAAAGCTTGGTTTTACCATTTTTTCAATAACCAGCTTCATTTTTGAAGGTATCTCAAGAAATTAAGATGAAAAACCTGATTTTTAGTTGTATCGCTACCCGACAAAAATCTAAAACTTGATTTTGATCGTATCTTTGTAAGAAGCACCTTAGAAATCATGGAAAATCAATATTGCAGGGTAGGAGCCGTAACCTCTATAGAAAAAAATGGCAATGCGATACGCATCTTAGAGCATCTTTATCAAAACTTTTTTGAAAAGGCAGGGAGTACACAATACAAAAACACCCAATTGGGCGATTTTTTTGAAGCAAAGGCTAGAAAAATTAAAACAATGTTAGACGCTTTGCTTTAAGCACCTAACCCATCTCAGCCAGTACCGAAGCCATTTCGGTTTGTAGCTCCATGGCTTTTAGTGCCGCAATTTCTGCAAAATCTTCACCGGAAGACGCATATATAATACCTCGGGATGAATTTACCAATAGTCCCACATTCCGGTTCATTCCATAATTGCAAACTTCTTTTAAACTGCCGCCTTGCGCCCCTACACCGGGAATTAATAAAAAATTTTCGGGTACTATTTGCCTAATTTCACGCAAGAAAGAAGCCTTAGTGGCTCCCACTACAAACATTAAATTTTCCGAATTAGCATACGACATTGCCGTTTGTAACACCTGTTTATACAACGCTGTGGTACCCACTATTTGAGTCTGAAAATCGAACGCCCCGTCATTGGAGGTTAAGGCCAAAAGAATGGTAAACTTATCTTTAAAGGTTAAAAAAGGCTCTACGGAATCGCGTCCCATATAGGGGGCTACCGTAATGGCATCAAAATCCATCTCTTCAAAAAATGCCTTGGCATATCGAGAAGAGGTGTTCCCAATATCCCCTCTTTTGGCATCAGCAATCGTAAATTGTTCTGGATAATAGGTATTGAGGTACGCTATGGTTTTTTCCAACGATTGCCAACCTGCTAAACCATATGCTTCATAAAATGCAGTGTTTGGCTTATAGGCCACACAGTAGCTATGTGTAGCATCAATAATAGCTTTGTTAAACGCAAAGATAGGATCTTCTTCTGCCAATATATGTGCGGGCACCTTTTCCAAATCTGTGTCTAACCCAATGCACAAAAATGACTTTTTCTGATGTATTTGTGCTACTAAATGCGTTATATCCATAGTGCGTCTTTGGCTGAAAAAAGATAATCTTTAATACGTTTCTGAAGCCACCCTTAATTTTTCGGTATTTTCTACCAACCGCAATTCTTCTATTATTTTTTGAATATCGCCCTGCAAAATGTTCTGTAAATCGTATAAGGTAAGGCCAATTCGGTGATCTGTAACCCTGCCTTGCGGATAATTGTAGGTTCTAATTTTCGCCGAGCGATCGCCACTACTTACTTGCGAGTTTCGCTTGGCTGCATCTTCTTCTTGCCTTTTAGCCAATTCAATATCGTACAATCGGGAACGCAAAACTTTAAACGCCTTATCCTTATTTTTATGTTGCGATTTTTCGTCCTGACATTGGGCTACCAAACCGGTAGGAATATGGGTAAGGCGCACGGCAGAATAGGTGGTGTTTACGGATTGTCCTCCAGGGCCTGAAGAACAGAAAAAATCAATTCGCACCTCTTTTGGATCTATCTGCACATCAAACTCTTCGGCCTCCGGAAGCACCATTACGGTGGCAGCACTGGTGTGTATCCTGCCTTGAGTTTCGGTTTGTGGCACCCGTTGCACACGGTGCACTCCGGCTTCAAACTTTAGTGTACCGTAGACTTCTTCGCCCGTAATTTCAAATTGTATTTCTTTAAAGCCACCATTAGTACCTTCACTTAAATCAATCACATTGGTGCGCCATCCTTTAGATTCGCAATATTTAGAATACATTCGGTAAAGATCGCCCGCAAAAATGCTGGCTTCATCTCCACCTGTTCCGGCTCTAATTTCCATCACCACATTCTTAGCATCTTCCGGATCCTTTGGAATGAGCAATAGCTTTATATCTTCTTCTAGTTTTGGAATTCCTTCTTTAGATTCTTCTATTTGAAGCTTCGCCATTTCCAGCATTTCCGGATCGCTACCTTCTGCTATAATTTCTTCTGCTTCCTTTATATTTTGTGTCAGTTCTAAATAGCGCTCTCGCTTATCCATTAACGCTTTTAGATCCTTGTATTCTCTATTAAGCTGTACATATCGTTTTTGATCGGAAATGATCTTAGGTTGAATAATAAGATCTGACACCTCGTCAAAACGTTGTTTTACAATATTTAATTTTTCTAACATATGCAATCTTCCCTAAGTCTGCGAATTTACGATAAATTTGAACATTACCGCAAATCCATCGTATTTGATAGATGGAATTTTACATTGCTTTTGAAGGTGTTCCGGTTTATAATTAGCGCAAAGGATGCTGCACTGAGCTTCCCGTATTATGGCGCACTATGAAGGCTAACCGCTTTGCTTTTGTGCAACGCATAGTCATTGGTAATTATAATGGCCTCGGTGGCATCTAACTGATTGATAATTGCCATACCGTGCGTTATGCCCAATATCGCAATAGCCTTGGATAGGGCTGCGCAATATTCGGCACTTTTTGCAAAAACGGATACGTTTTGCACGCCTATTGCCGGATACCCGGTACGTGGATCTATGTTGCTACCATATTTTAGGTTGTTAAAAGTAATAAACGCATCATTATTACCACAAGTTGCGACCGCAGATTCCACAATAGGCACCCATGAAAAAATGCGCTCCAATCGCATCGGATTTGGATTGGCAATCCCCAATAACCACTTATCGCCTGTGGCCTTGGTACCCCATGTGGCTATAATTGTACCGCCTTTAATAGAACCAGCCTTGACACCTTTTGAAGCCATAAATTCCTTGGCGCTGTCTATGGCATAGCCTATCCCCATAAAATCAAAAGTGATACGCATTCCTTTTTTGGTCAAAAAAACAGTGTGTTCCTTCTCATTCATCTGTATTTTTTGATAGCCGACACGGTCTAGTTGGCTATTTATTTCGGCACTAGTTGGCATATAGGTGATGCTGCCATCAAACCTCCAAAGATCGTCTAAAACCCCATCGGTAATATCAAAAGCACCGTCGGTAAGTTGAGATAACTGAATGGCTCTTTGGATTAGTTTAAAAATCTCGGGGCTAACTTTAACCGGTTGTACGCCGGCATTAGCATTAATTCGGGAAACTTCGGAATCCTCAAGGTCTGCGGTTATTAATTTTTCTACCCTTCGAAGTTCTGAGACTATTTCTTCAATATTAATATAGCCGATATCCTCATTTTTGGTTACCACCGTAATTTCAAAATCGGTTTTAAAAATGCTAAAGTTTCTTTTTACGGAAATATAGGGGTTTTCTTGACACCATGTTGCCGTAAGGTAAAGACCAATAATGATGGATACAAAAACCTTCAAGTGCTGCGGCGTAAAGAATGATTTGGAACTTATTCAAAAACTCTTAGGATGTTCCCCGTAAGTTCTGTTTGAAACATTTTTAAAGGACGGGGAATTTTGCTGTCGACCTGATTAAGCGGTTCTCCGGATTGGCTAAAACGCGACCCATGTACATCACAGTGAAAAAATCCGCCATTAGCCTTTAAAAACCTCACTTGGTCGTAGGCTTCATGACTACAAACCTGACTAGCAGCTATAAACTCGCCTTCAAGGTTTTTAACTACGACCACCAATTCTTTAAGGATAAAATCGCCATTATTCTGTAGTTTGGCACCCTCGGCGGTACTTAAATCAATCGTAAAATCAATGCCCGTTGGCACCGGTACTATTTCACCATTTACACCATCTTTTGAGCAGCCTTGTAGACAAGGAAAGCTTAAAGCAAATGCAGCTCCAGCCCCCAAAGTCCGTAAAAATTCCTTTCTTTCCATAGCTAAGTACTAATTGGGATACCTAATAAAAAACGTCGGATTCAGGGAATTCGTATGTTTTAATAGTGAAAAGTACCGTAAGGGCTCTTTATAGTCAGTTTTTTGTTAGGAGCCGCTTCTACCCTACCTACTATTTGTGCATCTACATGAAATGACTTTGAAATTTCTATAATATCCTGAGCTACATCGGGTTGCACATAGAATTCTAAGCGATGGCCGCAATTAAAAACCTGATACATTTCTTTCCAGTCTGTACCGGATTGTTCCTGAATTAATTGAAATAATGGAGGTATTGGAAATAAATGATCCTTTACAACATGTAAATGTTCCACAAAATGAAGAATCTTGGTCTGTGCCCCACCACTGCAATGTACCATGCCGTGAATAGATTTTACGCCACAGCTATCCAATACTTTTTTAACAATGGGTGCATACGTCCGAGTTGGCGATAACACCAGCTTTCCGGCATCTAAAGGACTATTCGCTACGGCATCGGTTACGCCCATTTTTCCGGAATAAATTAATTCTTCCGGTACCCCGGGGTCATAACTTTCCGGATACTTCAAGGCGGTATCTTTTGAAAACACATCATGGCGGGCCGAAGTGAGGCCATTACTGCCCATACCACCGTTGTATCCGTATTCGTAAGTGGCCTGACCATAGGATGCAAGACCCACAATAACATCGCCGTCGGCAATTTTAGCGTTGTCAATAACATCGGTTCTTTTTAGCCGAGCGGTAACGGTAGAATCTACAATAATGGTTCGCACTAAATCCCCTACATCTGCGGTTTCACCTCCTGTTGCATAGATGTTGATGTTGTGCTTTTTTAAGTCTGCGATCAACTCTTCAGTACCCTCAATAATAGCGGAAATAACCTCACCCGGAATTTTGTTTTTATTTCGACCAATCGTTGAAGACAACATAATATGATCCGTAGCACCCACACAAATGAGGTCATCCAGATTCATTACAAGGGCATCTTGGGCAATCCCTTTCCAGACCGATACGTCGCCCGTTTCTTTCCAATACACATACGCCAGAGACGATTTCGTTCCGGCCCCGTCTGCATGCATTACAAGGCAATAGTCTTCGTCTTGGGTAAGATAATCCGGAACAATTTTACAAAAAGCTTTAGGATATAGCCCTTTGTCTAAATTTTTTATGGCCTTATGCACATCTTCCTTTGAAGCCGAGACTCCTCTTTGGTTATATCGATCGCTATTGGTTGCCCCCATTGTTTAAGTTTGATGCAAAAATATACGAATCGCCAGAAAAAGTCTTGGTTTTATGTGCTTTTATAGTTCCTTTTTTTTATAAACATCCCAAAGGCTACTTTTAAAAGGGCCGGAAACCCTGATAAAAAATTTCTTGAAACTGACCATCCCCGAGGTAAGCCACAGGGGTATACTTCTACTTCGCTCAGTACGGGTTTCGCCAGTTTCATTTTGGCCTTTAGACCAAAAGCCGAAATTTTGTATTTTACCTCACCCGGAACTGCAAAAAGGCAGTTCCGACCTCTCCAAAGGAGAGGTAAATAGGAAACCCCCACCCAAGGGTCGGGGAATCTTTAGATTGGACTTTGTTTATTTAATCAATAGAAGTTCTCTATACTTGGTTAACGGCCATAGTTGATTATCTACCAACTGTTCCAATTTATCGCAGTGGTATCGAATTTCGTCAAAATAAGGTTTTACATTCTCGCAGTATGCAAAGGCTTTTTTATGACTATCGGTTAACACATTGGCCGCCTTACGGGCATCGGTCATGGCATCTGTATTCTTTTTCAGTATGGCAAGGTGTTCGCTTATTTGCTCGATAATGCCTAATTGCGCATCGGACATTTTCTTATGTGCCGCACCATAAATCTCTTTTAACCCATTCACATTAGTGATCAAGTTATTTTGGTAAGCCACCGCTGCCGGAATGATATGATTATATACCAATTCGTTAAAAACTCGCCCTTCTATTTGAAGTTGAAAAATGTAGGTTTCCAATTCTACCTCCTGCCGCGCCTTTACCTCTATCTCGCTCATCACGTTCATAGATTTAAACAGCGCTAGTGTTTCCTTGGATGTAAGTATTTGCAGCGCCTGTGGTGTGGTTTTGTTGTTGCTTAATTTTCTACGCTTCGCCTCCTTTTCCCAATCGTCGCTATAGCCATCGCCTTCAAATCGTATGCGTTTACACGTCTTAATATATTCACGGAGTACGTTAAAAATGGCTTCGTCCTTTTTAAGATTCTTTTTATCAATCAACACATCTACTTCTTTTTTAAAAGCAATGAGTTGCTTGGCTACAATAGTATTGAGTACCGTCATGGGTTTGGCACAGTTGGTCTTGGACCCAACCCCACGCATTTCAAACTTATTTCCGGTAAAAGCAAAGGGCGAAGTACGATTACGATCGGTGTTGTCTTGAAGAATTTCGGGAATTTTGCCTACTACATTTAACTTTAGCTCTGTCTTTTCTTCGGGTGATAACTTTCCTTGAGAAACCCCTTCCAATTCGTCTAAAACACTACTCAATTGTTTTCCTATAAATATAGAAAAAATGGCTGGTGGCGCTTCATTTGCCCCCAGTCGGTGATCGTTACTCGCCGATGCTATGGAAGAACGCAACAGTTCCTCATAAGTGTCTACGGCCTTTAAGGTATTGATAAAAAAGGTCAAGAATTGAAGGTTTTTCATGGGTGTTGTCCCGGGACTCAGCAAATTAACCCCGGTATCTGTAGCCAAAGACCAATTGTTATGTTTCCCCGAACCGTTGATATTTGCAAATGGTTTTTCATGAAAAAGCACTTTAAAACTGTGCTTATCCGCAATTTTTTCCATGACATCCATGAGCAGCGAATTATGATCTACCGCCAAATTAGCTTCTTCAAAAACAGGTGCCAACTCAAACTGATTGGGAGCCACTTCGTTATGCCGGGTTTTTACCGGAATGCCCAGTTTGGTACATTCTTTTTCCAAATCGCTCATAAAACTTAATACGCGACCCGGTATTACTCCAAAATAATGATCGTCTAGTTGCTGCCCCTTAGCAGCTGAATGCCCGATTAAAGTGCGACCTGTTAAAACAATATCGGGACGAGAATAGGCCAAGGCTTTATCTACTAAAAAGTACTCCTGTTCCCAACCTAAAGTAGCATTGACCTTAGAAACATTTTTATCAAAATACCGAGCAACGGCGGTAGCGGCCTCATCTATACAACTCAACGCCCTAAGTAGGGGTGCTTTATTATCCAATGCCTCCCCGGTATACGAAACAAAAATAGTAGGAATACAGAGTGTAGTACCATATATAAAAGCGGGCGATGTGGGATCCCAAGCCGTATATCCTCTGGCCTCAAAAGTATTTCTGATACCTCCGCTTGGAAAACTCGAGGCATCCGGTTCTTGTTGCACCAACTGACCGCCGCCAAATTTTTCCAAAGCAGCCCCATTAGGCAACAAATCGAAAAAAGCATCATGTTTTTCGGCAGTACTACCGGTAAGCGGCTGAAACCAATGGGTATAATGCGTAGCCCCCATGGAAATAGCCCATGCTTTCATAGATTCTGCAACCTGATCGGCAATTTTTCTATCAATTTTAGAACCCGATAAGATAGCGCCTTTAACACTTTCAAAGGCATCCTTGGTTAGGTACTGCAACATTCGCTGTTCGTTAAACACATTGGTGCCAAACAATTCGGATCTTCTTCCTTTTTCTTCAACGGTAATCCGTTCTCTTTTAAAACTTTCTGCAATAGCATCAAAACGCAATCTGGTCATGGGTATATCATCTAATTTCTTACGGCAAAATTAAGGATTTAATAATTTATTGCGCTAAAAATATTTTTTATTCAACAGACCCCTAAAAATTCAAGGGTAACAAAAAAAATTTATACTTTTAACACGATTACCCCTCTCAAAATTTCAATTAATCATCAAAAAACATATTTTTGTTTGTTTTTAAAATAAAAATATTAACAATCCTGATTATGAGTAAAACTAAGTTAGAATACATTTGGTTGGATGGTTACTTCCCAACCCAAAACATGAGAAGCAAAACCAAAGTAGTAAATAACTTTGGTGGTACATTAGAAGATTGCCCCATGTGGTCTTTCGACGGAAGCTCTACGAGACAGGCAGAAGGTGGTTCTTCGGATTGTTTGCTTAAGCCGGTTGCCATTTTCCCGGATCCCGCACGAAGTAACGGGTATTTAGTAATGACAGAAGTTTTAAATGCAGACGGTACGCCGCATCCTTCTAATGGAAGGGCTTCAATAGATGATGATGATAACGATTTCTGGTTCGGTTTTGAACAAGAATATTTTATAATGGATACAGCTACCCAGTTGCCTTTAGGTTTTCCGGTAGGTGGTTACCCGGCTCCCCAAGGCCTTTACTATTGTTCGGTAGGTGGAAAAAACACTCATGGTCGGGAATTGGTAGAGGAACATGCCGATTTGTGCATTGCTGCCGGTCTTAACTTTGAGGGTATTAACCAAGAGGTTGCTTGTGGGCAGTGGGAATTTCAGCTTTTTGCTAAAGGCGGAAAATTGGCTGGAGATGAATTGTGGGTAGCACGGTACTTATTAGATCGATTGACGGAACAGTATGGCTATTATATAGAATATCACCCAAAACCGTTAGGCAAGGATATGGACTGGAATGGATCTGGAATGCACGCTAATTTCTCGAACAGTACGTTGCGTACAGCAGGATCTAAAGCGGTGTATGAAAAAATATGTGAAGCTTTCCGCCCTGTTGTTAAGGAGCACATTGCCGTATATGGTGAATTTAACGACCAGCGATTGACGGGCCTGCATGAAACTGCATCTATTCATGATTTTAGCTACGGTATTTCCGATAGAGGTGCTTCTATACGAATTCCGATTGCCACGGTAGAAAGTGGTTGGAAAGGTTGGTTAGAAGACAGAAGACCAGCCTCTAACGGTGATCCGTATAAAATTGCAGGACGTATTATAAAAACCGTAAAATCGGCTAAACTATAAGGTACTACAATCAAAAATTCTACACAAAAAGGCTCCTAAGAAGGAGCCTTTTTTTTATGCGACGGTAAAGTACACAAAAAAAGAATAGACCGAAAGAAGAACAAGCCCATCTCGCCATCCCAGTCGGAGGCCTTTAGGAAAAAATACCAAAGGCAAAATAAGAAAGGAGATTCCCAACATCCAGAAAATATCGCTATCCAGTAATTGTCTGTCTGCCACCCTAATAGGAGTAATGATTGCGGTAATTCCTAACACAGCTAACAGGTTAAAAATATTAGAACCTATAAGGTTGCCCAAGGAAATTGCCTTTTCCTTCTTTAGCATGGCTATAGAAGACGAGGCCAATTCCGGTATGCTGGTTCCAATAGAAACCACAGTGATCCCAATAACCCTATCAGACACACCAAATGCGGCAGCCATACCCACTGCTCCGTCTATGAGCAATTCCGATCCTCCCCAAAGAGCCAAACCACCCAAACCCAAAAACAAAACGGTTTTGTAGAATGGCAGCACCGTATCTTCAACTACCTCGTCTAAAACAGCGGTTTTTTGAAAGCGGAGCAAAAAAACCAAAAATAAGAACAAGGCTACCACCAAAATGATACCTTCATATTGCTGTATTTCGCCATCAAAATAAAGAAAGACAAAAAATAGCAAGGAAGCCAACATAAGCACCGGCCAGTCTATCTTATAAAATGCGGGTCGCACCTCAATGCTACCCAACAATAAGGTAACCCCCAATACCAGGCCCAAATTCGCAATATTAGACCCTACCACATTACCCAACGCCAAATCGGGATACCCATTTAATGCAGCCTTGGCACTAACAATAAGTTCGGGAGCTGAGGTAGCAAAGGAAACTACGGTCATTCCAATCACTATTTTCGGAATATTCAAGGACAAAGAAAGTGCAACGGCGGATTTTAAAAGCCAATTACCGCCTAGAATTAATAAGCCTAATCCCAATAAAATAAAAAGAATGTCTTGCATGGATTGTTTTTGTAAATATAAATAGGCAAGGCTACAAAAGTCAACATTTTACTCATTTTAAGAAATGATTTTTTTTGCGTGATAAACTAAAAGTTTTAGCCGCGAGGAATCCACTCGAATGATTGCGATTACAACAGATATATCCATTTCACTATAGCCCCGATGTAATCCATAATCTATGACGTCCAATTATGATTTAGTAATTCATTTTTTAGCGCACGATATCAGCCATGGGTTATAGAGACCATCATTTTTGTTTTTGAGACCCTCTTTTTTGTTGTTTTTGAAGGTTGCGAACATCGATTGTATGGCGACTAAATTCTATTTGTACTTTTTTGTAGAATTACTTCAAAAATTAAATACGATAGCTTATCTTAGCCTTGGTTGGCACCCCTCTTTTTTTAAATTGATATTTCATGTTAGAAATTGCAAAAATTTTATTTTATTTATTGATTTCTTTATTGGTACTGTTCTTTTAAAACTAGTTCCTAATCCTTTCCGATATCACAATACACAAAAACAGTGAAACGAAAGTTATTTCGATTTTTAGCTTTTCTCAATAAAAAAATAGTTCCTTCTTTTTCTAAAAAGCAATTCGATCTTTCCCGAGCTTCAAAATGGCAATTAGCCATCATTGGCTGGCGGTATTTTATTACAAAAAATGCGCTGGATTAATACTTTACAAGTGCTTTTATACTATATTTTTCAAGGTTTTTACGTCCATTAAGCGCATGTAACTCAATTAAAAAATTGCATTGCACAATGTGCCCTCCTAATTTTTCAACGAGCTCGCAAACCGCATGTGCCGTACCTCCGGTAGCCAAAACATCGTCATGAACAAGAACCCTATCTCCTTTCTGAATACTGTCTGAATGAATTTCAATACGATCAGCTCCATACTCCAAGGCATAAGATTGGCTCACCACCTTAGCCGGTAATTTCCCTTTTTTACGGACGGGAATAAAACCTGCGTCTAAGTACATAGCCAATATAGGCGCAAAAATAAATCCCCTACTTTCTATGCCTACTACCTTATCTACCCTTTCTGTAATAAGATCTTGAAGCGCCAATGCGGTCTTTTTGAAAACGGTAGCATCTTTTAGCAACGGTGTTATATCCTTAAATACTATACCTTCTTTTGGAAAGTCGTTTATATCTCTGATGAAGTTCTTAAATTCCATTTATTTTGCTTGCGGTTATTTTGCGTTAAAAGTAAAAAGAAATATATTTGCACCCCATTCATAGAAAAGTAGGCTTGGTTTCTATTTCTTTTTTCTGAAATATAGTAAAAATAGTATTCTTTATCGTTATACATATAAATAGAAGCTAACCAAAAAAGTTTAGGCCTCGTGGCGCAACTGAATAGCGCATCTGATTACGGCTCAGAAGGTTACAGGTTTGAATCCTGTCGAGGTCACTAAAGGGGATTTTCTACAAATCGAGTGGAAAGTCCCCTTTTCAATTTCCTTCAAATTCCCTGAAAATGAGGAGATTGCATTAAAAATTTCATTAACTCGAAAAGTTTGAACTAGCTTCTTTTTGAAGTCATACTCAATCCCGTCAGGGAATACCATATATTGTATGGCTCTCTTAGTTTCTAAATTACCTAACTCCCACAAAGAAGGCAAGTTACAGGCGTAATCAAGAGCCATTTTTACCGATTTTTTAAGGTTTGAACTATTGATTCCCCCACTTTCCAATTTTGTCTCCAATTCCCTTTGTTTGCTTTTTAGTTCCGGCATAAAAAGTTCGTACTGGGACTTTGTAATTTCGTTCAGTACAACGAATCTTCTTTCCAAAGTATTTATCCGTTCTTCGAGCTGGTCGAGTTCTTTGGTCAATCGCTTTTGATCGTCAAGTGCCTCTTGATTTTTATCTATCAAGGTGTCGTGAATTATGTCGGTCAATGGTTCGATATACTTTTTATCGGCTATTTTAAACCTCTCCAATAGATTTAAAAATTCTGCATGAAGCTTTTTGGCACTTCTGTTTTCCTTGCTTCCCTTACGCCTGTTTTTGTAATAATACAGACCCTTTTTCTTTACAATAAATCCGGTATAAGGTGTTCCGCAGACCGAGGACTTCACAAACATTTTTAAAGGAAGATTTTCATCATCGAACGAATATTTCTTGGGCGTGTCACCTGCGTGAAGGAAATTATGTATTTTTAGAAAAACCTTCTTTGAAATAAGGGCTTCATGTTTTCCCTGAATTACCTCTCCTGGAATTAAACTGTTGACGATAAGTCCACAATAGAAAGGATTTCTAAAAAGGTCGGTAAGATTTTTAGCGTGAATGTTTAAGCCCTTTTCTTTGATGCGTTTTGCAATTTCAACGTGGGACATATTAGCGTTCGCTTTCCATAAAAAGGCTTGCTTCAGTAATCTTCCTTTTTCCGTAATCACGAAGTTCGGAATCTTACCTTTTCCCGGATTTGTATTGGTGTACCCAAATGGGTAGGCTCCCGTCCAGTATCCCCTTCGTAACTTTTCCTGCATGCCGGTAATGGATTTATCCCTACGGATTTGGTTGTCGAAGTGGGAAAACATATGAAAAAGATTTTCCTGAAACGTACCGGCACTAGTGGTCACATCGATTTCTTGAGTGGCCGAAATCACGGCTACTCCCTGTTTTTTTAGTTGCCCGCTTATATACGCGCCGTTCGCGCCCGTTCTTGAAAACCTGTCGTAGGAATAGACAATGATATAACCAATGTTCTTTCTTCTTTTAACATAGTTCAGCATTTTTTGGAATTCCCTACGCTCATTGGATGCGCCGGTCAAATTGAGCCATGTGCGCCGGATGAAAGTGAGCCGTTTAAACTAGTTGCTTAAAATCGATT
>NZ_JAYEEQ010000016.1:0-84964 GCF_034651555.1 Aurantibrevibacter litoralis | reverse complement strand
CCACTAATGCATCAAAATTCAGGCAATTGGTTTTTGCATAGTTTCGAATAGCTTCTCCAAATTTGCGTTCCACGTCCTTGATAGATTGCTGCAGCAATCGCTTTTGGGTTTCCTCACTGAGATCAGAATAATTGAGCTGTATCATAAGACCTGTTTTAAGGGTTAATATTCACTTGGAAGTAATAAGGTGTCATCCACAAAATAGAGTCGTAATTGGTCTAGTGGAAAATCGGTAGCGGAATATCTTTGTTCAAAAAGAATATTCCCATTCCCGTCGCTGTAGGTTACTATCGCTTCACATTCGTTTCGAATAGCTTCATCTCCCAAAAAGCGTTGTACATCAATGGTTATAAAATAAGAATGGTCTTGCAGACTTTTTGCCACTATGGAGGCATCGGTAAGCAGCCAATTGCATTTTGCACGTGCTGCCAAATACTGTATTCCCTCCGTATACTTGGTTTTACAGTGAGGGTGACTGTAAATAACCTGTGACCCACGAAATTGGTTCAGTCCGGCTTTGATTTCATTTGCTAGTGTTTCCATATGATTATGATTTAAAGGGTTTATAATAGTGCTATATGTTGCTAGATTCATCCCATTAAAAAGTGATTTACTTATGCTATCCGTAGCGATTTCCCTGCCTGCGGCAGGCAGGCCTTTTTGATTTTTTTTGTTGTCTCGCTTCCTTTTTAATGTGTATGATTGATTTCATACGATTCAATTTCGATGTACTTCCGCTAGTGCCTTCGCTGATACCCTTTTTTTGATGCGTATGGTGGGTACAATATCCAGGCTTGGTAAGACGTATAAATAAGAGACCGCCAAAGCGGGCCTGGTTTATGCCGTCGGGCAAGAAGGGATATTGTTATTTTGCTATCAAAAAAAAGGTAGCGCAGTGAAGAGATAAGGAATCGAAATTTCGAAGGTTGGGAAGTCGATGAACATGGGAAGCGGGACGACTGGCAAGAAGTTGGATTTGCCGGTACATCATTGGGTTCATTAGCTCTCAGATGCTTTGAAGATAGCCATGCCCATCCAAAAAACTCCGGTTTCGATAGGTACCGGAGGAACCTTTGACTGGTCGGCGGGATAGGTTTTTGAGAAAAATTCAAAACTTATATCACTTTAGTTGAAGAGCGGGAACCAACGGACTTAATGCCCTATTTTGCCATTGGAATGCAGTGTTCCGCCCCGGTTTTCGGGGCGGGCAGCGAAATGGAACGAAAAAATAGGGCATTGTGTCCAAGACCTGTAATGTAGCTCATTGCCCGAAATGAAGCTTTGCAAAAATGAATGGAAATGTGCTGGAATGGGTAGTGGACTAAAACCTACATCGCATTAAATCGCATTCTAAGTCGTTGCATATCATCACTTACTTTTCGCTCTATGACCTTGGCATAAATTTGGGTGGTGGCTATTTTAGAGTGTCCCAACAATTTAGAGACCGTTTCAATGGGCATGCCATTGCTTAGGGTTACCGTGGTGGCAAAAGTATGCCTAGCCATATGAAAGGTCAGGTTCTTCTTAATCCCACATACATCTGCAATCTCCTTTAAATAGGTATTTAGTTTTTGGTTGGATATTTTGGGAAATAAGGTACCATGGATAGCGCTTCGCTTGTTCCCCTTATATTTTTCAAGGATTTCCAAGGCTTTTGGCAAAAGGGGAACCCGTATGGGTTTGGAAGTCTTCTCCCTCCGGTAAGAAACCCATAGTTCCCCATCAATGCCTTGTCCTAAATTGTCTTGGGTAAGTTGTACTACATCGATATAGCTCAAACCTGTATAACAACTGAACACAAATAGGTCTTTAACCAGTTCCAGCCTTGGAATATTAAAATCGCGGGACTCTATTTGTTGGAGTTCGTTTAAGCTTAAAAATTCCCTATCGTTTTTTATGTATTTAGCTGAAAAGTTGATAAAAGGGTCTTGGGCAATCCACCCCAATTTGCAGGAAAGGTGCACCAATTTTCTCAACCGTTCTATATGCTTCATCACCGTGTTGTTTCCCATAGGTTTTTGAGGGGAAACGGGTTGATGTGCTCTTAGGAAATTTTCGAATTTCAGGATAAAGTCATAGTCCAGTTCTTGCAAGTAGATATCCGTTCTTCTGTACTGTTTCAAAAGAAAACCGGAAATATACTTCTGGGTCGTAAAGTAGTTCTTTTGGGTGCCCCATTTTAATTTACCGGCCATATCTTCAGTATGGTAGTTGATGATATCGCTCAAGGTTTTGGCATCCTCTGCATTTCCCAAATACTTCCTTTTTATGCTTTGTGCCGTAATCACCTTATGGGTAAGCTTTAAACTTTGGTAGCAGCTAAAAAGTGAGCTGTACACCTCGTCCAGATAACTGTTTATTAAACGCGCCTGTTGGTTGGTTCCTCGCATCCGGTTCTTATGGATGTCCCAATCTGCAACGGCTACCCTTTGTTTTAAACCTATGGTTGCCCGTTTGCCATTTACCGTGATTCTTGCATAAAGCAAGGTCTGTCCGTCTTTCACTCTGGAAAAGTTGGCCCAGAAATGAATACTGAAAGTTGGAGTTGTTTTCATGATTTCGTCTTTTTTGTTAACACTCGGTTTTTGTCAGACGAAAGTCAAATCACTTTAAATATACATTTAATTTTCCGGTCACCTCAGAAATTTTAACAAATAGGATAACACATCTGTTAAAATGGTTTTGTTATCCTATTTGTTGACCTATTATTTAGGATTATTTGGTTTTGTTTAATTTCCTAAAAAACAGAAATCCCTGAAAATCATACGATTAACAGGGATTTGGTTCTAATTGATATCCTAAAAAGTCGGGGTGGCAGGATTCGAACCTGCGGCCTCCTGGTCCCAAACCAGGCGCGATACCGGGCTACGCTACACCCCGAAAAAAACAATATGACGTAGTGTAGTTTATCCCGAGCTTGTCGAGGGACTACACCCCGAAAAAATAAAACTTGTCAATTGCGTATATCCATTTAGTTTTTTTAAAACGCACAACGGTTACGATAAAAATAGACAAGTGTTATATACGCTTAAAAGCGGAGAGACAGGGATTCGAACCCTGGCGACGGTTACCCGTCGACAGATTAGCAATCTGCTCCGTTACCACTCCGGCACCTCTCCGTAATTGTAATTCTAACTATCAAAAAACGCGGTTGCAAATGTACTTTTTCATCTTGTAGCATACAACTATTTTTACTCCTTTTTTTAAACTATATGCGACTTGATTATTCTTACTCCGGATACTCCACCCTTAAATGGTAAATATTGGTCAATTTTTGTTTCAATATCTTTTTGATAAGTTCAATATCCTTAAACGTAATATCTGCATTTAAAAATTGACCCGATTGCATTTGTATGCCAATAATTTTTTCTACAAAGTCGTCAATGATTAAAAATGTGGGATTCTTTAGACTTTTAGAAGCCGCTTCTACAGCATCCGCCATCATAAGGATGGCCGTTTCTCTAGAAAAGGGAATAGGTCCTGGATACCTAAAATCTACCTCTTGGGTGTCTACATCGTTTTCTTCTAGGTCTTTAGCTTTCTGCTTTTTATAAAAGTAGTAGACTAACGAAGTGCCGTGATGTGTTCTTATAAAATCGATAATTCGATCTGGCAAGTTACTTTTACGGGCAATTTCTATACCCTGAATTACGTGATTTATAATTATTTTGGCACTGTCTATAGGCTGAAGTTCATCGTGCGGATTTACGTTGGTAATTTGGTTTTCTGTAAAATAAGCAGGGTTGTTCATTTTACCGATGTCGTGATACAGTGCTCCAACGCGCACCAACATGGCATTAGCACCAACTTCGTTTGCTGCAGCCTCAGCTAAATTGGCCACTTGTAACGAATGATGAAAAGTACCCGGAGCCTTGTTCGCTAATTCTTTTAATAATTTTGAATTGGTATCTGATAATTCTAGAAGGGATACATCAGACACCAAACCAAACATTTTTTCATACATATAAATTAAAGGCTGTACAAAAAGGGTAATCATGCCATTTAATAGGAAATAGCCAAACGTCCACCATTCTATACTATCGAGACTACCTTCGTGAATCATATGAAAAGCAAAATAACCTACCATATAAATAGAAGTAATTTGCGCTACCGAAATAAAGAGGTTGGCTCTTTTATACAATTCAGATACAGAAAGTATGGTAACGATGCCCGCAATTATTTGTAAAAAAATGTATTCGAAACTATTAGGAACAATAAAACCCAGAATGAGAACGGTAAGCACATGTACATATAAGCCCAAGCGGGCATCAAAAAAGGTTTTAAGTATAAGGGGTAAAATGCACAACGGGACAACAAACACATAAATCTCGTTATACTTTAGTACCAAAGTGGTCAAAAATACCATCAATACGATATTGAAAATGATAAAGGTTACTTTGGTGTTATTTTGGTAAATTTCTTGGCGGTATCGGTTCAGAAAAAAGAATAACATCATAAGAACCATGGCCACTAAAACAACATAACCGAAAAGAATAAAAAAATGGTTATTTGCCGTCCACACATCAGATTGGTACTCGCTTTTTAACGAACTTAAAATTTTATAGTTTTCATTTTCAACAACTTCGCCTTTTGCAATGATTAATTTGCCTTGTGCTATATTACCTCGGGTATAAGATAGGCTTTGGAGCGTACTCTGCAACTCCTTTTGCGTAAGGGTTGCATCAAAAAACACATTAGGGGTAATTAGTTCTAAAAACAATTGGTTAAAGACATTTCTATACGGTACTAAACCGGCCTTTTCCAATAGGGATATCACAAGAGAATTTACCGTTGAAGGTTCCGGAATTTCATTTAGATTGATTCGTTTCGCTTCGTTATTTCGTACCAAATAAACACTGCCTAAACGGTTCATTTCTTTGTCATTATCTTTTTGTCGAATGCCGTTTTTGTAAAGCGAGTCTACTATTTCTCGTCCGATGTTTTCTAAGATGTGTCGCTCTTTGTTGTCTATCTCTAACTGGTTAAATGCTTTTGGTGCAAGCTGTTGATACCTTTGTAACACGCTCTTTGCGATAGAATCATCATAAGTATAATATGGAATTTGTTGGTCTTTAATAAGCCGTTGCTCTTCTTCTATTTCTTCTTTTGTTTTTTGAAGGGAAAAATCGAAAGGAGCATATAAACTTTCGTATTGCCAAGGTTTTCCTTTTTGAAACTCATACTTAAACTTTCCGCCTTTTGGGAAAAAAAATACAACAAAGAGAATGGCTCCAAAGTACAAGAAATACTTATAGATTACCGATTGGTTCTTATAAACAGTATCGAGAATTTTTCTCATGTTTTAGGTTGTATCATTCAAAAATAGAAAATTATAAGTTGCCTTGCTGCTTTTGTGTGGATAACCATATTCATTGGTGAATAATTTAGTAATTTCGTAGCTATAAAGAGGATAATTATGAACGAAGTAGTAATTGTTGCTGTGGCTAGAACGCCCATTGGAAGTTTTATGGGGGCATTGTCTGGCATACCTGCGCCAAAGCTGGGTGCCATAGCTATTAAAGGAGCGCTAGCCAAAATAAAATTAGACCCTAATGCTGTAGACGAAGTATTTATGGGGCACGTGGTGCAAGCCAATGCGGGGCAAGCACCGGGGCGTCAGGCCGCCATTTATGCCGGTATACCAAATACGGTACCTTGTACTACTGTAAATAAGGTCTGTGCTTCGGGCATGAAAGCCATTATGCTTGGTGCCCAGACTATTGCCTTGGGAGATGCGTCCGTTGTGGTTGCGGGAGGTATGGAAAATATGAGTTTAATTCCGCATTACTTGCCTATGCGTAATGGTGTTAAATTTGGATCGAGTACGCTGATAGATGGCATGCAAAAGGATGGACTGGTAGATGCCTATGATGAAAATGTAATGGGGTTATGTGCCGATGCCTGTGCCGAAAAATATCATTTTTCTCGCGAAGAACAGGATGCCTATGCTATTCAATCCTATGAGCGTTCTGCTGCGGCATGGGCTTCGGGAAAATTCGCTGACGAAGTGGTACCCGTTCAAGTTCCTCAAAGAAAAGGAGAACCCCTTGAAGTTCGTCAGGATGAGGAATTTAAAAAAGTAGATTTGTCAAAAATCCCAACGCTTAGACCGGCTTTCTCCAAAGACGGTACCGTTACAGCCGCCAATGCATCTACTATAAACGATGGTGCTGCAGCCGTTATATTAATGAGTAGTGATAAGGCCAAAGCACTAGGCATAAAACCCTTAGCTACAATTAAAAGTTTTGCGGATGCCGCTCATGAGCCCGAATGGTTTACTACGGCACCGTCCAAGGCATTGCCAAAAGCACTTGCTAAAGCGGGTCTCGAATTAGATGATATTGATTTTTTTGAGTTTAATGAAGCTTTTGCAGTGGTTGGCTTGGCCAATATGAAACTTTTAGGATTAAACGATACCAATGTAAATGTGAACGGTGGGGCTGTTTCGTTGGGCCATCCGTTAGGATGCTCAGGAGCCCGCATCGTTATAACGCTCCTTAGCGTGTTAGCGCAAAACAATGCACGATTCGGTGCCGCAGCAATTTGTAATGGAGGCGGAGGCGCTTCTGCGCTTATACTGGAAAGAAAATAACGCCCGTATGTCTTTAAGTTTTGGGGCTTGTATTTTAAGTTGTGTTCCGGTTAGAAGTGCAGCAGACCATTTCAGTGAAATGCGTACTCAGTTGTTATACGGGGATCATTTTACGATTTTGGAACAACGAAAAAAATGGAGTAAAATAAGAATTGCGTTCGATCGTTGTGAAGGTTGGATTTTGAACAATCAATTGATAACGACAACAGCGGATGAGTTTAAAAATTTTGAAGCCATTGCAAATCCTAAATTCGTTTCCGAACTGCTTGCTTTTGCAGAGACCGAGCAGAAAGTTTTAATTCCTTTGATGATTGGGTCGTGTTTGGATAAAGTCACTTTTTTTTCACATCAGTATCACGGAAGTTTTTTAGCTGAAAAAGCTAGGAAATCAGATCTTATTAAAACAGCGATGTGTTATATAAATGCACCGTTTATGTGGGGTGGAAAAACACCTTTCGGCATAGATTGCTCCGGATTTACGCAAATGGTTTATAAGATTAACGGATATCCTTTATTGCGTGATGTAGGCCAACAGGCAACCCAAGGCGAGGTGTTGAGTTTTATAGAGGAAAGTGAGGCTGGGGACTTAGCATTTTTTGATAATGCTGACGGTAACATTCATCATGTCGGTATTTTAATGGATAATCATTACATCATTCACGTACATGGTAAAGTCCGCATAGATCGTATAGATCATACCGGGATTTTTAATGTAGAAACGAAAAGATA
Organism: Aurantibrevibacter litoralis; assembly: GCF_034651555.1. Lineage (NCBI taxonomy): Bacteria > Pseudomonadati > Bacteroidota > Flavobacteriia > Flavobacteriales > Flavobacteriaceae > Aurantibrevibacter > Aurantibrevibacter litoralis. Next base: position 77,643 of record NZ_JAYEEQ010000016.1, on the reverse strand, counting down.
TACCCACAAACTGCGGGTTATTAAAAAAATACTCTAAAAAAAAATCAGCTCTTTTATAGAGCTGATTTTTTTTAGAATCCTTAGGGTACTCCTTATTCTCCCAATAGTTTTTTAACCCTCATAAAATTATCATTGTCGCCCATAGCGCCATAGATATTTTTCAATTGTGTTAAAATTCCTTGATTTTCAGGATTTCCCTTTAATGCCTCTTCTAAAATATTTGCACCTTCTAAAAACAAGGCATCTTTCTTTTCTTTTAATTCATCATATCTGGCAATATCCGCTCTAGAGTTGCCAAGCGAATTCATTTCATCAATAAGTCCATTTCCCTCATTTACATAGGTCGTAGACAAATTTAGCTGTGCATTGGTGTAGTTGGGGTTTATTTCTAAAGCTTTTTTATAGGATGCTCTAGCCTCTTCAATATTGTTCTGCTCCATATTAATGACACCAATGTTGTAATGTAAGTCCGGATTATCTGGTTCTACTTCAGTAGCTTCAGCCATTAGGGCTTTAAATTGCTCTTTGTCGCCCAATTTAAAATAAAGATTGGCTTCGCTTAAAATAAGGTTTACATCTTTAGGGTCATTGGCTCTGGCTTCTTTAAAAGCGCCCATAGCTTTATCGTCTTGTCCAAGTTGGGAATAAATTAAGGCTATATTCTTTACAATTTCAGCCTTTTTAGAAGGGGCTTTTTCGTCGATGGGGTCTTTGTACGTTCCAGATTTCACCATTAAATCTCGTTGCGTCTTATTCATTTCTTCGGTTTCACCGGTTTCTACATTCGTGGCCTTATACACCACAGAGCTTCCATCGTAACCCAAAGCCTTGAGTTCGTTGTAATATTTTAAGGCATCTTCGTAGAGCCCACCCGTTACTGCGCTACCGGCTGCAAAATACAAGTAGGTGGTGTCTTTTGGACTTAATTTATAGCTGGTATACAATTTATCGGCCGCTTCTTTGTATTTTTTGGCAGAATTATCGGCCACGGCAGCGTTTACCAAATCAACAGCAATCGAACTTAGGTATTGATTTGACTCTGAAGTGTATTTTTGTTTTCCTTCTTTCTCCTCAATATCGACTACCTTGTTGAAGGCGGTAATCGCAGCATTAAAGGAAGCATCGTCATTATCCTTTTTAGCTAAATCGGCATATGCTTTACCTTTTACAAAATAGTATTGTGCTTGTACCTTTGCATCAGCACTGGCTACCGCTGATGAAGCGCTTTCTAAGGCAGTTGTTGCCGCTTTAGCGTCGCCAGATTTCAGCGCTTTTTCCGCTGTTTTGATCTCATCCTTCTGAGAAAACCCGGCTATCGTGAAGGACATAGCCGCCATTATTAAAATCTTTGTTTTCATTTTTAAATTTAATTTAGTGTTTATCTATTCATCTTTTAATTCGGAACTATTTTCATCAAGAGCCGTGCCATCCTCTTCTTTAACCTCTATATCTAATAGGTCAGCGGTCTCTACGGCAATCTCATCTTTCATTACTTTTGCCACTGCGGCAATGGAGTCGTTTTCTCTAATGTTGATAAGACGCACTCCTTGAGTGGCTCTTCCCATAACTCTAAGATCGTCTACACTCATGCGTATGGCAATACCTGATTTATTGATTATCATTAGGTCGTCTGCGTCAGAAACATTCTTTATGGCCACGAGACCGCCTGTTTTTTCCGTTATTGATATCGTTTTTACGCCTTTGCCGCCTCGGTTCGTTATTCTGTAATCCTCAATACTGGAACGTTTTCCATAGCCATTTTCTGAGACTACAAGAATTTCTTCTTCAAAATTATGTACCGATACCATGCCTATTACTTCATCCTCCTCGTCCGCTAAGGTTACCCCGCGTACCCCTGAGGCATTTCTGCCCATAGGACGGGTTTTGCTTTCTTCAAAACGAATGGCTTTGCCCGATTTTAACCCTAAAAATATTTGGCTGGCACCCGTGGTTAATTTGGCTTCTAACAACTCATCGTCTTCTCGGATGCTTATGGCATTAATGCCATTTTGTCGGGGTCTAGAGTATTGTTCTAAGGAGGTCTTTTTTACGATTCCTTTTTTGGTAGCCATAATCACATAATGATTATTTACATAATCTTCGTCTTTTAGGTCTTGGGTACAGATAAAGGCTTTTACCTTATCTTCATTGTCTATATTGATAAGATTTTGAATGGCCCTACCTTTTGATGTTCGGGTACCTTCGGGGATTTCATACACCCGCATCCAAAAGCATTTTCCTTTTTGGGTAAAAAACAGCATGTATTGATGGTTGGTTCCCACAAATAAATGTTCCAGAAAATCTTCACTTCTGGTAGACGATGCTTTCTGCCCAACGCCTCCTCTGTTTTGAGTTTTGTAATCTGTTAGCGGGGTTCGTTTAATGTAACCCGCATGAGAAATGGTAATCACTACCTGCTCGTCGGGAATCATATCTTCCATGCTTAAATCACCGCCTGCAAAATTGATTTCGGAACGGCGTCTATCGCCATATTTATCCTTAACCTCAAGAAGTTCATCTTTTATAATTTGCATACGGCGTTCTTTCCGTGCCAAAATATCTTTTAGGTCTGCGATAGTTTTAATGATTTCATCAAATTCGGCACGTAATTTATCTTGCTCCAGACCGGTTAGTTGTCTTAAGCGCATTTCTACAATTGCTCTGGACTGAATTTCGGTAAGTGCAAAACGCTCCATTAAACGTTCTCGTGCTGCATCGGCATTAGCAGACGCTCGTATAATGGCAATTACTTCATCAATATTATCAGACGCTATAATGAGACCTTCAAGAATGTGTGCTCTATCTTCGGCTTTTTTAAGTTCAAAAGTGGTTCGGCGCACCACCACGTCGTGCCGATGTGTTACAAAATGATGTATAAGTTCCTTTACATTTAACAATTGCGGCCTTCCATTAACTAAGGCAATATTGTTCACACTAAATGACGATTGAAGGGCGGTATATTTGTAAAGCATGTTCAGCACAATGTTTGGTACTGCATCTTTCTTTAAAATATATACCACACGCATCCCTGTACGATCCGATTCATCCCGTATATTGGCAATTCCATCAATTTTTTTCTCATTGATGATATCTACGGTTTTTTTAATCATTTCCGCTTTATTCACCTGGTACGGAATTTCCGTGACCACGATGCACTCTCTGCCTTGTATTTCTTCAAAATTGGCTTTGGCACGCATCACTACACGACCTCTCCCGGTATGAAAGGCTTCTTTTACCCCATCATACCCGTAAATAATGCCCCCTGTGGGGAAATCAGGCGCCTTAATATGCGTAATAAGTTCGTCTATTTCAATATCATTATTATCAATATACGCTATGGTGCCGTCTACCACTTCAGAAAGGTTATGTGGTGGCATATTTGTAGCCATACCTACGGCAATTCCCGAAGCACCATTAATCAACAAATTCGGAATCCTTGTAGGCAATACAGTGGGTTCTTGCAGGGAGTCATCAAAATTTAATTGATAATCAACGGTTTCCTTTTCAATATCCGCCAACATGTCATCTGCAATCTTTCGCATGCGCGCTTCGGTGTATCGCATGGCTGCGGGACTGTCGCCATCTACAGAACCAAAGTTTCCTTGCCCATCAACCAACATATAGCGCAAACTCCATTCTTGTGCCATACGCACCATAGAGTCGTAAACGGAGGTGTCTCCATGCGGGTGATATTTACCCAAAACTTCGCCCACAATACGTGCCGATTTTTTATGCGCACTGTTCGATCGAACGCCCAGTTCATGCATCCCATATAATACCCGTCGGTGCACCGGTTTTAGTCCATCTCTGACATCCGGTAACGCACGTGACACTATGACCGACATTGAGTAGTCAATGTAGGCCGATTTCATTTCATCTTCTATGTTAATCGGAATTAATTTTTCTCCTTCTGCCATTATAAAATTCGGTCTTATTTTTTAATTAAAAAAGCATGCCAATATACGCAAAATGGATGTTTTACGAACAATTAGATCATAGTTTGTTAAACAATTTATTAACAGTCGCAATCCGTACAACTGCCCACCAATATGGTGTTAATTATTTTGTAATAAGGGTTTTTTTTCGTCATTTCGTCCGACTTTATCGAATATAGGTACGGTAATTGAATTAATTTCGGTTAGATTTACTATTTTTAATGTCGAAAGTCAATTTTTATGGATGATAATTTTTCACCTAGAGTAAAAGATGTTATTGCCTACAGTAAGGAGGAAGCATTGCGCTTAGGTCATGATTTTATAGGAACCGAGCATCTCATGTTGGGTTTGTTAAGGGATGGTAATGGCAAAGCGATTAGTATATTGGATGCGTTGGATGTGGATTTGGATCATCTCAGACGTAAAGTGGAGATTCTTAGTCCGGCCAATCCCAATTCGGGTTTAATGCAAAAAGACAAGAAAAACCTTCATCTTACGCGGCAAGCCGAGCGTGCGCTAAAAACCACCTTTTTAGAAGCAAAACTTTTTCAAAGTTCGTCTATTAATACCGCACATTTACTACTTTGTATTTTACGCAATGAAAACGATCCTACAACAAAATTACTACATAAACTTAAGGTAGACTATGATAACGTGAAGGAGCAATTTAAATCCATGATTACGAGTGATGATGATTACACCGATACACCATCGGCAGAATCATTTCCCAATGACCCGGAAGATCCTTCTGATGAAAAAGATGGCGCTTTCGGAACTTCTTCGGCCCAAAAAGGCAATAAGAAATCAAAAACTCCGGTGCTGGATAACTTTGGTCGCGACCTTACTCGAATGGCAGAGGAAAACCGATTAGACCCGGTTGTAGGACGGGAGAAGGAAATAGAAAGGGTATCGCAAATACTAAGCAGAAGAAAAAAGAACAATCCACTCCTTATTGGTGAACCTGGCGTAGGTAAAAGTGCTATCGCCGAAGGTTTGGCACTTCGTATTATCAACAAAAAAGTATCCAGAATCTTATACAATAAACGTGTAGTTACTTTAGATTTGGCTTCTTTAGTTGCAGGCACCAAATACCGTGGGCAGTTTGAAGAACGCATGAAAGCCGTTATGAACGAACTGGAAAAGAATGACGATGTCATTTTGTTTATTGATGAAATTCATACCATAGTGGGGGCAGGTGGAGCCACGGGCAGTTTGGATGCCTCCAATATGTTTAAACCCGCATTAGCCAGAGGTGAAATTCAATGTATTGGTGCTACCACCTTAGATGAATACCGACAATATATTGAAAAAGACGGGGCTTTAGAACGCCGTTTTCAGAAGGTAATTGTAGAGCCAACTACCGTAGAAGAAACTATAGAGATTCTTAAAAATATAAAAGGAAAATACGAAGATCACCATAACGTAATTTATACCGACGAAGCCATTTTGGCCTGTGTAAAACTTACCAATAGGTATATGACAGATCGGTTTTTACCGGACAAAGCGATAGATGCCTTAGATGAATCCGGATCCAGAGTACATATTGTAAACATGGATGTACCTAAACAGATTTTGGAATTGGAAAAGCAGTTGGAAGAGGTACGAGAACTAAAAAATAGTGTGGTAAAAAAACAACGTTACGAAGAAGCTGCAAGGCTTCGTGACGATGAAAAGCGGCTAGAAAAGGATCTTGCTATAGCCCAAGAAAAGTGGGAAGAAGACAGCAGATTGCATCGCGAAACCGTTACAGAAGATAATGTGGCCGATGTTGTTTCTATGATGAGTGGTATTCCGGTAAACAGAATTGCACAAACAGAAAGCAATAAACTTGCGGAGCTTCCTAAATTGATTAAAGGGAATGTCATCGGTCAGGATGAAGCCGTAGCCAAAGTAGCTAAAGCCATTCAGCGAAATAGGGCGGGACTGAAAGATCCGGATAAACCCATAGGCTCTTTTATATTTTTAGGACAAACAGGTGTAGGGAAAACCCAGCTAGCCAAAGTTTTAGCTAAGGAATTGTTTGATTCGGAAGATGCGCTGATTCGAATTGACATGAGCGAATACATGGAAAAATTTGCCATTTCGCGCTTGGTAGGAGCACCTCCGGGATATGTAGGATACGAAGAGGGCGGACAGTTAACTGAAAAAGTACGTCGCAAACCGTATTCCGTGGTGCTTTTAGACGAGGTAGAAAAAGCACATCCCGATGTGTTCAACATGTTATTGCAAGTATTGGATGACGGCTATCTTACCGATAGTTTAGGCAGGAAAATAGATTTTAGGAATACCATTATCATTATGACCTCTAATATTGGAGCCCGGCAGATTAAAGATTTTGGCCAAGGTGTGGGTTTTGGTACTGCTGCTGTGAAATCCCAAGCCGATACGCATCAAAAATCCGTCATCGAAAACGCACTTAAAAAGGCATTTGCCCCGGAATTTTTGAACCGAATTGACGACGTAGTCGTTTTTAATCCATTAGAGCGCGAAGATCTGCACAAAATTATAGATATTGAACTTAAAAAACTTTTTTTACGTATTAAAGATATTGGGTATGACCTTAATTTAACTGAAAAAGCGAAGGACTATATCGCAGAAAAAGGTTTTGATAAGCAGTACGGCGCCAGACCCTTAAAGCGTGCCATACAAAAGTATATTGAAGATTCTTTGGCTGAGGAAATCGTAAATGCAAAATTAGCTGAAGGCGACAGTATTTATATGGATTTAGATGAGCAAAAAGACGAACTTACCATTGAAATAAGAAAACCAGAAAAGTCGTCTAAAACAGAATAAGGATATCGTACTGTAAGAAATTTAAGTATGAGGAGTCGTGTAAATCGGCTCCTTTTTTTTATGCCTATTTGTGGGTATGTAGGAATATCATACAGTAGCATAGGACGCCTTCACCATTTAAACGATATATTGGCCATTAGTCTAATTTTTTTTAGGAATGTTTGGCTTCCAACTACTTTCGTTTCAGAGCTATAAACTATATAAAATGAATTTGGGGCAAACACGAAAAACGGTTATCGTTAGAGAATATCACTTGGATATTGGTAAAGTACAGGTTTTTGATGATTATTTAGTAACTATTTTTGATGAAGGAACTACGCTGACTCTTGAGCGAGCCTATCAAATTATGGGTATTTCGGAAATACATTTTAGAAATCGGAATTTTGGTTTTCTGAGTTATCGAAAAAATTCTTACGCCATAGACCCCATGATTTATAATTATTTTAAAGAAATGGAGAATCTTAAAGCATTGGCTATTGTGTCTATGAAAGAAATGGACATGCACAATTTTAAGATCGAGAAGTTATTTTATAAGAAACCCATGAAGTTCTTTATATCCTATGACAATGCGTTGACATGGATAAAAAGGCGTGTACGGCTAAAATAAAAGTAAAAATTATTGTTACGGCTTAGTTTTTAACTACATCGTTTGCAACCTATCTTGGGTATCAATTAGTACAGGATATTGCTACCTGCAAGTAAGGTTCCCAGAAAAATTAGAGTCCAAAGCAGGGTACGCATCCAATTCAGAGTTACTAATTTTTGAAGGAGTTCTGGGGAGGTGAAACCTCCCGTTATTTTTTGATGTATGGGTACAAAAATTCGGAAAGTCAGAAACCAAACTCCAAGGATCAATAATAGATTTGCTAAGGTGTACATAGACGGACTTCTAAAAACATGGATAACCCCTAACGTGAGTTGCCCAAGCATCAACGGCACAACAACATACGATATTTGCTTAGTGTAAATTGTATGCCACTTGTTCAGATTTTTAGGATCGTAATACCCAAAACTTGGATAGACAATTAGTTGTACCATCCAAATGAGAATTACAAGGCCAAAATCTAATAAAAGACGTAAAGTAAAAATATTCATGTACTCGATAATCGAGATTTAAATGCGTGTTCGCTTTCGTAGAAACGTAATGAACATGTTCCTTTTAAAGCTTTGAAAGCGCGCTTAGAGGTCGTTTACTTTTCTATCACTGTGCCGTCCGGATATTTGGCAAACCTTCCTTTTTCGCGTGCGTGCACATTGTCCGGATAGCGCCAAGGCCATCCCCCAAACTGTGTCGCCCTAAAATTTTGCATCACCTGTTGTATTTCATCTTGTGTATTCATTACAAACGGCCCGTAGGTTGCTACAGGTTCTTGTATGGGTTTTCCCTGTAATATTAAGATATGGGCGTCTTCACTACCACTTTGCAATAGGGTATCTATGGACGCAACTAAAGAAACGCCGTGCGTTGCACTTATTTTTTGCCCCTCAATCTCTAGCGTATCTCCCGCATAAAAATAGAGGTTTCTGTTGATGTCATCGGTGGCTTTTGGCAAGGTTAAGGTCTTGTTTTTTTTAAGGGTAATGTTCCAAATAGCTACTTCATTTTCTACATCGGCAGCCCAGGAGTCCGGAGCCGGAGGTAAAGCGTTGGTGCCTTTAAAAGTACCGGCGACAATCTTTATAATGGCTTCATCCGTGTGTAAGACCGGGATATCTTCGTGCCACAACATAGAAAAATGCGGGTCGGCATATTTTTTAGATTTGGGTAGATTAAGCCATAGTTGAAATAACTCTAATGTATTTTCCTTATCCCGATGCAGTAAAGGAAACATTTCGGAATGTTGCACACCACTTCCGGCAGTCATCCATTGCACATCGCCTTCACCAAACCGGCCTGCGGCACCCAACGAATCCGAGTGGTCGCAAAATCCTTTGTTTACAATGGTTACGGTTTCAAAACCGCAATGCGGATGGGCCGGAAATCCGGGAACGGTATGGCCATGATACATGCGCCATCCGTCTTTTATCGTAAAATCATTGCCAATGTTTCGACCCTCTAAAGATGAATCCGGCCCCAAATCATCATTGCCTTTTGGAAAAAAATCATGATGATGCACACAAAATAAAAAGGGATCTTCGGTCTTCCACGGAAACCCTAAAGGATAGATATGTTTTATACTTGTAGCCATATGGTTGTATTTTGAAAATTTAAGTTTGCGCTATGCTCCTTCTATCTTTTTGATGCGGCATTAGTGCGCAGCATCATTTATTTCAATCCAATACCCTTCGGGATCCTGAATATAGATTTGTTGTACACCGTCGGCTCGCAAGGTCACGGCATTCGGTTTTCCGGGCCAATCTTCAAACGGAATTTGATGATACTTTAGATTTTCTATAAACGCATCCAACTTTTGAGTAGATAGGCAGAGGTGCATGGATTTGTGCTTTTTCATCACCACGGTATCTTTATAAATTAAATGTAATTGAGAATTTCCCTGTACATTAAACCAACGAAATCCCGGTGAATTAGTAGGGTGCGGTATTTCTTGCAGCCCCATCACCTTAGCGTAAAAATCGCCTGTTTTCTCTAACTGATTCACAATTATAGCCGAATGGTCTATCACAAAATCAAACGATTGCGCACTCAAAAAAGTAAAGTGCGCCATGCAAAGTAATCCTACTATTTTTTTTAGTTTGGAATTCATTAGGTACTAATTATGTTCGTAAATATGGAGTGCTAATATACGCAATACGCCGTTAATTTTAGATGTTGCGAGTCGATAATAGGGTAGTGCAGCTTACAAAAATGAGGAGGCTGTAAAAAAGAATGACATGAACGTCTAGGATGAAAAATGAATACCGCGGCTTTAGGGACTTCCTTGTACAGATTGGTGAAGCAGCTGTGAATAGCTTTTTTCCTGTAAAATAATGTATGTGGGTTGAATTTGTATATTATTAAGATCGGTACTGTTTCTTTCGCTGCTGCAAATAAGCCACACGACAGGATTCGTTCGGTAGCCAGGGAATCCGCACTAGGCCGGGTCTTAGTTTTTTGGATTTAGCCATTCATTCATATTTCTATCGTAATTTGCCTTTAATTTAGAGTACTTCATTATTTTTTTCAATGAGTTTTCAATTAAGGCTAAAACCAAAATAGCTAACAGGTTTAATTTTATAAATGCGCTATCCGAATTGGTCAAAATATCAATTTGAAATTTACTTGCGATAAGAGCGAAACTAAAATTTATTGAACTAGTAGCGAAGTTAAATCCTAATAAAAAATATCCACCTGAAGTCATTATATACGTAAAGCCGCCAATTGAAAATGCAGGAATTTGCAGATATTGTAGAACTAGAGAATGTAAAACTCCATTCTCTAGTTTTTTGAAAAGTATGATTCCAGCATAAATGGAGTAGAAATAAAATCCGACAGCTATAAGTAGAATTAATAGGACAAGGGTATTTGTTTCGGATTCTTGAAGCATGAGCCATATAATAAGTCCAATCCCTGTTATGCCACCAACGATTTCAAGAATTCCAATACCTTTTAGGAACGTTCTATTCGTTTTTATTTCTTGCTGAATTTCCTTAATCATAAAACAGATACGATTATTTGATATTGGTTCGTCTCAATTTTCTGTGCCCATTGAAGTATACCTACATTCTGCTCTTTAAAAAATAATCGTAACTAAATAATAAGTAAAAGAACTTTATATAAATATGGCAATTTCAATTCTATAAAAACCCTTCTTACTCCAAATCCGTTATATTGAGTTTCCTATTTTTCCAATAGTCATCCGTTTTAAACTCGTAGGCTGTGGGTTGATAGGTGCCCACAAGCGAAACATCGGCTTTTTCGGGAACAGGTACGTCTAGCGTCCAGTACACGGCATTTACCAATAACCTTCGAGTGCCTTCGTTGAGAAGGTCGCTGGCCGCCCCTATGGTCGAGGTAAAAGCCTTTCCCTTTTTACCGCCGGGGAGTTGATAGCTTTTTGTCCACGCAATAGGCATCAGGATATCGTTTACGGAAATGCCCTGATCGTTAGTTTTGGCCAATACGCTGTCTGTGGGTTTCATGCCATAAAAAAGGTCATCTTCATCATAGGTACCTGCTCTGTTAATTACCTGTCCCAAAATGATGGGTTGGGCATCGCCCGGCAAAGGCAATCGTACTTCATACACATCCGTAGGCCCCCAAATATCCCCATCGGCAATTCCGTTCGCAATACTTTTATCATCTATATTTTCCGCCAATACACCTCGCGTACTTTGGTGCTTGTGATGGCCATGGTGGGCAATCCATTTTTCGCCCAAGACCAACCGGCCAAAGCCGTCTTTCCATTCGGTTTTTTCGCCATTGTAACCATTGCCGTAATGGGTGTAGGCAGAATTTGAACCTTCGGGAAAATTAAAGGCATGGGTGGCAGTGCGAATGCCCACAACGGGTTTCCCTGCGATTAGATACTCGTCTATGTGTTTCATTTGTTCGTCGGGAAGTGCGGTAAATCGGGTAAAAATAAACATGAGGTCCGCCGTTTGCAATGCTTCTAAACCGGGAATATGGCCGTTTTCTTTTGGATTGATAATCCCAGGTTCGGCAGGATCTTGAGCAAAAAGCACGGTGCATTTAAACCCATGTCTTTGGGATAAAATCTTGGCCAGTTGGGGGAGTGCTTCTTCCGATCTGTATTCCTGATCTCCTGAAATGAGGACAATGTGCTTCGCATTTTCATTTCCGCCCGAAAAGGTGAGCCATTGTGTGGGTTCTTGCTTTGCCGTGGAACTATTTGGCTTCCCTAAGCAGCCCGCCAACGCCAAGCAGATACATACACATACTATTTTTTTCATGTTTACTATTTAATGTTTGAGATCATGTTGAAAGTTCAAAATCAAAAGTTCTTATTTTCAGGTGTTTAGTTTCAGGTTTCTCTTCATCCAACAAAATACAACCATCAACCGTTTCCTGTTTCAGGTTTCTTGTTTCCTTTCAACCATCAACCATCAACTAATCCCCATTCCGTTTTTAATAAAAGAAAGCCCTTTCGTATAAACCTCCTCTGAAGGAGAATAATCGCGCCAAACATTGATGGCATTGGCAAATTCGGGGATGATGGTGCTAAAGGCTTCGATGGTGAGCCATCCGTCGTATTTTATTTCTTTTAACGCTGCAAAAACTTCATTCCAATGCACTTGACCGCTTCCGGGTGTTCCACGGTCATTTTCGCTAATGTGAACGTGTTTTAGATAGGGTGCTATCGTTTTTAGGGCAGTAGCCTGACTTTTTTCTTCAATATGCGCATGATGGGTATCGAACATGGCTCCTAAATGTGGATGATTCGCTTTGGCTGCCAACGTGCGCAAATCGGCCATAGTGTTGTACAAATAGCACTCAAATCTATTGACGGCCTCCGGTGCTAAGATGATGTTGGCCTCTGCGGCATAATCCGCAGCCTTAAGCAGCATCTCTAGGCTCCATTGCCTTTCGGCTTGGGTTGGTGGTTGTCTCGTAAAAAAGGCAAAAGTGGAATGAAATGGACCACAGATGACTTCGCAGTTTGCCGCCGCTGCCCTATCAATAGACCATTTTAATTTTTCAAGACCCGCCTGCCGAAATTTCCGATCCGGACTGGCAATGTTTTCCTCTGCTGCTAACGCCGCCACACAGGTGGTACCCATTTGAATAGCTGAAAAATGAGTGCCTAATTTGGAATAATGCGCCACGGAACCTTCTCCCAAGAACAATTCTACACCGTCATAACCTGTCGCTTTTAGTTGGTCTACGATACCATAGTGCGCTTCGGTTACATGGTTGGTCCATAGCAACATATTCATGCCTATTTTCATTGTCGAAAGTTATTATGGAGCTAATGTAGATTGGCTCTATTTTATTTTACAAGTTGTTTAATTAAGCAGCAGGACCGGTTTGCTTACTCTTTTTCATCCAAAAGTATAGAATCGTAAACAACACAATGAGTATAATAGGGAAAATAGTCATTGTCTTAAGTGTTTCTTGCCCTGTAGCCAATTCCATAGCATCTCCTGAGAGACCCATAGCAGTTGCTTTTTCTCTTGCGCTATCTATCCACCCGCCAAAAATAGGTTGCATATTCCCTGTCATAAACATTCCGATTGCCCCGATAACAGACATACCTAAGGCACCACTTTTCGGAATTTTCTCGGCAACAAAACCAATCATATTTGGCCAGAAATAGGTAATACCCAAAGCAAAAATAACGGCAGCAACATAGGTCATGCCTCCGGTCAGCGTACTGAGTAAAAAGATTCCAATTGCTGTTAAAACCGCTGATCCAAGTAACACACCGGTTTGATCGAACTTGTGTACAAAATCCCCTCCAAAGTAACGTCCTACAGCCATAATACCACTTATTAAAGCCAAAATCACCATCGGAGCTGCTCCGCTTTTTGATAAAATCAATTGTACCCATTGATTCGGAACAAATTCAGAAATGGCAGTCATTGCCATGCAAACAGCAATAAAAATAAAAACAGGGGTAGCCATTGCTTTGAAGTTTCCGCTTAATGTAGCAGCTTCCTGAATACGCGGTTTTGGAAACTTTTGTCCCCAAAACAGATAAGCGTATATTACGGTTGGTATTATAATAAACCAAATTTGAGCCTGCCATCCCATATTAGCGTTGGTCATAAAATAACTGATTAACGCTCCCAGAACAATACCACCGGGAAACCACATATGGAAACGATTTAAAAGCGTGTTCATCCGTTTTCCTGTATAACTATCGGCAATCATTGGGTTGCACGCTGCCTCAGTACAACCATTACCAAGCCCAATAAGAAAAGTGGAAATTATTAACCCTATATAGCCCCCAGAATATATGGTAAGTATAATCCCAAGTGTATGTGCTAAAAAGGCAAATTGCATGATTTTTTTAGGCCCAACAGTATGATAGACTAAACCGCCTACCACCATGGCCAAAGGAAATCCCCAGAACCACATAGAGTTAATAAAACCCAATTGCTCTCCGGAGAGACCAAATTCTTCTCCCAATTCAGGAAGAATTCCTGCTCTTATACTAAAAGAAAAGGCGGTGGTGATAATTGCAAAACAACTTCCGTAAAATAATCTTTTACCATTTACACCAGCTTGATTGTCCGTAGTTTCCATTGATTTTGTTTTAATTTTTGGTTAATTTATTATTTAAATTTTCAAACTAATAATAATGTTGTCTCTGAATACATTTGGAACTGTTCATCAAAAATTTTTTTTTTTTCGATTAGAATAGTATGATTTACATTTCAAAATTATGGTCAATGTAATAAACAACCCGCTAAATTTAGAATTTAATAAATTTAAAACGAAAAGAAATTTTAAAAATCCTTTATACTACCAAAAAATAGTACTTTTTTGCCTTAAAAAGTTAGAAATATTGTGCGACCAAGTTCTTAAAGATCAATTTTAAAGTTGTTTTCAAGAAATACTGGTCTTAATGTCTAAAAATAGCTTTCGATATTCCTGCGGACTCATGTGCACAATAGATTTAAATTGCCGGTTAAAATTGGATAGGGTATTAAAACCACACTCATAACTGATTTGGGAAATATTAAAATTGTCTTCGAGCAATAGTTTTCGGGCGTGCCCAATGCGAATTTCATTTACAAAGCGGGTAAAGGTCTTATTGGCTCTTGGTTTAAAATAGCGGCAAAACGAGGTGGTGGTCATTCGCAATAGTGCTGCGATTTCAGCTAATGAAATATCTTTTTTAAAATGCGTCATTACATAATCATATACCTGATGCATTTTTTCGGCATCATTTCCTTTAAGGGTATTGGTATACCCGGGACTAGAAAGCAATTGATATTCGTCTGTATGTGCTAAATCATCCAAGATTTCTAATAAAGTCCGAATCCTTTTAAAGCCCACCTCGGTATCAATACGCAGCAGTAACTTTTGTATCTTATTCGAATTTTTACCAAAAAAGGCAATCCCTCTTTGGGCGTTTTCAATAAGTTTGTTAATTCTGTAAAATTCTTGTTTCGCTAAGAGAGACGGGCTCAGCAATACATGATCAAAATAAATAACCAACCCTCTGGTTGTTAAGGTACTATTCTTTTTAAAATAGACGTCATCACTGCGCCATAAATGAGGAAGATTTGGACCGGTTAGCACTAGGTCGCCCTCCGAAAATGAATGCACATGATCGCCCACAAATCGCGTACCTTTTCCTTCAACTATATATGAAATCTGAAATTCGGGATGAAAATGCCAATGCGGATTAAAATAAGGCCCAGTGATATCCTTAAAGATAAAGGTATCTTTTGGGGTGAGTGTTTTTTCTATATTGGGACTATTCATACGGCGTATTTGTCAAGTGTAAAAGATCAAAAGTGACGTATTTGAATCCATGAACAATGCTGTTCTCAGTTTAAAAATAGTTCTCTTTGCTTCAAGCGTTATGGCTAACCAAGCTTTTTTGCGTCGTACGTAAATACCTTTTCTAACGGTATCCATTTTTGCCCCGGTTTAGCAAATGGCAAGGCTTGTTGGTAATTCCACATTAAAGTTTCCCATTCTTGAACTTTGGCGTTATCGGCATCCATGGCTGCCTTTCTTTCAAAAGAAAACGCATCATCCACTTCAATAATCATAAATAAACGGTTCCTTACCCGGTAAATTTCCATGAATTGTATGCCAGAGTCGCCAAGACTTTGGAGTACTTCGGGCCATACGGCTTTGTGGTACTCGTCGTACTTTTTAATCAGTGCTTCATCGTTTTTTAAATCTAAAGTCAAGCAGTGTTTTTTCATAGGTCTGATATTTTTTAAAGCTAATTTAGCCACTGAATTTTTTTAGGTTGATGTCATGAACGATTGAGGTTGTAAAAAAGGGCAGCGTTTTTTCCCATAAGTTGCTCCTGTACTGCATTAGGATAAGGGTGGATGTAATTTTCTATAATTTGAAGCATCTCGCCATAGTTTGCTGCTAAAAGGCACACAGGCCAATCGGATCCGAACATAATCCGATCTGTACCAAAACAAGCGAACACCACATCCAAATAGGGGGTAAAATCGGTATTCGTCCAAGAATGCCAATTTGCCTCCGTGACCATGCCCGATATTTTACAATGTAAATTTTGATGTTGCGCCAGCAATTCAATGTCTTTTTGCCAGGCGTTTATGCTATTCGTTTTAATGTACGGTTTGGCAATATGATCTAGCACGAATTTTTGATTGGGAAAGGCAGCAACCAGTTCGTTGGCTTCTTTAAGTTGATGGGGATAAATAAGGATATCATACGTAAGACCATAGTCATGAAGTTTAGAAATTCCGTTTTGAAACGCCGGATCTAACATAAAGCCATTGGGCTCGTCTTGTACCAAATGCCGTACCCCTTTTAAGAGCGTGTTCTGGCTAAAGTGGTGCAGGCGTTCTGCAACATTGGGAGCGCTTAGATCTACCCAACCCACCACACCTTTTATAAACTTATTTTCTTGCGCACAGCGCAGTAAAAATTCGGTTTCTTGCTCCGAAGAATGAGCCTCTACGGCGATACACCCATCAAAACCGAAGCTTGATAGAATGGGGTATAGGTCTTTGGGCGTAAAATTTCGTCGCAATACAGACATCGTCTCATTAATCCAACTGTGCGTAGCCGAATTATAGTTCCAAAAATGTTGATGACTGTCTATGCGCATGTTTGCCGTTTATACGTGGGTTATTGCTCCATAAGGCACTGCAATTTTTACTGCAAATGGGTTGGCACGTTCTACCTGATACACCCATTCAAAAATAAGAGATTATTCTTAAAAAATACAAAAGCCCGATAGTACTATCAGGCTTTTATAAAGACAATTAAACAAACTCAAAAAATTAACTTTTAAAAAAATGATTGTTGTTTGTAAATCATTTGGAGAACAATTTAAAACAGGTTAAAATTAGATGATAATGCTATCGTATGCTACCATTTATTTGGCAAATCATGATATTATTTTTGCAGTTATATACAAATAGCCATAATTTAGGTATATATTAGATGATATTACTTCAAATTTTTACACAAAAAGACGTGAAATTACATTTAATAGATCGAAGGAACGCCACCAATGCTTCTTTTAGCATCAAGACACATCGATTTAAGCATTTTTTAAAAGTTTGGCATTATCACCCTGAGCTGGAGTTGGTTTTGATCACTAAAAGTATCGGCACACGCTTTATTGGAGATAATGTGGCAAAATTTCAGCCCGGAGATGTAGTACTCACAGGAGCGAACTTGCCGCATATGTGGGTAAATGATGATGTTTATTTTAAGAAGGAGTCCGATTTATTGGCAGAGGCTATAGCCATACATTTTAAAGAAGATTTTTTAGGGACACATTTTTTCCAAATTCCGGAAATGCGACAAATTGCCCAATTGTTTGCGCAGGCGCAGCACGGAATTTTGTTTAAAGACCTCGACCATAAAATTATTGAAAAGATCAAAAAACTTGAACTTTTAGATGATTTTTACAAAACGCTAAAATTAATAGAAATCCTTCACGATCTTGCCAAACACAGCCCTATAAAGCGGCTCGCAAGTGTAGGGTTTATACATTCTTTTCGTACCACTGAAAATAAAAGTTTAGATGCGATTTACGAGTTTGTCTTTAGGAATTTCAGTGCGCCCATCGGGTCCAAGGATGCGGCCGCAGTGGCACACATGAATCCGTCTGCTTTCAGCCGTTTCTTTAAACGCATTCATAGAAAAACATTTACCACTTACCTCAATGAAGTCCGAATTGGTTATGCGTGCAAATTACTATTAGAACAAAAACTCAACATCACTTCCATTTGTTTTGAGAGCGGATTTAATAATATCTCTAATTTTAATAGGCAGTTCAAGAAAATCACCAAAAGTTCCCCAAGAACCTATCTTCAACAACATATAGAACACGTGTCAAATGAAACCTAAATCAAGGTCAATATAAAAAAGCAGCCCTTTTTTAAGGCGTAAAATAGGTAGGCTTTAGGATATCCTTTTTTACTGTTATAGGCCTCGTTTTATAAAGCAAAGCAAAAATAGTATTAGGCACTGTTTTAATTTTGGTAGCTTAACCGCACTTAAGATGTTAGCTTTGGTTTTTTCAAATTTAGATGCATGTCCAAACCCATTACCATAACGGATTTTCTGGTTAAAGATATCCGTTTTCCTACTAGTCGTACTCTGGCTGGTTCCGATGCTATGAACACGGATCCTGATTATTCCGCGGCATACGTTATTTTAAAAACAGATCACCCGGATGCTTTAGAAGGACATGGGCTTACCTTCACTATTGGTCGTGGAAATGAACTTTGCGTTGCAGCTATTACTGCGCTGTCACAATTAATAATAGGAAAAACACTGGAAAGCTTTACAACCAATATGGGTGCTTTTTGGAAAATGATTACGGGCGACAGTCAGTTGCGGTGGTTGGGTCCCGAAAAGGGGGTCATTCATTTGGCTACAGGTGCCGTGGTAAATGCCGTTTGGGATCTTTATGCCAAGGTAGAGGGCAAGCCGTTGTGGAAATTAGTGGCCGACATGTCCCCGGAAAAATTTATATCTTGTATCGATTTTACGTATATCACCGATGCCATTACGCCACAGGAAGCCTTAAACATGCTACAAAAGCAAGAGGACACAAAGCAAGAACGCATTGATGCACTAATGAAAGAGGGCTACCCGGCCTATACTACCTCTGCCGGTTGGTTGGGGTATTCAGATGAAAAGATGCGCAGATTATGCAAAGAGGCTAAACAAGCCGGTTTTAAGCACATGAAAATTAAGGTAGGATCCGATCTAAAGGACGACATGCGGCGCGCGGCTATTATTCGAGAAGAAATTGGAACCGATTTACGTTTGATGATGGATGCAAATCAAAAGTGGGATGTAGATGAAGCCATCCTTACTATGGCGCAACTAAAACGCTTTGATCCTTGGTGGATAGAGGAACCTACGAGCCCCGATGATATTTTGGGTCATGCCAAAATTGCGAAAGCAGTTTACCCCATAAAAGTGGCCACCGGGGAACATTGTCAAAACCGGGTGATGTTTAAGCAATTGATGCAGGCGAATGCCATCGGAATTTGTCAGATTGATAGTTGTAGGGTAGGAGGGGTCAATGAAATTCTAGCGATATTACTTATGGCAGCAAAGTTCAACATCCCTGTTTGTCCGCATGCGGGAGGCGTAGGACTTTGCGAATACGTACAGCACCTTTCTATGATTGATTATATCGCTATAAGCGGTACTATGGAAGACAGGATTATAGAGTATGTAGATCATTTGCATGAGCATTTTGTAGATCCGGTGGTTATAAAAAATGGAGCGTACATGCCCCCTGTGGCACCGGGATATAGCATTCGAATGAAAAAAAAGTCCCTAGAAGCGTATGCTTTTCCAAATGGGGTAGCGTGGCAAACAGGCCAAGAAACCCAATAGAAAATAAGTTTGCTGGATATGTTGTAAACTAAAATAATACCAAATAATGACCGCATTTAGTCTAAAAAGTAAGATAGCTATAGTTACCGGAGGTGCTAGTGGTATTGGTGAAGCCATATCCAAAACCTTTGCAACCCAAGGTGCCCATGTCCATATTTTAGAATTCAATACAGAAAATGGCGAAAGGGTAGTAAAAGATATACGTTCTAATGGGGGTAAGGCTACCTTTCATTCTTGCGATGTAGCGCACCAAAAGCAGGTTGCCGCTATTATCTCCGCTGTTGCAGAAATTGGGCGTATCGATATTTTAGTGAACAATGCGGGGATTGCCCATGTGGGTAATTTAGAAGGAACAACAGCGTCAGATTTAGATCGACTGTATCATGTAAATATTAAAGGAGTCTATAACTGCATGCATGCTGTAATAGGAAAAATGAAAGCACAGGGAGGTGGGGTAATCCTTAATATGGCTTCTATTGCAGCCACGGTGGGCATTTCAGATCGGTTTGCGTATTCTATGACTAAGGGTGCCGTACTTACCATGACCTATTCGGTTGCTAAAGATTACCTCAATTTTGGGATACGATGTAATAGTATTTCACCGGCAAGAGTACATACCCCATTTGTCGATGGTTTTATAAAAAAAAATTACGAAGGAAAAGAGGAAGAAATGTTTGCTAAACTATCTAAAAGTCAACCTATAGGTCGCATGGGTACACCAGATGAAGTAGCTCATTTAGCGCTTTATCTCAGTTCGGACGAGGCCGCATTTATAACGGGAACAGATTTCCCCATAGATGGGGGGTATATAAAATTAAACGGATAATTGTATTTTACGTGTCCAAAAACGACCACATCATTGGGTTAAAAAATAAAATCAATACTAATCGCATAAAAAGAAATACATGAAATTGATACGATTTGGAGCACCGGGAGAGGAACAACCGGGCGTACAACTAGAAGACGATACCCGGATAGATGTTTCCGGCTTTGGTACAGATTTTACCGAAGATTTTTTTGGTTCTAATGGTTTAGAACGATTACAAAAATGGGTTGCAGAAAACAGAGCAACCTGCCCTGTAATTGGTTCAGAAATACGTCTTGGCGTACCATTGGTAAAGCCTTCTAAAATTGTTTGTGTGGGCCTTAATTATGCCCAACATGCGGCAGAAAGCGGTATGGCCATCCCGTCCGAGCCTATTTTGTTCTTTAAGGCAACTTCGGCTTTGGTGGGTCCAAACGACGATCTCGTTATTCCAAAGAACAGCAAAAAAACGGATTGGGAAGTAGAATTGGCAGTTGTTATTGAAAAGAAAGCATCCTATGTTTCAGAAGAGGAAGCCTTAGACTATGTGGCGGGCTATGTATTGCATAACGATTACAGCGAACGTGCTTTTCAGTTAGAACGTGGCGGACAATGGGTAAAGGGTAAAAGTTGCGATACCTTTGCTCCTGTTGGACCTTTTATTGCTACAAAGGAAGAAATTAAGGATCCTAACAACCTAAATTTATGGCTAAAGCTCAACGGCGAAACCGTGCAGAATAGCAGTACCTCCGATTTTATTTTTAATGTGCAGAAAGTTGTAAGTTATATTAGCGAGTTTATGACGCTTTTACCCGGCGATATTATCTCTACAGGAACTCCGTTTGGGGTGGGTCTGGGTTTTAATCCACCCAAATATTTGAAACCGGGCGATGTAGTGGAGTTGGGCATAGAAGGGTTAGGAACATCCAAGCAAAGAGTTAGGGCTTATACAGAATAGCGTTTTATTGTAATAATACCGAGGTAGAAGGGCAACGGTCATGGATTTATTTTTAAAAAACAAGGTCATTATTGTTACAGGCGGATCCAAAGGGATCGGCTTGGGTATTAGTACTATTTTGGCTCAAGAAGGTGCCATTCCGGTGATTGTAGGCAGAGATGAGGAAAGTATGAAGCAAGCAGTAGCTCATATAAAGCAGTCTGGAGGAACATCGGATTATGTTATAGCAGAGCTTACCGATCAAGAGCAATGTAAAAATGCGGTGCTTCAAGTACTTGAAAAATTTGGCTGCATAGAAGGTTTGGTAAATAATGCGGGCATTAATGATGGGGTTGGTCTAGAAAATGGAACCTATGCCGATTTTCTCCGATCTATCAACAGAAACCTAACGCATTATTACCTTATGGCGCAATTGGTTTTACCGGAACTAAAAAAATGTAAGGGAGCCATTGTGAACATCGGTTCTAAAACTTCCTTTACGGGACAGGGAGGCACCAGTGGGTACACAGCAGCAAATGGTGGAAGAAACGCATTAACGCGGGAGTGGGCTACAGAATTGTTGCCCTACGAAATACGTGTAAATGCAGTTATTGTTGCAGAATGCTACACACCATTGTATGAGAAATGGATAAAGACATTTCCGAATCCTGAGGCAAAACTAAAATCGATCACAACAAAAATTCCTTTAGGAAAAAGAATGACCACCGCAGCGGAAATTGGAGATACAGTGGCATTTTTGTTATCGGAAAGGTCGAGTCATACCACCGGACAGCTCCTTTTTGTAGATGGTGGTTATACGCATTTAGATAGAGCAATTTCATAATCATATCAATATACGCAATCCCAGCTTTTACATGGAAAAACCACCCATTATTCCCAAGAAATTCTTGATTCCTTTTATATTGGTTACCTCATTATTTGCTTTATGGGGATTTGCAAATGATATAACCAATCCCATGGTATCGGCTTTCAAAAAAATTCTGGAATTGTCCAATACGCAGGCATCTTGGGTACAAGCAGCGTTTTATGGGGGGTATTTTACGATGGCACTCCCTGCGGCCTATGTGGCCAAGAAATATTCTTATAAAACGGGCATTATCGTCGGGTTACTCCTATACGCGGTCGGTGCCTTATTGTTTTATCCGGCCGCGGCCAAGGAAAATTATTTTTTCTTTTTACTGGCATTATACATTCTCACTTTTGGTCTGGCATTTTTGGAAACCACTGCCAATCCCTTTATTTTGGATATGGGACCAAAGGAAACAGCGACGCAGCGCCTTAATTTAGCGCAGGCTTTTAATCCCCTTGGTGCGTTATCGGGTTTATTCGTAGCCCAAACTTTTATTCTGGCCGCATTACAGTCTGATGATGTAGATGCCCAAGGAAACAGTATTTACGAAACCTTAACAGATACCGCCAAAGCAGCAGTAAAAACCTCAGATTTAGGCATTATCCGCAATCCGTACGTAGCATTGGGGTTGGTAGTACTAGTCATTTTAGGTGTTTTTTTGCTCGTAAAGATGCCCGAAAAGAAGGTAGAAAATAAAGATCAGGGTACCTTGTGGGATTCCATTGTACGTATTTTTAAAAAGAAATCGTTTGTGGGTGGCGTCATAGCACAAATGTGTTATGTAGGTGCTCAGATTATGTGTTGGACGTATATCTATCAGTATGCCGAAAATTTGGGTATCTCCAATACTACTGCGGTGAATTATGCGTATTTGGCTTTAATTATTTTTCTGTTAGGTCGATTTTTATGTGCCTATTTATTAAAATTCATTCAACCCGGAAAATTATTACTGTTTTTGGCTTTGGCAGCTATGGTTTTTTGTTTAGGTACCATTTTTATACACGGCATGGGTGGACTGTATAGTTTGGTATTTGTTTCTTTATGCATGTCGGCCATGTTCCCCACCATATATGGTATTGCCCTTTATAACTTGGGTGACGATGCCAAGGCGGCTTCGGCGTTTTTGGTTATGGCCATCGTTGGCGGTGCTTTTATGCCCATTTTACAAGGATCTATTTTGGACATTGGAGGTAGCGGATATTCGGACACCCTAATTCTTGGGGTTCCTGAAGTAAATTTTTCGTTTGTTTTACCATTATTATGTTTTTTAATTGTTGCGATGTATGGCTATGGGACACGCAGGGGTGAAAGGGTAACATAAAGATACGGCATGATTGGGTTGGTATATTTTTCTATGGTCTTATAAAATATAATTGTATCTTTTAGTTTTGATATATGTGGAGTATGTTGATGGCGCATGCTATGAGCATGTTGGTATTTGATAAAAAAAAAGCTCCAGAACGGCTGGATTTTTAATGTGTATTGCATTTCAAGTTTTGGTTGTCCAGATGTACCACATAAGATAACCTGCTATTTCGAAGTTTAAAAAGCCCCAAAAAAGGCAATTTATAGGATGAATTCTTAAAATTACAATGAATAAAAAAGGCAACATAACTAGAAGGGGGTTCATAGAGAAGACGGCATTAACTGCCACAGCCCTAATGTCCTTACCGTCTTTCGGGTTTCATATTTTAAAAAAAAGCACGACAATGGATGATACCATCATTGGTCACGGAGACTATACCTATAAGGTAAACCGAAATTGGGCAAAAATAAGCCCCAACTTTAACCCTATTCTAAATTGCCACGAAATGCAAATGGACAGCAAAGGTCGGCTTTTAATGATTGGGGATCACACAGCGAACAACATCTTGATTTTCGACAAGTCGGGTACATTGTTAGATCATTGGGGTACCGGCTATCCCGGGGGGCATGGACTTACCTTGCAAAATGAAGGAGGCGAAGATGTCCTGTTTATTGTCGATTGTGGTTATTTTACGGATAGATTTGGTAAAGGTCAGGCACAAGCGGGTCAAGTTTTAAAGACCACTATAGACGGCCGCCTTATTTTTCCCCTACCACATCCCCAAACTATAGGCGTATATACTTCGGAACAGCCCTACAGACCCACGGAGACTGCCATAGGCCCTAATGGGGATATTTACGTGGCCGATGGTTATGGTTCCGACTATATTTTGCAGTTTAACCACAAAGGTGAATTTATACGCAAGTGGGGCGGAAAAAATAATGCCGATAAAAATTATAATTTGGACAATGCCCACGGCATTGCAGTAGATTACCGCGATAAAAAAGCAGCGGTTTTGGTTGTTACATCGCGAACAGAAAATGCATTTAAGTTTTTTACGCTCGATGGAAAATACCTCAAAACGGTAGCTTTACCCGGTGCTTTTGTGTGTAGACCCGTACTGGATGATGACAATATTTATGCAGGGGTTTGTTGGTCCGAAACACGTTCAGGGGAAAAATGGGTGAGAGATACCGGTTTTGTCACCATTTTAGACGGCAACAACAAGGTAGTATCCAATCCGGGTGGGGAAGCACCACAATACATCAATGGCGAATTGCAGAAAATGCACCATCTAGAAACACCGATTTTTAATCACGGGCACGATGTTTTTGTAGATAATGATAAAAATTTGTACGTATGCCAGTGGAATGCGCACAACACCCCACCTATAAAATTAGAACGGGTTTAAAACGTAAAACAGAATCTAGGCAAAGGGTTACAAGGCACTTTAGTAAGTGTAAGCCGATTCAAAAGCAAAACACCTAGTAGACATTTAAAAAGGATGGACATTGTAACAAACACAAACAAAGCCTTAGCATTGGCTTTAAATTTTTTATGTAGATGAAGCAGGGCATCGTACTAGGTATTATATTAACGAGCGCACTAACATTGCTATATGCAATACATGTGGGTATGTTTCAATCAACCTCCGCGGAATATACCACAGTAAAACTGCCCGACGTTGTCGATTACAATTTTCATATTAAGCCCATTTTATCAGATAATTGTTATACCTGTCATGGTCCGGATGCCAACAAGCGCAAGGCTGGCTTGCGTTTAGATTTGGAGGCGGCAGCCTTATCCGAATTGCCTGAAAGTCCCGGGAAATTTGCCATTGTACCTGGAAAGACCGCACAAAGTCTATTGTACCAACATATTATGGCAGACGATCCCGAACAACGAATGCCGCCTCCGGAATCTAATCTAACCCTTACGCTTCACGAAAAAAGACTATTGGCGAAGTGGATCGACCAAGGTGCTAAATTTGACAGGCACTGGGCCTACATTCCACCTAAAAAAGGAGCACTGCCGAACAATACGTCGTCGGCATGGGAACAAAATGAAATTGATGCCTTTATTTTAGCAAAGATGGAAGCTAACGGACTTGTACCCTCAAAAAAAGCATCTAAAGAGACACTACTGCGGCGCCTAAGTTTAGACCTAACAGGCCTACCGCCAACAGCGGAACAGATACAAAAGTTTTTGACGCCTATAGGAGATACATTAGATATTGCGCAAGTGATCAATGAGTTCCTTGCCATGCCGCAATACGGAGAGCGTATGGCGCAAGTGTGGCTCGATGTGGCTCGGTATGCCGATTCTCATGGCTATCAGGATGATAGTTATCGGACAATGTGGCCCTGGCGGGACTGGGTTATCCATGCGTTTAATAGGAATATGCCTTATGATGAATTTATTACCCTTCAATTGGCGGGCGATTTACTTCCCAACGCTACCCTAGAACAGGTGCTGGCTACGGGTTTCAACAGAAACCATCCCATTACTCAAGAAGGCGGGGTAATACAAGAAGAGTACCAATCGTATTATGTTACCGATAGAACCAATACCTTGGGGAAAGGCATTTTAGGTATCACGTTAGAATGTGCCAAATGCCACGATCATAAATACGATGCTTTTTCGCAACGCGACTATTTTGAAATGTATGCATTTTTTAATAACGTAAATGAAAAAGGGCTTCAGATGGATGCGGTACAAGCTGCGAATCAAAAGTATTTTGCCGATGCACCCTTTATCACCATTACAGATAAGGAAACTGCCGATGTACTCTCTTTTATTAACAAACCCAAGGGAAAGGACGTTAAAGTTATGGTAATGGATGAGGCCATGCCACGCCCTACTTTTATCTTCGATCGTGGCCAATACGATGCGTTGGGAGAGGAGGTAGTACCAGCTACACCCGAAGCCATTTTGCCGTTTCCGGAATCCTACCCTAAAAACCGGTTAGGTTTGGCGCAATGGGTTAGCAGTACCGATAATCCGCTTACGGCTCGGGTTTTTGTAAACAGAACTTGGGCCATGCTTTTTGGGAAAGGGCTGGTAGAAACTGCCGAAGATTTTGGGGTACAGGGTAGTCTGCCTACGCATCCGGAGTTGTTAGATTGGCTTTCGAAGGACTTTATGGAACACGATTGGGACATTCAGTACCTTTTGCGAAAAATCATGAGTTCGGCCACCTATCAGCAAAGTTCTATAGCTACAGAAGAAATTAAATTGGCCGATCCTGAAAACAATTTCTATACCCGTGCATCCCGCTTTCGGATGAGTGGTGAAATGATACGCGATTATGTATTGGCTACGAGTGGTTTGCTTAACCAAACCATAGGAGGCGAAAGTGTATCGCCTTACCAACCGGAAGGCTTGTGGGAAGAAACCAATGCCGGAGGCAATAGAGGCGTTTTAACCAGCTATGTTCAAGACGAAGGAGACAAGTTGTACCGACGTTCGCTGTACACCATTTGGAAGCGCACCCTTCCCCCGCCAACAATGACTCTTTTTGATGCACCCAATCGGGATATTTGCGAAGTGCGCCGACAGAAAACCAACACGCCATTACAGGCTTTGGCATTGCAAAACGATGTGCAAATGTTGGAGGCTGCTCGAGTGCTGGCACAGTATATCCTGTTAGAAAATAAAAATGAAAACGACGTAGTACGCTACGCTTTTCAAAAAATAATGATCAGAAATCCAAAAAAGGAAGAACTCGAGGTTTTAGAAGGTTATTATCAAGATGCCTTGCAAACATTTTTGAATAACCCGGAAAATGCGGAGAAGTTGATAGCGCAAGGTGCTTACCAGCTGCCTAGAACAGATCCATCGAAAACCGCCGCTTTAATGCTTACGGCTCAGGTTATTTATAATCTGGATGAGACCATTACCAAAGAATAGCACTATGCAAACAGACAAAACAAATCCGGAAAACCCATTAAAAGTAAATCGAAGGCATTTTTTTTCGCAGTTAAGTGTGGGTATTGGGTCGCTGGCCTTAGGGTCGTTACTAATCCCCGATCTCTTTAAGAACCCTACACGACTCTTAACCGAACAACCCTTGGGAATACCCCATTTTGCACCAAAAGCGAAAAGGATTATTTATCTTTTTCAATCAGGAGCACCTTCACAATTAGAATCTTTTGATTATAAGCCCACCTTGTTAAAACGAATGGGGGAAGACTTACCAGATTCCATACGAAATGGACAGCGCCTTACCGGGATGACCTCCGGTCAGGATAAATTTCCATTGATGCCCTCGGCTGCCGGTTTTAAGCAATACGGAAAAAGCGGAGCGTGGGTTAGCAATTATTTTCCGCATATTGCCAAGATTGTAGATGATATTTGTATTGTAAAAAGCATCCACACGGAAGCCATTAACCACGATCCTGCCATTACATTTTTCCAAACCGGCAATCAGCAATCCGGAAGACCAAGTATGGGCTCATGGATGAGCTATGGGTTAGGGAGCGAAAATCAGAACTTACCGTCTTTTGTGGTGTTAACCTCAAGAGGAAAAGGAAACAGTCAGGGACTGTATTCTAAATTATGGTCCAGCGGATTTTTAGATTCTAAGCACCAAGGGGTATTGTTGCGCTCGGGAAAGGATCCGGTGTTGTATTTAAATGATCCTGATGGCCTTTCCCGATCAGACAAACGCCATTTGTTAGATCATGTAGCATCACTCAATAAAATGCATCATGTAGAAACAGGAGATGACGAAATAGAGTCCCGTATCGCCCAATACGAAATGGCGTATCGAATGCAAATGTCCGTACCCGATGTAATGGATATTAAAAAAGAACCGGAATCGATTATAAAATTATACGGAGAAGATGCTCAGGTACCGGGAACGTATGCCGCCAATTGCTTACAAGCCCGAAGATTGGCAGAAAATGGAGTACGCTTTATACAGTTGTACCACCAAGGTTGGGACCAACACGGAAATTTACCCAATGAAATGGCCGGGCAAGCCAAAGATGTAGACCAAGCCTCGGCGGCGTTGATTTTGGATTTAAAACAACGAGGTATGCTAGAAGATACCTTGGTTATTTGGGGAGGAGAGTTTGGAAGAACCAATTATTGTCAAGGAAAGTTCGATCCTAGTAATTATGGCAGAGATCACCACCCTAGAGCATTTAGTATTTGGATGGCGGGCGGAGGCGTGAAACCCGGAATTTCATACGGACAAACGGATGAATTTGGGTATAATATTATTGAAAATCCGGTGCATGTAAATGATTTTCATGCCACCATGATGTACAGTCTTGGCTTAGATCACGAAAAATTGACCTATAAATACCAAGGGCGCCGGTTTAGACTCACCGATGTAGCCGGAAACGTGGTAAAGGACATTTTAATATAACCCATGAGAAAGGCAACCTATAACACTTGGGCGAATCTCATTATTTTAGGATTAAGTGTTTTTTTAGTGTTCTGTTTGGTATTTGAATCCTTTTTAGAACTACCCGATATGGTCGTGTGGCTGGGGCATTGGCATCCGGTATTACTTCATTTCCCTATCGTGATCTTATTGGTTTTAGGTGTGATGGGCCTTATAGGAAAGCAGATTAACCATCATGTTTTGGCCTTGACCACCATTATCGCGCTGCTTACTGCCGTAACCGGATTTTTTCTTGGAACGGCACAAGGACCGAAAGCAGATATCCTCTTTTGGCACCAATGGCTGGGAGCATCTCTTGCGTTTTTGGTAGGAGTATGGTACCTGCTTCATGAACAAGCCGGCATAAAAAGCATAGTGCTAAAAGGAATCCAAATAACCATCATTGTCCTTATAGTTTTTACGGGACATTATGGCGGAATGCTTACACATGGAGCCGATTTTTTGGCATTCCCGAGAAAATCGGATACGGAGATATTACCGGACAATCCTCTTATTTATGAAAATATCGTGGCGGGAGTACTAGAAAAAAATTGTGTGAGCTGTCATAATCCCAATAAAAAGAAAGGAGAATTACTGATGACGCGTTTTGAACACCTAAAAAAGGGAGGTTCATCCGGTGTTGTGTTTGTGGCAGGACAGCCGGAAGATAGTGAACTCATTCGCCGCCTTAACTTACCTACAGAGGATGAGGAGCATATGCCTCCGGAAGGTAAGAAGCCCTTGAATGCTACAGAAATACAAATCTTAGAACGCTGGATTGCATTGGGTGCTTCGGATACAATGCGGCTAAGTCATCTGGAGGAAAGCGAACCGCTGGCATCCCTTATTAAAATGCGGTTGAATCGTGAGGCAACCCCCAACTGGGACTTTTTACCCAAGGTGGCGGACAGCACGCTGCATGCGTTGACTTCCGATTATATTACCCTAAAACGTATCGCTGGTGGCTCTAATGCGTTATCGGTATCTGTATATATGCCACCGAACTACGATGAGAATTTGGTTTTGTCTTTACAAAAAATATCCCAAAACATTGTGGAATTGGATCTAAGCGGACTTCCGCTTGGCACCAAGGAAATGGAGCTGGTAGCACTTTGCACAAATCTGGAGCGTTTAGAACTAGATCGTACGGGTATTGATGATACGCACATGGCTTACATCCAACAGCTGGCAAAGCTAAAATCGATAAAATTATATGCCACTTCAGTTTCGGACAAAAGTATCACCGGGCTAGCCGCAATGCCAGTTTTAAAAAGGATTTATCTGTGGAATACCAAAATAAGTGATTTAGGGGTTCAGGAACTAACGAAATCCAGACCGGACATCACCGTGAACTCCGGATTATCTAAAGCACTGGAAACTGATTTTGTTCAAAAAGATAGTTTGTAAAACATCACATAAACCAAGAGAATAGCAGTTTGATGTGAGTCTCATCACTTTACCAATATCCATTTACTAATTTGACGAGCCGTAGTAGAAAGTAATGGACACCCTAATTTTTAATGCAATAGCAAAGGATGCTAGCCTATTTTAAGTGAGACTGACTCCAGGAAATAGTCAGTTTTATGTATTTGCTAATAGCCTATTCTAACGAAAAGGGAAGCGTATACACCCGTTTTCCGGTAAGTTTATAATAGGCATTAGCCAAAGCAGGTGCTAAGGGAGGTACAGGAGGCTCCCCAACGCCGGTGGGCTTTTTGCCGTTTTCAACCAAATGCACATGAACATTTTTGGGTGACTCAGACATGCGAGCCAATAGGTAACCGTCGAAGTTGTGTTGTGCCACTTCTCCGGACTTTAGTGTTATGGCCGAGGTGTTGGCAATACTGGTGCCGAAAATGGCTCCACCCTCAAACTGCGACCTTACCCGATCTGTATTTACAGCGATTCCACAATCTACCGCATAGTGTACTTCAGGAATGGTTATTTTGCCATTGCTGTCTTTCGTTATCGTAACAATGCAGGCTACATAGGTTAGGAAACTTTTGTGTACTGCAAATCCCATAGCACTTCCTGAGGGCAAAGGAGCACCCCAGTTGGCCTCCTTGGCTACGCGACGTATCACCTCTTTAAGTCTTTTAGTTTCCCAGGGGAAATCGTCTAAAGGTTCACCATAATTTTCAAAACTGCCTTTTAGTTCTCCGGCAAAGTCCAGCTTTGCATCATCTGCCAATAATTCGAGTGCATGTGCAACGGGGTCTACGCCCCTTGCTTCGGCAATTTCGTCCATCATGCTACAAATGGCAAAGGCGTGGTGTATGTTACTTACCGAGCGCATCCAACCAATCCGGGTATGCGCAGTAGATTCGTGAGTTTCTATTCGTATATGAGGTACTTCATAAGGAAAATCAATACAGCCCAAACCTAATTCCCCATCCGAGGGCTGCCGTTCTTCGGCACTAGAGGTTGCACCAATGGAAGGAAAAACCGTATGATGGTTCCAACCGGTAAGTTGTTTTTTTGCATCCAGAGTAGCTACAATACGCTGCGCACTGTGCGCATGGTAAAAATCATGATGCAAATCATCTTCCCGTGTCCACTGCACCCGTATAGGTACGCCGGCTTCTTTGGCGAGTAACGCCGCCTCTACCACATAATCGGGTTTCGATTTTCTGCCGAAGCCACCACCTAGTAGCGTAACGTGTATCGTTACATCGGCTACATCTAAGCCGCAAGCCTCTGCGACAGAACCACGAGCCCACTGCGGATGTTGTGTTGGTGCCCATAGTTCCATTTTACCATTTTTATATTCGGCAATGGCTGCCGGGGGTTCAATTGTTGCATGGGCGTAAAAAGGCACTTCATAGGTTCGATCGAGCACTTTGGAAGCTGATTTTTTGGCAGCGGTAAAATTGCCGCGTACACGTCTTTCCTGTCCGTCCGATAGGGTGCTTTTTTTCATAGTTTCCATTTGTACTGCGGAGTCATACGACGCATTAGCACCTTTTTCCCAAACGATTTTAAGAGCTTCACGTCCTTTTATAGCGGCCCACGTATTGGTAGCGATCACTGCCAAACCTTCAAGAGGTTTGTTAAGACCAGGCGGATTCCCGGAACCATTGATCTTCATAATTTTTTCGACACCAGGAATCGCAAGCGCAGCAGTATCGTCGTAGGATGCTAGCGTAGCACCTACTATGGGAGTTCGCTGTATAACTGCAATTTTCATTCCGGGAAGTTGCACATCGGCACCAAAAACAGCTTTTCCGGTTACGATATCGGCTAAATCAATTATGGGGACATCTTTGCCTATTAATTTGTAAGAAGAAAAATCTTTAAGGGTTACGCTTTCGGGATCGGGTAGGGGCAATTGTTGTGCGGCAGTGGCAAGGGCACCAAAAGAGAGTGTTTTGCCACTATCGGCATGGGTAATTTTACCATTTTCAGCAGTACAAGAAGATGGTGAAACGCCCCACTCTTGCGCGGCAGCCTGGAGGAGCAAATATCGGGCCGTTGCTCCTGCCTTACGCATAGGTTCATAAAACATTCGTACAGAAAAAGAACCATCAGTGTTTTGGTTGCCGTAGGTTTCTTCGTCTCCATCGGCTTGTACAACCTGCACCTTGCTCCAGTCGGCTCCCATTTCATCCGCAACAATCATAGGCAAAGAAGTGCGAATGCCTTGACCCATTTCGGAACGATGAGCTATAATGGTAACCCTATTGTCGCTGCTGACACTAAGGTAGACATTGGGCGCAAAGGTGACTTGTTTAACGTCACTTGTGCATTGGAAGTTTACCCCCAAAAGAAGACCGCCGCCTGCCAAGGAGCCAATTTTTATAAAATCTCTTCGAGATGGCACAAAAATTTCGCTATTATCTTGCGTAACCTTATTTTTTTTTAGAAATGTAAAAGTGGGTATCATGGTGCTTCGGTATTAGAGCAAAGTTAATGGTCGTTGTTTGCTGAGATTTGGTTACGGTAACCAAATTTGGTACTGCAGTGTGGCAATGCATAATGAGACACTTTTATCTGTGTCTTTTTTTGAATTGCTTTCACTTTAGCCATAGTATCCATAATGGTTTTGGTTAGCGTACCTGTAGTAGCCTGTTTGGAGTACTTTACAATGCTAAATATACACTATTTAAAGCATAATTGCAGCTCAAAATAAGGCTAATTTTGGTTAACTGTTTTTTAGGTAACAAATTTTTACGTTGCGGCAAATGCAAAAAAGCCGTCCTAAAAATTGAGAATTATTATTCCGTAAATTTGGATCAAACTAATTAAGATAACGGACTATGACTTCTCAAAATTAAATGACAGAGAATTTGAAATTTTAGCAGCATCTGTTATTGCAAAAGAACAAAACATAAAAGTTGAGATTTTTAAGTCTGGAAAAGATGGCGGTGTCGATGGTAGATTCTGGATTGAAGTTAAAAAAGAAGGTATTATACAATGCAAATGTAGCCTACACAATGATGAATACAAAAGCAACAAAGGAAATTATACAATCGGATAGATTATGGGAAAGAAACTAACAGTTTACATGATTGACGGAACTGCTTACGGACCAAGACTCAGCGAAATTGGAAATTGGGTTGGTAAGGCTATTTACAGTCCAAGAGCTTCAGTCAATAAAATCATGCACAGACCAGAATTTGAAAACCCAGGTATTTATTGCTTGAAGGGCGACCCAACGGACGAAGCGTTTGACGAGAAAATATATATCGGGGAAGCAGAAAATATAAAAGCAAGATTAAAGCAACACTTAAGTGACCCTAACAAAGACTTTAAAGAACTCATTTTTTTTGTGAGTAAAGACGAACTACTGACAAAGACGCAAATCAGATATTTAGAGTCGAGATTAGTACAACTTGCTTTGGAAGCTAAGACCGCCCAAATTGACAATGGAAATTCCCCGAGTTTACCAACTCTTCATGAAGCCGACATTTCTGACATGGAGTATTTTTTGGAACAAATAAAGCTCATCCTTCCTGTAATGGGATTTAATTTTTTGATTTCATCGACTGTAACACCGAAAGACTTTCCATTACCTGAATCTAAGTCCGAAATTCACGAAACTTATTTCATCAAGACGAAAACTTTCAAAGCAACAATGACTGAAACTGACCAAGGATACATTGTTGCAAAAGGAAGTGAAGCAAAGAAATCGCTCTCAAATTCATGCACTGAGACGTACAGAAACATGCGAAGAAAATTACTAGAAACGAAAATTATGATTGAAGATGGAGATAAGTTAATCTTCGCTGAAGATGCTGTATTTAATAGTCCAAGTGCCGCTTCAAATATGATTTTAGGACGAAACTCCAATGGGTTTTCAGAATGGGTAAATAAAGACGGACTGACATTTAAAGAAGTACAAGAAAGAATAAATAACTAATGCCAACAATGGCAATACGAAATTGCTTGTCTGCCTGTCGGCAGACAGGTTCTCGCCTACTTCTGAAAATCCGCGAGGTTTTTCAGTTCGATGCGTTCCGCCCGAGGCGGATAATCGCTAAACCACGCAACTACTCATAGCCGAGACCGAAATGTGATACTCGGAATAGCGATGCCATAAAAAAAAGCGATACACCAATAGGGTACCGCTTTTTAAAGCAAATTCAATAAGGATAGTTTTATTCGTTCGAAGCCATGAGCGCAAAGAATTTATCGATATTTGGTAAAATCACAATGCGTGTTCTTCTATTTTTAGCCATATTCTCTTTGGTATCATTAGCAACAATCGGTTGATAACTGCTGCGTCCGGATGCAATGAGTTTTTCTGGAGCTACATTAAAATCATTTTGGAGTTTACGCACTACTGATGTAGCTCGCAACACACTTAAATCCCAGTTATCCGTAATCTTTTCGGTATTAATAGTTCTCGGATCGGTATGGCCTTCTACCATCACTTCAATACTTGGTTCTGAATTGATCACCGATGCAATTTTTCCCAAGATATCATCAGCTTTTTTGTTGATGCCATAGCTGGCTGTATTAAAAAGCAACTTATCCGAAATAGAAATCATAACCACTGTTTCGTCAATATTAATGGCAATATCTTCATCTTCATTAAAATTTGAATTGTCTAATGATTTTTGAAGATTATACGAAACAGCTAAATTCATAGAGTCCTTTAAGGTGTTTGCTTCGCCTAATGTAGCGGGATCTATCTTTTTAAGGGTCTCGCGCATTGTTCTTTTTGTGTTTTCTGAGATCAGTACTATACCGTCGACACTTACTAATTTAGCATCATTTTCTTGCGTAAGCGAATTTATCTTTCGGTTATACTCATCTACGCGCTGTTGAATGGCTGTAAATTTTGCCTCTAATTCTTCTTTTTCAACGGCAGTTTTGGTGAGTTGGCTTTGAATTTCACCCTTTTCCTGTTCTAATTGTACGTATTTTTTCTTGGAAACACAGGAGGCTAAAAGTGCAATAGCCAAAATACTTAATGAAATTTTTTTCATAATATACAGATATTTTTGATTTACATTATGTACGGCCATACTACCGATTTAGATGATCAAAAAATGTTAAAATTGGTATTTCATCGATAAATGCGGTCTTTTGTCGGTAATTAATGTTTCAGGATCCCCCGTCCAAATTCAAGAACCCATCATTGATATTGCGTTGTTCTACCCAATCTTTAGATTCAGACTACAAAAGGCATGTCCAGATTTACGAATTAGAGAATCGCTGTGAGAAGGTTACATAAAAAGTAAAACGCATTACACGTAGAAACGGCATTGTGCTTCTCCTGGGTAAAAGTTAAAAATAAACTGTAATTTTAAACGCATGAGATTACTATATACTGCGGGTGCTGTACAGTTAAGGCGCCGGTGAACCATATAAACCATAAGAAAGAAATGATGTCAAAACAAAATGTATTGCCCATTACAGGTGGGAGATTAATGAGATTCCTACTAGTACTAACGGTACTCGTCGCTGTCTCCTGTAAAGATCATGAACCAGCCCCAACTACCAAAGAAAGACCTAATATTTTGTTTATTATGTCCGATGACCATGCGTACCAAGCTTTAAGTGCGTATAGTGATAAATTACTAAAGACACCTCAAATAGATCGTATTGCTAAGGAGGGCATGCGGTTTACAAATGCATCGGTCACTAATTCCATTTGTGCCCCTTCTAGAGCCACCATACTTACCGGAAAGTTTTCTCACCTCAATGGAAAAATTGACAATCGGAGTCCGTTTGATACGACCCAGACCACGTTTCCGCAGTTGTTTCAAAAGGCAGGGTATCAGACGGCCATTTTTGGGAAATTGCATTTTGGAAATAATCCTAAAGGCGTAGACGAGTCCATCATTTTACCCGGTCAGGGCTACTACATTAACCCGGATTTTATCAAAAAAAATGGAGACACCATAAACATAACCGGTTATGTTACAGATATTATCACCGATCTTACGCTAAATTGGTTACAGCATGAGCGCGATACGCAAAAACCCTTTATGTTGATGTATTTGCATAAGGCACCCCATAGGCCATGGTGGCCGAGTCCGGAAAAATTTAAAGAATTTTCCAAAATGACTTTTCCGGAGCCTGAAACCTTGTTTGATACCTATGAAAATAGGGGAACCGCTGCCAAAACGGCCGAGATGAATCTCTTAAAGCATATGATGTATAGCCACGATAGCAAGGTGCGGCCCGAAATTGTGACAGCCAAGGAAGGTGTTACACCTGAGATTGCGGAATTTGAGAATAGCTTCTACGGGCCTTATGGTCGTGCCAATGCAGAACAAAAAGCCAAATACGATCCTGTGATCGATTCAATCGGTGCGTATTTTAAAACGCATTGGCCTACGATGACGGATACCGAAAAAATGAAATGGAAATACCAACGGTATATGCAAGACTATTTGGGCACCATAGCCTCAGTAGATGAAAATGTTGGTCGCGTGCTGGATTATCTGGATGATAGCGCACTCGCAGATAATACCATTGTGGTGTATACCTCGGATCAAGGGTTTTACTTGGGTGAACACGGTTGGTTCGACAAACGGTTTGCGTACAACGAATCATTCAAGACACCTTTACTAATCCGTTGGCCACATGTAATACAACCCGGAACCACGGAAGATGAAATGGTACAGAATCTAGACTTTGCCCAAACCTTGTTGGAAGCCGCCGGCATTGCAGCTCCAGATGATATGCAAGGCGAAAGTTTGGTGCCTTTACTAAAAGGACACAAAGAAAGCTGGACACGGAACAGTGTGTATTATCATTATTATGAATACCCGGCAGTACACATGGTTAAGCGGCACTATGCCATTGTAAATAAGGACTATAAGCTTATTCATTTTTATTACGATGTAGACGAGTGGGAACTTTATGACAGAAAAGCAGATCCTAACGAAATGAACAATGTATATCACGATCCTGCGTATGCCGAAGTGGTACAGCAATTAAAAACAGAACTTACCGAACTTCGGAAAACGTATAAGGATTCCGGTGAACTTGATCAAAAATTTATTCAAAAATATAAAGATGAAAATTGGCTGGAATAAATGAAGATGGGGTAGGTTTTTTTGGGATCTATTATATTCAGGTCTTGTTAAAAACTTTTTGTATATTTAAAATTCATGCCTAAGAAAAAACATTTTTCACATTTTAATTGTTTTAGGCACATCATATTTTCAGGCACATAATCATGCGCGCAACGACTTGAATGTCTTAGCATATTGAACGAACTATTTTAGCACACTTTATTTTTTGTAAAAAGAAAGCCGTTCAATAATTAAAAGGTATCGAATTATTTTTTGTAAAGCGACTATTTTCTTTTACCTAATTGTATGTTTTT
Organism: Aurantibrevibacter litoralis; assembly: GCF_034651555.1. Classification (NCBI taxonomy): domain Bacteria; kingdom Pseudomonadati; phylum Bacteroidota; class Flavobacteriia; order Flavobacteriales; family Flavobacteriaceae; genus Aurantibrevibacter; species Aurantibrevibacter litoralis. The sequence continues at coordinate 40,383 of NZ_JAYEEQ010000016.1, read as the reverse complement.
AAAGTAGGAAAATGCCAATTAAAGCAATTGAAATAAAATTATAATAAACGAAAGTAATACTAAATGATCACATCGTATGAAGTGCGCCATAGTTCTAGTCCTAAGGCTATTAAGAAGCATGACGCCAAAAGTTTAAGAAAGGAGTTTCTCATAAATTCCTTGATGGCGGAAAACAAAATACATTTTATCTATACCCATTATGACAGATTTATTGTGGGTTCCGCAGTTCCACTAAAACCATTGCGACTAGAAAGTATAGATCCGCTAAAATCGGACTATTTTCTTGAACGCAGGGAAATGGGAATAATTAATATCGGCGGTAAGGGAACTATTGAAGTGGATGGTGAAATATTTGATATGGATCGTAAAGATGCGCTTTATATTGCCCGTGGTTCTAAGAATGTTATTTTTAAGAGCGATAGCGCAAAAGCACCAGCTAACTATTATTTAAATTCAACACCTGCACATGTTAGTCATGTTACCAAAAAAATTAGTGTGTCTAACGGAAGTTTGTTAGATTTAGGTAACCAGATCACGGCGAACAAAAGAACGGTGAGGCAATTGATTATTGGAGATATTGTTACTACGTGTCAGTTACAGATGGGAATTACAGAATTAAAGGAAGGAAATGTTTGGAATACAATGCCCGCACATGTGCATGATCGAAGGATGGAGGTTTATTTTTATCTGGATGTTCCGGAGGGGCAGTCTGTTTGCCACTTTATGGGTCAACCCGATGAAACACGACATATATGGGTGCAAAATCATGAGGCTGTAATCTCTCCATCTTGGTCTATTCACAGTGGTTGCGGCACATCCAACTACACCTTTATATGGGGTATGGCCGGCGAGAATTTAGATTACAATGATATGGATATTGTAACAATAAATACCTTAAGATAGTTATGAGTATTTCATTGTTCAATTTAACAGGTAAAGTTGCACTAGTCACAGGAAGCACCCACGGTCTTGGGATGTCAATAGCTATGGGGTTAGGAAAGGCTGGGGCGACAATTGTGGTAAATGGAAATTCTGCCCAGCAGCGCATAACCGAGGCGCTTGAGATTTATAAATCTCAGGGTATACATGCTGTGGGCTATCGTTTTGATGTTACCGATGAAAGTCAAGTCATTAAAAGTATAACCCAAATAGAATCGGAAGTAGGCACTGTAGATATTTTGGTCAATAATGCAGGCATTATTAAGCGTACACTATTAGAGGATATGCCGGTTGAGGATTTTAAGCAAGTGCTAGAAGTAGATTTGGTAAGCCCTTTTATTGTTTCTAAACATGTAGTAAAGAAGATGATTGCGCAAAAAAGTGGAAAAATCATAAACATATGTTCTATGATGTCTGAGGTGGGTCGTGATAGCGTGGGAGCCTATAGCGCCGCAAAAGGAGGTCTTAAAATGTTAACGAAGAGTATGGCTACGGAATGGGCGAAATACAATATTCAGGTCAACGGCATAGGACCTGGTTATTTTGCGACATCACAAACTGCACCTTTAAGGACTGTAGGTCATCCTTTTAACGATTTTATCTTAAGTAGAACGCCTGCGGGAAAATGGGGTAATCCTGATGATCTTGCCGGAGCCGCTATTTTCCTTTCGTCTAAAGCAAGTGATTTTGTAAATGGCCATATTTTGTACGTAGATGGGGGTATTCTGGCCACCTTAGGCAAGCCGATAGATGCATCATAAAAGTAAAAAAAATACGTATTAATATGGGTTTACCAAACCTAATGATCCTGTGAATAGAAATACTGCATGTCAGAGAGCATAGTATGTACTGCAAGCGCAGCAATAAATGGCTAGAGTACGTAAAAAGACGGTACCTTAAAAATTGGCAATAGGTGTATAGAATTGATGTGCTATTGGAATGCATTTTACTTTTAAACAAAATAAAATTACTCTGCGGAGTTTAAACTTTTTAGAGATTTTTCCAATTCTTCAATGGTATATTCCTCTGCTGATGCAGGTTTTACGTTTCGCAGTCTTTTAATAGTTTCTGGTGTTAGCATTTTTGGTGTATCAGAGAAGGCATTCGTGATATAAGCTATGATGTCTGAAATATCTTTATCTGTCAAATGTTCATTATTATTTAAACCGGGCATGACGTGATTTAAGTTATAAAGTTTACCTTTTACATGGATGGGTCCTTTTAAACCGTGAAGAATAATAAGTCCCAATCTTTCTTCATGATCAGACAAATATTCCGATTTCATTAAAGGAGGTGCCATTCCATCAATTCCTTCTCCATCGAAACCATGACAGGAAGCACAAATCTGTTGATATAATAACGCTCCATTTGTTCTATTATCTTGGTTAATACTTTTTTCTGTAAATATAGGATTGCGAGTATTATGACTCCTGTTTTCTAAAATAGTTCGTAATTCATTTTGAAAATTAACGCCAAGAGCATCATGATCTACCAAAAGATCATGCAAAAGCGCATCAGAGAGATCCGAGATACCACTCAATAAGGCATCTTGAAAAAGGGGATGATTGCTGTAACGACGGGTTAATTGAAGTAATATAGGAAGAAATTCCTTTTCGTTGGTCGGTATCCAAACACCTATCGTTGCGCTTAGATAAAGGTCGATTGTCAACTCCTCTTTTGCTAGTAAATTTTGGAATAACCGTAGCACTTTGGTTTCATTTATCTTGTTTACAAAGCTTTCTAATAAAACTAAAGCATGGGCTGTAACGTCGGGACTGCTATTTTGAGCAGCGGTGAGAAGCGTTTCCAAAGACAGGCCATTGAGCCCCTCCAAAGTGTACAAAGCGTGAATTTGAGCCAATGGATTCGTCCCATTAGAAACAATACTATTTAATTCCGGAATGGCTGCCTGAACATCTTGTAAAATTAGTTGATGCTGTGCATGGTCTCTAATCCAACCATTACGATCCTTTAATAAGTGTACCAAGTGATTGGCAGGTATTTGCTTCAAGTTTGGCCAATCTTTTTTTGTATTGTTTGAAGGAGACACTTTTAAAATTCGACCATAATTAACTAGGGTATCCAATTGCATATCCTTATATTTTTTCTTTAAATAGGGACTCATATAAGCGTGATGCGCAATTAATCCCCTATGCATATCAACAATATACATGGCGCCATCAGGGCCATTTGAAAGATTAACAGGACGAAAGCCCTCATCCAATGAAGTTAAAAATTCTTTTTGCTCCCAAGCCTGTTTGGCTACTACATGATCTCCATAAAATGTAAGCAGATTCCTCTTAATTAGATTCCCTTCGGGGATACATACAAAAGCGTTTTGATCATACTGCGATCCAAACAAGCCTCCGCGATAAATTAAAGGGCCACATGCTGCAGTTGTATGAATAAGTAGGCTATCTTGATTTAATACTCCATTTGCATAGCCTCTATTAACGGCAGTAGCATGCGCCGGATAAACACGCTGGTCGTCAGTTAGTATGTGGTTAATACCATTTTTTGGCACATGAAATTTGTTGCGTATTACTCTATTTGGTAACACATAATCCCCTAAAAGTTGTCTTGAATTATCATTATAATAAAGTCTACCAAAATCATCATGTGTTATTCCCCATTGTCCTCTAAAACTTGTAGGTTCTTTTTGCCATTGGCCCTGTATTCGGCGGTATCGAAAATGTGATTTCGCATTGTAAATCCAATTGTCGATATTTAAAAGTAGGCCATTGGGTTGATGCTCAGGATTACCCGGAGCTGCATATATAGAATCAACTAAAACAGGATTTATTGGTTTATCGTCTTTAATTTCTACAAACCAAAGATTGGGTGGCTCTGCATATAACAACCCCCCATAAACAAGTGCAAGTGCTCTTGGCATTAACAAACTATCTAGAAAAACTTTTGCATGATCCATTGTTCCGTCGTTGTCTAAATCCTCCAATATTTTGATGCTCCCAGTAGGTGTATCTTCTCCCGAACCTTGTAAATCCGTCATATACCCTGTCAATTCAACAACCCAAATTCTACCTTCCTCGTCAAAATCTATAGCCACCGGCGCATCTAACAAAGGTTCTGAAGCTATAATATCAAGTGTAAAACCTTTTTCAATCCGGTATTGATCGAGGGATATAAGGGGCTCTTTGTAGGTTTTACGGCAACCAAGAAAGGTGAAACAAAGTAAAAAGTAAAATAAGACTCTCATAGCTAAAAGGATTTTTTTTGATGTATATTTTCATTATTCTAAAGTACGCAACCTAGGTAAAATGGTCATTTACATTAAAACGAGAATTTATAATACGCAATATATAGGGAAGCATTTTGCAGGTATTTTTTGAACTATTTTTTTGTAGCGCTCATATAACAAAATAGTTCAAAATTCTCTGTATTCTTTAATTCTAATTTTTCTAAATTTAATAAAACCATCATCTTGGGCTTGTAAACCAATGTACCCCCTTCTCAAGGCCTTATCGTGTATATCAGTGGTTAAAACATCATTTATCCAAACTTGTAAATGTTGCTTTACCATTTTAATTCTAAAAGTGTTCCAAGTATTAATTGTTTCTACATAATTTAAAGGTTTGGCTATTGAAACGACACCACCTGTTCGATAGTCTTGATTGGGATTTAAATCCCAAATATTAATCTCATAACATGTTGACGAGGATATTTCTTTATGTTGACATCGAATAAAAACACCGGAATTGATACTGCTGTCTGGTTTAAAATCCATAGATAAAACGAAATCCTCAAATTGGGTATTCGTCATAATGAAACCTGTACCATTTGTGATGCTGCCCACAAGTTCTCCATTTTCTAAGCCCCATGTGGCCTCGCCAGAAATAAACCATTCCGATTGGTCTTCTTCAAACAACGATTTAGAATTGGAACAGGCATAAAATAGAATTAATGCTACGATGAGGAAAACAAATTTAAGTATACTGTTCATTATATTTTTTTAAATTTTTACCCTTGTTTTTTGATGTGCTCTTTTAGACGTCTCAAACCAATTGCAATTTTTTGAAATTGATATTCTACTTTGAAATTTTTTCAATAATAGCACCCTCTGCAACATCAAAAATGGACGGATCCTTTATTTCCTCTAAAAATTTGATGTCTTTTAAATACCTAATATGATTTTTACTAGCGCCAAGTTTTCCATTTTCCCACACAAAATTTTCCATTTTTCCGGGCATACGAATTCCTTGAACGTTAATCCAATCCGAGTACACTTTTGCGGTGTTTACTGTTGATGAATTGCCTGAAAAATAAGAAATAGAGTAGGTCAGGATTTGTAATTGATACGAATTTGAATCCAAATAGGCAAAATAGACATCATTTGGAGTGAAGCCCACATCTGCTCCAAATGTTATTTTTAAGGATTCATAAGTTCTATCACCTATAAGGACTGAACCTTTATAGTCTACATGAACACCCGGGTCTTTTAGTAAGTATGGAATTCCAATGAAATAAAAATCAAGATTATAATAAAAAGCGGCTGACTGTCCGGAAACTTTTGTCGCATCGGGTTTAGCCCAAGCTACATTCCCGTCAAATCCTACTTCGTAATCCTTAGATTTTATATACGTTTTCCTATTCTTTAAGTTCGTGATTTGATAGACTTCTTTGCCATTATCGTTTAATATATACTCCAAACCCTTAAACCTATTCCATGTGTCAAAGTTACCGTGTGCAGCAATGCATTTATCTAATACTATTTGCCCCATTTTTCTTGCGTCACCTTGTACAGTTTTATTTTCCGTATTGCTGGTAAGCTCTTCCTTATTTTTGTTTTTAGGATTGCAGGATTCTAATAAAATTAAGCATAAAGAAATTAGTAAAAGCCTTTTGCGTACTCTGTGGCAACGATTCCTGAAAAGCATAACTTTTAATATTTAAGGATCTGTTTATTCATTTTAAGTAAAATGTGTAACTGGTACGATCTCATTTTTCCATGGGACTGTCGTCACATAGTAGGTCACCCGCAACATATTGCATCCCGTTAAATAAAAAACCTAATAATTTTTCATTTTCATAACTCTGGGCATTATGGGATGGGGAACAATAAAATACACGACCGTTGCCATATTTTTTTATCCAGGAAATATACTTTATTGGGTCTTTAACTGCTACGCCTTCTTTAAGACCACTTAAGGATTTTGTTTCCATAGAAAGCAATGGTCTAAAATTATAATCAAAATACGCATTATTGAAAAAATAAGGTTCATCTATATGTTCAAAACCTTCACCTTGAAAGGCTTTGGTTAGTGGATGCTCGGGATCCACGATATTCACTTGAATTTTTTGTTGTTTAGGATGATAATCAAAACTTCCACCCACCATTTCACCAAATTTTTCGGACTTATTCTGCATCACTATAGCACCGTGCAAAACCATTAGCCCATGTCCTTCAGCAACATAATTTAGGAGGTTGGATTCGAGTTGCGCCGCCTTATCCAATTTTTCACGCTCCGACAAGGTGTTGTCATTTTTTATTACATCCCAAAAAAGATCTCTTTTATCACCAATAGAGCAATTATTATTTAGGATAACCGCATCATATTTTTCTAAATTTTCCGCTGTAAAAGATGCAATATTATAGGAAACATCAATAGTGTACATCCCAGATTTATCTACCAGAAGCGACATTACCTTTTCGGTATGTGGAATGGCCCAATGCTCAAATCCCGTATGGAGTGAAAAAATAAGGAATTTTTTTTTGGTTGCAACATCCTTTGCTGGGGTTATGGGCGCAAGTTGTTCAATTTGCGTTACCCACTCTTTTGAAACTTTGAAAGCTTCTAATCCCTGTCCGCTTAGGGTATTCAGGAAAAAACACAAACAGATAGTACTGCACAAAATTGGAACTAATTTTTTCATAATTTTCGGTTTTTAATAGCTAGAGGATTCTCTTATGATCAATTTATGGCGTAAAACAATAGAATTTGCCGGCTGAAAATCAATGCTGCCGTTTAATTGGCTAATAACGCTTTGTCCGGCCAATATCCCCATATCGAACCCAGGATAATTTACAGTGCTTAATGATGGGGTTACCAATTTGGATATTGGGTCATTATTAAATCCGATTACTTTAATATCTTTAGGTATGGTATACTTCTCTTTTTTTAATGCCTTCATACAGCCCGCCGCAAATGCATCATTGGCTACAAATAACCCATTAATAGGAACCCCTAAAGATAAGATTTGCGAGATAACTTCTTTGCTTCGTTCGGGATTAAGATCTGTTTCTATAATATCCTGATGCTGTTGTACTATACCATACTTTTCCAAAGCCCTTTTAAAACCCAAATAACGATCTGCATACACATTTCGCTTTAGATTACCTCCTATGTACATCAACTTAGTACAACCCTGAAGAATTAAGTGTTCCGTAGCTTCAAATCCAGCCAATTGGTTGTCAATAATGATCGTGGAACAATCTGCTAAATTATGAACTCTGTCCAAAAATATAATTGGAACTTTATGTTGTAAATATGGAATGAAATGATCAAAATTAACAGTGTCATACGCCAAGGAAACCAATAAGGCATCCACATTACTGTCAAATAAGGTTTTAGCATTTAGCTTTTCCTTTTCCATGGACTCTAGGGATTGACTAATAATTAAATTATAACCTGATTCATTCACTGTTTTTTCTATGCCGGCTAATATGGTAGACATGAAATTGGAATTTAACCTAGGTACAATAATGCCAATAGTGTAGGTCTTTTGGTTGCGGAGATTTGCGGCAAACTTATTGGCTTTATAGCCACATTCACGAGCCATTTCTAATACCCGATCCTTGGTTTTCTGACTAATGGATCTGTGATTGTTAAGACTTCGGCTAACTGTTCCGGCCGAAACGTTTAGCTTATGCGCTAGATCATATATGGTTACTTTTTTCTCTGACATTGTATCTTTATTGCAAATTTTGTTGCACAAATATTGCATAAAAATCTTAAAATACCAGCATTTTTATCAATATTTTTATCAAATTGAGAAAACATAAGCTTTTAGTATACAACAAATCGATTTTTGAATACATCATATTGTTAAATTTTTAAAATAATTGTGCAATCGGTTGTTTCATTGTTAATTTTTTTATTTATTTGAAAATCCTAAGCATACAGGAAATATTTAACATACATTTTTAACGAACCAACCTAATCGCCTATGATTTTAAACAAACATTAACAGAAGTAGGAGGTATACTTCTTAAAATAATTAACTCTTAGATAGGACAGTTTTCTCAGAAACTTTCAAATTATAAACAATCAAACTTAAAACCACTTTATGAAAAATTCAGGCTTAACTTTTGGCAGTAAGCTTTTGCTATTTGCCATGGCAACGATGCTTACGTTTTTATCCGCTAAAGCGCAACAACCTTACACGGTTACAGGATCAGTTACGGAAGATATTGGTGGACCACTCCCTGGAACTACTATTATTGAAAAGGGTACAACCAACGGGACAACTACGGATTTTGATGGCAACTATTCATTAACAGTATCTAACGCCAACGCAACACTTGTTTTTACCTTTATCGGGTATGAAACGCAAGAAATAAATATTTCGGGACAGTCGGTGATTAATGCTGTTATGATCGCAAGTGCTTCTCAATTAGACGAAGTTGTTCTAATAGGGTATGGGGCGGTTAAAAAGAAAGACTTAACAGGAGCAATTGCACAAGTAGACGCGGCGGCCATATCTCATCAATCGACGAATTCGGTTACTGATGTCCTTCGGGCCAATGTGGCTGGTTTAAGTATTGGGTTTTCAGCTGATCCCAAAGGTGTGAGTAATATACAAATTAGGGGAAATAACAGTTTAAATGCGGGTTCTAGTCCTTTGATTGTTGTAGATGGTATCATCTATAATGGAGATTTGTCAGATATTAACCCTGCCGATATTGATAAACTCGATGTGATGAAAGATGCTAGTTCCGCTGCTGTCTATGGTGCTAGGGGAGCCAATGGGGTTATTTTGGTAACTACTAAAAGAGGCTCAAGCGAAAAACCAGTGATAACTATTAACAGTAGTGTAGGTATTGCTTCGGAGGCGAATAAAGAGAAGCCTTATAGTGCAGAAGGCTATGTAGATTGGCGTACAGATGTATTTAAAAGTATCAATGTAGATAATGCGAATTTTCCTGGAAGATGGGACAACCCTAATAATTTACCTCCTGGAGTAACCCTAGAACAATGGTTTGCCTACGATGGTTCAGCGGGCGATCCTACACGAGCTTGGTTAAATAGGATTGGCTTCCAAGATGTTGAAATTGAAAATTTTCTAGCAGGAAACAGTATTAATTGGTATGATAAAATTATGCAAACTGGTTTCCGAAACGACGTAAATTTGAGTATTTCAGGAAGAGAGGAAGGTCTTAATTATTATTGGTCCGTTGGTAGAACAGAAAATGAAGGCATAGTGGTAGGTGAAAAATTTGAAACCATACGATCGCGCTTAAATCTCGATGCTAAGATTAACGATTTTCTCACGGTGGGTATGAATGTGCAGTTCGCCAAAAGGGATGAGGGGTCTATTCCGGCGGATCGGGGTCAGGTATTTTTGTCTTCTCCCTGGGGCTCTCAGTTTGACAGCGATGGAAACCTTTCACTAAGCCCGCAGGGAGATCCCGGGGCAGGAGCAACTAATGCATTTCTGCGCCGTACTTTCAATGATAGAGTAGACCTCGAACATACTTTTAATTCAAGAATCTATGCTAAGGTAAAACTACCGCTTGGGTTTTCATATGAAATAGGCTATACCAATCGTTTAGATTTTTTCGAGTATTTCAACCATTCTTCACAAGCTAGCCCAAATAATAATGTTGGCTCCTCACAAAGATGGAATCAAAAAACAACAGAATGGCAATTAGATAATATCTTAAGATGGGATAAAACCATTGGAAAACATACATTTAATTATACGTTTTTGCTCTACGCGGAAAATTTCCAAACGTTTATCACAGATGCCAGAGCCAATACTTTTGAGCCAGATGATTCTTTAGGGTTTAGCAGTCTTCAATCCGGTGTTGTGCAAACAGCCTTCACTGATGATGAAGAGAGTACTGGTGATGCTTTTATGTCCAGATTAAGCTATAATTATGATTCTAAATACTTAGTTACCGCAACACTGAGAAGAGATGGCTATTCTGCATTTGGAACGAATAATAAGAGGGCGTATTTCCCGTCCATATCGGGTGCTTGGTCTATTTCAGAAGAGGATTTTTTTAATTCATCCGTAATCAATTTTTTAAAGTTACGTGCCTCTTACGGTGAAAATGGAAACAGGGGTTTCGGCGGAAGCAGGGCAACCACTATTAATGCCGATCTTTTTCTAAACCTCTCCGATGATAGAGGGCTTGGTCGGTATGCGGCGCAATCCGAACTTTCAGGAGGAAAGTATCTCAACGTCGATGGCAATGGCAACGTCTTTCCTGTGGCTACCCTTAACAACCGGACTCAGGAAAACAATGATCTCCAATGGGAACGTACCAGAGCTGTTAACCTAGGACTAGATTTTAGCCTTTTCCAAGGAAAGATTGAAGGCGCCATAGATGCCTATAGAAATGTTACGGACGATCTTATAGTAACCCGCCAATTGCCTAGCGTTATAGGTTTTGATCAGGTATTTACAAATTTGGGGGAAATTCAAAATAAGGGCTTGGAAATTGCAGTTACCACAAGAAATGTTACTAAGGAAAATTTTACTTGGAGTACTAATTTTAATTTTTCTTTAAATAGGAACAGAATAAACAAACTTTTCGGTGATTTGGATGAAAATGGGAATGAACTCGATGATATTACCAATAGAAGGTTTATTGGCCAGGCTACTGATGTAATTTGGGATTTTGAGGTAGATGGTGTTTGGCAGGTAGAAGAAGCAGACCAAGCGGCCCAATTTGGCTTATTCCCTGGGGATTTTAAGTTGATAGATAGAAATGGAGATGGTGTTTTTACAGACGAAGACAAAATATTTCAAGGAAATATAGCTCCTCAATACAGGTGGGCTATGGCTAACACGTTTACTTTTTTTAAGAATATAGATTTCTCTTTTGAGGTCTATTCTTCCCTTGGTCAGAAAAGAGTTTTTAATGAAGCTAAAAATCGTAATGGCTTCATAGATCGTGTCAATTCACTTCAAACACCTTTTTGGACACCAGAAAACCGCAGCAATGAGTATGCTAGATTATTTTCAAGTGATGGTAGTGCTGTTTTTAATATATATAGAAGAAGCTCCTTTGTTCGTCTTAATAATGTAACAGTAGCGTATCGCTTTCCGCAATCGATTACGGATAAACTATCGCTTTCAAGTTTAAGAATATATGCTAATGCAAGAAATTTAGCGGTATGGTCTCCAGATTGGGACCTGTATGATCCCGAGGGTACCAGTATTGCAAATATTGGAGACGGTCGTATCCCCACACCAAGATTTTTTACGCTAGGAGTTGATATTAGTTTGTAAACCAATAAATTATACACCAATGAAAAATAATGATAAATTCTATCCGAAGATGATATTAGTGATATCGTCACTTTTTATATTGTCCGTGCTATCTTGTAGTGAAGATTTTTTAGAACAGGAACCCAAATCTTTTTTAACACCTTCTAATGCATTAGACACTCCTGAGGGTTTAAATGGACTATTAGTAAGTGCAGCATCGAATCTGCGCGGCGAATTCTTTGGTGATGGAGCACCTATAATTACGGAAAATTTATTTTCTGAGGTGGCTGTCGAAGGAACCACAGACAAGACCGGTCCTGCCCAAGATCTCAATTTGCTAATTCTTCCTGATGCAAATCTCAATAGTGCAGACTGGAATCGCATCGGATGGTATTGGAGTCAATTTTATGAAGGAATAAAATTTGCAAATACGGTAATTGGGAGACTGGACGATGCTGAATTTGAAAACGTGGAGCAACGTAATGATATCCTTGGAAGGGCTTTGTTTCATAGAGCGTATAGATATTATAGACTTACCCATCAATTTGGTGATATTCCATTAATCTTAGAAGAAGTTACCTCACCAAAATTAGATTTTGTATCAACTTCTAGAGAAACGATTTTAAGAAAGATTCAAGAGGACTTAAACATTGCCGTACCTCTAGTAAAAGAAGTGGCAAATATAGGAGAAGTCAATAGGGCTGCCGTATTACATTTGCTAACTAAAGTAAATCTTGCACTCACTGATTTTGAAGCGGCTATCGCCTCAGCATCGCTTATTATCGATGGAGGTACGCACTCTTTAATGACATCGAGGTTTGGTATAGACGCCAATGATCCAACTAAGGATGTAACATGGGATTTGCATAGAGTAGAAAACAAGAGTATCCCGGGAAATACCGAAACTATTCTAAATGTAATCGATCGATTAGGATTTCAAGGCAATGGCGATTTTGATGGAGGAACCCAAGTTCAAAGGCAGGCTGTTCCACTTTGGTGGCGCTTTATCAATACGCCAGATGGCCAAAACGGAATGTCAGATGCGCCCGGTATTACTATAGATCAGGTTTCAGAATTTGGCCGGGGCATAGGAAGAAATAGAGGCACAAGATACAGTACAAAAGACATTTGGAAAGATGCAAACAATGATTTGCGCCATAAAAAAGGCAACTGGATAGATATGGAAGATTTGGTCTATAATGCCCCAAGTTTGGAGGCGTCCGGCAATCCATTTTTTGGACAAAATTTACAATTAAAGTTGCCAGATGGTACTCCATTGGCATCAGATACCATTAGAAATTGGTATGGATTTCCCCATTATAAATTTAAAGTTCCAGATCCACTACAAACTCGACCAAGAGGAGGTAATGGAGATTGGTATGTGTTTAGGCTCGCAGAAACATATCTGTTGAGGGCTGAGGCCTATTTTTGGCTGGGCAATACGGGTGCCGCTGCCAATGACATTAATGAGGTTAGAAGAAGAGCAGGAGCAGATGAAATCACCGGTGCCGATGTAAATATAGATTATATACTAGACGAAAGAGTAAGAGAGCTGTATTATGAAGAACCAAGAAAGACTGAACTTACGCGGATTGCATATATTTTTGCAAAAACGGGAAGAACAGCCTATAATGGTCAAAGTTATAGTCTAGACAACTTTTCGCAAAAGAATTTCTGGTTCGATAGAATTATGGAAGTTACGGATTTCTACAATCTTGGACTTAAAACAATACACGGTGACGAATACACCATGAGTCCGTTTCATGTATTATGGCCTATACCGGCACCGGCTATTAATGCAAATACACAAGGTATTATAAACCAAAATATTGGCTATCCGGGTGCGGAACGAAATATTCCACCGTTAACTACAATTCCAGATCCCGAACCTTAATTATTTCGTTTCTTTTTAATTGTGTATTTTAGAGAATCGTTAAAATTGTTTAATTATAGATAAATGTATTTAAAAAAAATTAAGATACTTATTTTAATCGGGCTATTGCAATATGCATGTAATCCCGATAAAGAAGATTTAATGTATATTTCGGTAAAACAAAATCCGGATGTGCGGCTACAGCAAGCTGTGGAAGTGAATATTGAGGGGCTGTACTCGGGAGATTTTACAAAAGAAGTAGTGTTAGTGCAAAAAAAGGAAGGAAAAGAAGTTGCAATTCCGTTCCAGATAGACACGCTTCATGGAAAAAGCCTTTGGTTTATTCCACCACATACTACAAATTCTCAAGAGAAAACGGAGTATGTACTCAGAAAAGCCACTCAAAGTCCGCCCGCAACCAAAGGTGCCCTTACATATACCCAAGAGAAGGGAAATGTTACCGTGTATAGGGAGAACAAGCCGGTGCTGTCGTATCGTTTTGAAATGAACTATCCGCCGGATGGAGTAGACTCGTTATTCCAAAAATCGGGATATATCCATCCGCTTTGGTCTCCCAGTGGCGACACGCTAACTAGAATAAATCCACCGGATCATTACCACCATTACGGTATTTGGGGGCCTTGGACGAAAACTAAGATTGAGGAGCGATCGGTAGATTTTTGGAATTTAGGGGAAGGACAAGGTACTGTTATTTTTGATGCGTTTTCCAATCTCCAATCTGGACCTGTATACGCAGCAATATCAGCGACACAGCACCATGTAGATTTTGGGGCGTTACCCGAAAACAAAATTGCATTAAACGAAGATTTAGAAATTAAAGTATGGGATACCGCAAATGATAAAAACCAAACTATCATTGATTATACGAGTACCTTTAGTACTCCCTTGGCTTCGGGGATTTTATTTGAAGCCTACAGGTACGGTGGAGGAATCGGTATTAGAGCCACAGAAAAATGGCATACAGACAATAGTTCCGTACTAACCTCTGAGGGGAAAGATCGTTTTACGGCAGACGGAACCAATGCCCGGTGGTGTATTATCAGTGGAGCGTCGTCGGCACCGTCAAAAAAAAGTGGGATTTTGTTTATGAGTCATCCAAATAACAGGGCACATCCCGAACCCATGAGAGTATGGCCCAGCGAGTTTTATGATGGAAAATCCAATATGTTTTTTGAATTTTCACCCATACGGGATTCGGAATGGATGATTAAACCGAATAACACCTATCAATTAAAATACAGAATGCTAGTGTTTGACGGTGACTTAAGCCCCGAAGAAGCAGAGGCACAATGGCAAGCTTTTGCCACACCGGCAGTCGTTACTATTACGCAACCTTAAAATAAATACCTATGCAACGAAGAAAATTTATAAACAACACACTTTTATCATCTGCGGCTACAGTGGCGTTTCCTACGATAGTTCCTGCCAGTGTTTTTGGCAAGAATGCACCTAGCAATAAAATAAATGTGGGCCAGATAGGATGTGGCAGAATAGGGCGTTACCATGACTTGCCCGATACCATGCAATTTGATGACGCTAGAGTTATGGCTGTTTGCGATTTGGATAGCAATCGATTGAAGGACACAAAACAATTGGTAGATGATTTTTACTTCAAAAAAACAGGTAAAAAAAAGTATGTAGATGCCAAAATGTACGGAGACTACAGGGAACTACTTTTAAACAAAGATATCGATGCGGTAATTATTAGTACCCCGGATCATTGGCATTCACAACCCGCTATTGAAGCGGCCATGGCCGGGAAACATATCTATCTGCAAAAACCAACGTCTTTAACTATAAAAGAAGGGCAGCAATTGGTAAAAGCAGTTCAGGAAACCGGGGTCATTTTTCAAGTAGGTACCCAGCAAAGATCTTCCGCACAATTTAGGGTCGCAGCAGAATTGGTGCGAAATGGACGAATTGGTAAATTACATACCGTAAAAATTGGTCTTCCCGGGGATCCCAGCGGCCCCGATGCCCCTGCCATGCCGGTTCCGGCGAATCTTAACTATGAAATGTGGTTAGGTTCAGCACCCGAGGTGCCCTATACTGAAATTGGAGTACATCCACAAACAGGCTACGACAGGCCCGGATGGTTGCGCTTAGAACAGTATGGCGCAGGAATGATTACAGGATGGGGACAACACCACTACGACTCGGCGGCTTGGGGTATGGATACAGAATTAACCGGACCAATTTCCGTTGAAGCTTTGGCTGAATTTCCAAAAGCTGGACTTTGGAACGTACATGGCGATTTTTTTGTGAAACATGAATACGCCAACGGAATAACCGTTTTTACAAGTGGGGGATATCCTAATGGTATTCGTTATGAAGGTAGTGAGGGATGGATTTTTGTTTCCAGAGGCGATTATAACGCTACGGCAACAGATCCTGTAGATAAAGAAAAAAGTAGTAAGGCCTTGGACGCTTCCGACCCCAATATTTTAACTTCTACGATTGGCGAGAACGAAATACACTTATACCAAAGTGAAGATCATCATGGCAATTGGTTAGATTGCATAAAATCTAAAAAAACCACAATATCGCCGGTAGATATAGCGCACAAGATGTGCTCCGTATGTTTAATAAGTCATATTGCAATGAAGTTTTCAAGGAAGTTAGAATGGGATCCGGTGGCCGAACAATTTGTGAACGATGAGGAGGCCAATGCCCTGCTTAGCAGGGAACAAAGACGACCCTATGGTACAGATTACCTTACGTTTTAATGCGCATCCAATTTAAGGAAGACTTTTATAAAACCCTTCATGAAACCACTTGTTTATATATTCGCTCTAGCTGTTATTCTTTCGTGTCAAACAAAAAAAGAAAAGGAACCTAGTGCGGAATCTGTCCCGGCAAAAAACATAACCTTTATGACCCTAGATCCGGGTCATTTTCATGCCGCTTTGGTGCAAAAAACAGCTTACCCTAATGTAAATGATACCATCTACGTGTATGCCCCCGAAGGCCCTGAGGTAGACGACTTTTTGGATAAGATTGCACAATACAATACAAGGATGGATGCACCAACGAATTGGAAACCTGTTCTTTATATAGGTGCAGATTATTTGGATAAAATGATTTCAAATAAGGCAGGGAATGTGATGGTAGTAGCAGGAAAAAATGCAAAAAAAATAGATTATATATTGGAGGCTGTCCGCGCAGGATTACATGTTTATGCAGACAAACCGCTGGTGATACATCCGGAAGGATTTAAAAAATTGTCAGAGGCCTTTCGAATTGCCGATGAAAAAGGTGTGTTCATTTACGATATAATGACCGAACGCTTTGAGGCTACAACGATGCTTCAGAAGGCGTTCTCAGGCATTCCGTCTGTTTTTGGTTCACTTATAGATGGCAGCCCGGACAAACCGGCCATTAGCAAGGAAAGCGTACACCATTTTTACAAACAAGTTTCGGGAAAACCTTTGGTGCGTCCCGCTTGGTTCTTCGATGTAAATGAAGAAGGGGAAGGCATTGTAGACGTAACAACGCACCTTGTAGATTTGGTACAGTGGGAGCTCTTTCCCAATGAAATTATAGACACCTCAGACATAAAAATGATACATGCCAAGCGTTGGGCTACCACGGTGCGCAAGGATGAATTTACCAAAGTAACGGGGTTACCCGATTTTCCAGAATTTTTGGATAAGGATAGCGATGGCGACCACATCAATGTGTACAGTAATGGAGAAATGGTCTATACCATTAAAGGAAAACATGCCAAAGTTTCCGTAATATGGAATTACGAGGCTCCCGAAGGTGCCGGCGATACGCATTATAGTGTGCTACGGGGTACCAAAAGTGATCTTATCATAAAGCAAGGAGAAGCAGAAAATTACAAGCCTACCTTATATATTAATTTTAAAGAAAATACGGAATCTGTTTCAATGGCGCTAGATGAAGCACTCAACGAGGTGATAGCAACTAATTTTCCCGGCACATCGGCGGTACAAATTTCGGATACTATGTGGCGCATAAATATACCGGACGCGTTTCATATTGGACATGAAGCCCATTTTGCGCAAGTCACTCAAAACTATTTACAGTATCTTAATGAGGGTGCACTTCCGGTTTGGGAAGTGCCAAATATGCTGAGTAAATATTACACGACTGTGGAAGCCTTTAAAATAGCTCGTGAGCAAAAACAGTAAATAATCGTTTAATACGAATTGGGTTACGAATAATTGAGTTAGTTGTTTAGTTGAAAGGGAGTTTGCCGGGCTACCGAACCCGGTGGACTCCTTTAGTTTAATTTTGGGATTATCTAAAAAATCCTGCGATATTTGTTCCATTTTATTTTAATTTTCAATTCTAGCATGTACACTTATGAATCAATTTTCGTCAATTGAGAGTAAATTATATGTTGTCACCGGGGGAACAGGGGTATTGGGTAGTTCTATATCACAATATCTCATCTCAAATGGTGCCAATGTAATCCTTTTAGGGAGGTCTTTGAATAGCTTAGAAGAAACACAAGAAATGCTCAACGTTAAGGCTCCAAATAGGGCTCATATTTTTGTGGGCGATGTAATGAATGAAAAGGAATTAAGGACCGTAAAGCAAACCATTTTAAAAAACTTTGGAACCATAGATGGTCTTATTAATCTTGCGGGAGGTAATACACAAGGAGCTACCTTAACTCCTGAACAAAGTATTTTTGATATTACAATTGAAGATTCAAGAAAAGCAGTAGAATTAAACCTATGGGGCACTGTTATTCCAACTTTAATTTTTAGCGAGTTGATGGCCAAACAAGGCTATGGATCGGTTATAAATATTTCATCAATGGCTTCGCATCAAGCTATATCACGAGTATTAGGGTATTCTATCGCTAAAGCGGGTATCGAAATATTTACCAAATGGATGGCGCATGAATTGGCCTCTAAATTTAGTGATAAGATAAGGGTAAATGCGCTAGCTCCCGGTTTCTTTATCGGAAATCAAAATAGAAAACTATTAACAAATGAGGATGGATCCTATACAGAGCGATCAAAAAAGGTACTTGCAAAAACACCAATGGGACGTTTTGGAGATGCTTCAGAATTGAACGGAATGATCCATTATTTGCTTAGCGACGCTTCTTCTTTTGTTACGGGTAGCGTTTATGAGGTTGATGGGGGTTTTAGTTCTTTTTCCGGGGTATAACGAGTGCATGATTTAAAGTAGATTTTTACAATGGGAAACAGCATAAAGGCATCTATGCCTTATTTAAAGAAAACCTTCAGATGGTTTGGATCTAACTTTGGGGTATCATTAAACGATATAAAGGAAATAGGCGTTGAAGGGATTGTAACCGCATGCCATCAAATACCGATAGGAGAAGTTTGGCCTCATGAGACTATAAAAAATATTAAAGATGAGATAGTTTCACATGGTTTGGAATGGTCTGTTGTGGAAAGTGTTAATATTCATAAGGCTATTAAATATGGTTTTCCAGAAAGGGATAAGTATATCAACAATTATATAGATACACTACATAACTTAGCAGCAAACGATATTTTTATTGTTTGTTATAATTTCATGCAACTCATTGACTGGACAAGAACAGATTTGAGTTACACACTTCCCAACGGAGCTATTAGTTTATTGTACGATCCGATTGCAGTTGCAGCGTTCGACTTATATATTTTGAAACGATCCGAAGCCGAAGGTATTTATGATCATGAAATGCGATTAAAGGCCCATACGTATTTCAAGACACTAAGCATACCCGAAAGGAAGGCTTTGGAAAATGCTATTTTGGCAGGTATGCCCGGTTCTAAGGACACAATTCCTCTAAAGGAATTCAAAACCAACTTAGATGAGGTTAGTAAAATATCTAAAAGGGCGTTGCAGAAGAATTTGTCGTACTTTTTAAACGCTGTTATTCCGGAAGCGGAAAAGTTAGGGATTAAGATGGCAATTCATCCGGATGATCCGCCATTTTCTGTTTTTGGTATTCCCCGTATTGTCTCCACGCATGAGGATTTACAATATGTGATGAATTGTTACCCTTCAGATTCAAATGGCTTAACTTTTTGCTCTGGTTCTTTAGGAGCCATAGCCGCTAACGACCTTGAAAAAATAATAACGGATTTTGGTTCGCAGATCCATTTTATTCATCTTAGAAATATTCAGAGGTTAGAAAATGAAACGTTTTACGAAGCTTCTCATTTGGATGGTTCCATCCCTATGGGTAAATTAATGAAACAGATTCTTATGGAACAGTTGCAAAGGCATAAGAGCGGAAAGGGAGATGTGGCTATACCTATTAGGCCGGATCACGGTCATGTGCTGCTGGACGATAAAAATAGGCAAGATGAATTTTATAGTGGTTATTCCTTGATAGGCAGAGCAAAAGGTATGGCAGAGCTATATGGTTTGGAAAAGGGAATAAGAGAATTTTTGTTTTAGTACCACCCCGTTACAATTGCAATTTTAACGTTCATTTTATGTGTTGGTCAGTTTACGATTGTGTTAGTCCCACCTTGGCCTAATGCCAGGGGCAAATGGAAATTGTAATGATTTATAATAATCCAATGTAGCATCGGGTTTTTCCATTTCCTTAGGAAAATCTTGTTTTGAAAATTCCTGAAAATAGAGCATACAGGCATTTTTCCACCAAATGGCTTCTTTGAGTTGTATGGCTATCAATTGTGTAACGGATGCAAAACGTTCTGAGTCTACATAGGGTTTCATGCGTTCCCAAGTGTGTTGTAAATCCCGCACTTGATTTACGCCTTCTTGATATTTTAAAGCCATCCCATTCCAAAGTGTTTCCCCGTTTTTAAGTGTATAATTCCAGGGTAAGTGGTGAAACCACAATAGGTATTCTTCTGGACACGAATCTACATTAGAAAATAGTTGAGCTACTTCCGGAGCGTATTGAGAAACGGCATTGCTTCCTGAGGCGGTACGGTCAAAGCCTATACCCATACTGTCGGCTTTATGATAGTACGTGGGGTTCCATTCCGGCCTGGAAAGGTTCCCGACCCATGGCCCTGGGCCGTAGTGGTGCCCGGTGTCAAAAATATGATGTAATCCTAGTGGATTCATATAATTTACTACCATTTCCCTCGATTCCAACAAGATGTTTTTCATCGGTACAATAAAATCATCTTCATTAGTAAAGGTAGCCTTCAGCCATTCATCAGCAATAACATCCGCACTCAGTTCGGGACTCCAAGCCAAACGACCATAACCATACCAATTGGCCTGAGCAAAAATGTGTCCTGTCCAGTTTATGTCATTTCCAATATTGGCTACACCCGCAATTCCCGATAATTTGGTATTGTGCAAGCTACCATCGATAACTTTGGCCACAGTAGCACCTTTTCCTTTCTGATAGGTATCGGCATCCAAAACCTCTTCAAATAATTTAGGCAAAAAGACCAAATGTGTACTAAAGCCTAAATATTCTTGAGTAATTTGAAACTCCATCATTAACGGAGTTTTGGGCATTGCACCAAACATGGGATGAAAGGGTTCTCTGGGCTGAAAGTCGATAGCGCCATTTTTTACTTGAATAATTACGTTTTCTCGAAAAGAACCATCAAAGGGAACAAATTCGCTATACGCTTGCTTAGCACGATCTGTAGGATCGTGTTCGGAATACACAAAAGCGCGCCACATAACAACGCCCTTAAATGGCAAAAGGGCATCGGCAAGCATATTGGCACCATCTACATGGTTACGACCATAATTTTGAGGCCCCGGCTGTCCTTCGGAGTTTGCCTTCACCACAAAACCGCCAAAATCTGGGATTGAGGTATAAATTTCTTTGGCTATTTTGGTCCACCATTCTTTAACCTCAAGATCCAAGGGATCGGCAGTTGCTAATCCACCAATTTCTATGGGAGCCGAAAATCGTGCGGTTAAATATACTTTTATGCCGTAGGGTCTAAATAAGTCGGCCAGTGCTTTTACTTTCTGCAGATAGGACGGTGTCAATATTAAGGCATTTGCGTTTACATTAGTTAACACAGTGCCGTTAATCCCAATAGAGGCATTGGCGCGTGCATAATCCATGTATCGTTGGTCTATATAATCCGGTAAGGTGTGCCAATTCCAAATGGAAAATCCGGCATACCCGCGTTCTACAGTCCTGTCTAAATTATCCCAGTGATTTAGTAAACGCAAATTAATTTTCGGATTTTCTAGAATGGCAAGATTTTCTAGCGCTTTATGTTGCTGAAGTAGGCGTAAAAAGTGGAAGACCCCATACAAAAGTCCTATGTCGTTGTTTGCGGTAATTATGAGTTGCGTACCTGTTTTGGTTTGACGGCTGTAAATAAAAAAACCGTCATTCTTAAGTTCTGATAATTTCCGGTCATTATCTTTACGAAGCGGTGTAGTAAGATCATTTTTCTTTGCTATTAGCAAGGAAGCATCCACATTGAAAGTACCAGATGTGGTATACGAGCCGTCTAAAAGACCACTTAACCCTTTTCGAATTTCCTCACGGACAATGCGGAGGGTTTCACTTTCGCCTTTAATGGAAATATCAGTAATGAGATCCTTGTATCTTTCTCGCAATGCACTATCCTCTATGGGATGGTACCGAAGCCATAAGTCATACCCATTTTCCGCCTTTACATTGTAAGCTAAAAAAAGTATTGAAATAAGCGTGTACGCTTTTAAATATCTTCTTAAAAAGTTAAGTTTTACTACCATTTTGGGATGCTAATCGGGTTTATTGCGATGACTGAAACAAATATACAATTATATCAACAATCGATTGCGTTGGCTGTAAGTTTAACAAAATCTATTGTTATTAGGATCTATAAAGAATCTGCTCAAGCATAGTATACTAAAGATGACGAACCTTGAGAAAATTAATACCAACTCAGAAAAAAATGAGGCTTGTACGCACCAATAGAGCAGTGCCTTCCACGCTAAAGACTCATTTTTTCTTTTGAAAAATAAAGTTCATCAGTTTTTTAACACTGATAAAACCCATAACAATGGCTGTAACGGCCAGTACCAACCCCACAATTAAAACGGGTATGTAAAACGGATGATTTTGGTTTTTAAAAGCCTGATAAATCACAATAGGTGCAGTAAACATGAGAAGTGTAGTAATGCCGAAGTACTTGAGGCTTTTAATGAATAGCGAAGGATCTTTTCTCATAAATTAGCAAAGATTATAGGTTTATCAGCGGGGTCAAAACGGTAAAGACATACGGTAACGCACCATTTAGATGTAAAGCACGAGCGTTTATGTTTTTTTCCAAAAATAGGGTGTTAATAGGATGAGTACCGTAAAAAGTTCTAGTCGACCAATAAGCATTAAAAAGCCGCACCACCATTTTCCTAAAGACGACAACTCATTAAAATTTTGTAATGGACCTAGACTTCCAAGAGCCGGACCTACATTTCCTAAACAGGAGGCGGCTCCACCAATGGCCGACTCAAAATCGAGCCCTAAGAATCCTAACCCTAAGGCTCCGATAATAAAAGCTAACATATAGAGTATAAAAAAAGCAATAATGTTATACACAATATGTTCTTGTACGGTTTTGTTGTTGTAGCGCACGGGAATAATGGCATTGCTATGCAGCGTACGTTTAAATTCTAATAATCCGTTTTTAATGATTAACAAGTGGCGCATTACTTTAATACCTCCTGAGGTGGATCCCGCAGAACCGCCCAAAAACATAAGACCAAAAAAGAAAATGGTTAAAAATGGAGTCCAATTGGTGAAATCTGCACTTACAAAGCCCGTGGTGGTTATAATGGCAATTACTTGAAATAAGGCATGCCGAAAGGCACTTTCGGCTTCACCCAAGACCATAGGATGGTATTCCGAAACGGGGACATTCGCCTCAAGATAGATTACGGTACCCGCAATTAAGGTAAAGATTAAAATAAAACCAACATAATAGCGAAACTCCTCATCTCTAAATACTTTTTGTATTTTACCTTTAAAGGCAAAATAGCTCAATACAAAATTACTACCCGCCAAAAACATAAAAACCATTACTATATATTGAATCCACGGTTGCCCATTCCAATGGGCCAAACTTGCATTTTTGGTGGAGAAACCACCGGTAGACAAGGTGGCTAATGCGTGGTTAATGGCATCAAAAAAAGACATCCCGGCTACGGTAAGTAAGAGCGTCTCCGCTACGGTGTACAACAAATAAATGAACCATAACCGCTTTGCGGTATCTGTTATCCGGGGATGTAATTTGTCGGTACTGGGACCCGGTGCTTCCGCGGCAAAAAGTTGCATGCCCCCAATGCCTAGAAGAGGCAGTATGGCAATAGCCAATACAATGATGCCCATACCCCCAATCCAATGGGTTAGACTTCTCCAAAACAGAATACCCTTGGGCATACTTTCGATGTCCTCCAAAATGGAGGCTCCTGTTGTGGTGTATCCGGAAATGGTTTCAAAAAAAGCGTTAGACGCATCCGGAATACTCCCTGAAAAAAGATAGGGCAACATCCCGGAAAAAGACATAATAAGCCAGCCAAAAGTAACGATAATATAACCTTCTTTGCGTTTTACTTCCTTTTTGTGATCCTTGGTATAAAACATGGCGATAACCCCGGCGAGCATTGTAATTATGGCTGCTAGCGCCAAATCCATGGTTATCCCATCCTTATACATACCACTCACAAACGTGGCAATAAACATGAAAAAACCGTTGCAAAGGAGCAATAACCCCATGACATGAATAATAATTTTAAAATTCAACGCCATCTTATATAAAGAGTTTTTCTATTTTGGAAATAGACTCCGGCAAACAACAGACCACAACCCGGTCCCCTTCGGTAATTCTAAAATCGCCCAAAGCGATAATTCCCTTACCGTCACGGATAACACCTCCAATGGTGGCCGATTTTGGAAAGTCTAACTCACGGATAACTTGTCCGTTAACAATGGAGGTGGGTTTTACTGCAAATTCTAAAATTTCTGCATTTAAATTCCCTAGCCGTGTTAAAGCCAACACATCACCTTTTCTAATGTATCTAAATATGGTGTTGGCCGCCAATAACTTTTTATTGATTAGGGTGTCGATGCCAATGGAATGCGATAATTGGAAGTAATCCATATTCTCAACCATAGCGATGGTTTTTTTTATGTGCTTGGATTTTGCCATTAAACAAGACATAATATTGGTTTCTGAATTTCCGGTTACCGCCACAAAGGCGTCCATGGCTTCCAAACTTTCTTCTTGCAATAGTTCCACATTTCTTCCATCGCCGTTTATAATTAGCGTATTGGGAAGATTATCGGACAAGTCAAATGCTTTTTCCTTGTCTATTTCTATGAGTTTCACATTAAATCGGCTGGCACTTAAATCACGTGCGGTTTTAAAACCTACTTTACTTCCACCGAGAATCATGACATTTTTTATTTCCTGTTTCTCCATCCCGATAAGCTTATACAACTCATCTACGCCTTCGTTAGCGGTTATAAAATATACCTGATCGCCCTCCATAAAAATGGTATCTCCCCGGGGAATTACTGTAAATTGGGTGCCTTTTCGTTTTATTGCAATAGGCATAAAGTGTAATTCGGGAAAAATTTGTGCCGCTTCCTTCACCGTTTTGCCTACAAAAGGGGCAATTTTTGGAAGCAAAACACCGATCATTATAAGTTTGCCCTCATCAAATTCGTACGTATCGTTAAACGCAGATTGGTTTAATAATAATTGAATTTCAGTTGCGGCCAACGCTTCGGGAGAAATAAGTTCGTCTATGCCCAATTCGGCAAATCGTATTTCGTCCTTATTGGTGATAAATTCTGTATTAGAAATTCTGGCGATGGTTCTTTTACAGCCCAGTTGCTTGGCCAGCATACACAACGTAATATTAGTGGTCTCGGAAGAAGTAACTCCTATTACTAAATCGGACTGACTCACTTGTGCCTCTTTTAAAATACTAATAGATGTGGAATCGCCTCGTAACACCCTAATATCTAAATGACTATCTGCATGTGATAAACTAGACTTATTGGTATCTATTAATGTAATGTCTTGAGACTCGTACGACAATAGCTTTGCCAAATGGAAGCCTACTTCTCCGGCTCCTGCGATAATAATTTTCATCGAAATTATAAATTGTGTTTGTCTATAAAAATAAATTGGGCACTACATTGTGCGGTCTCACGAATACAGGGATTGTTCATCGGGTTCATTTAGGATTGCAACCTAAGGAATAATACATCGCAAAATTACATAAATAAATTTGCTTTAAGTTTAGGTTTTTTAGGTATCTGTTGCTACCACCTAAGGGTTCATTATTTTACGACATATCTCCTTTGCTAAAGGGGTCGATACACTATATTTGTCAAAAAAAAATAAGCATGTCGGAAAAAATTACGCCGTACAAAACAAGTAACTCCAGTAAGAAAAGCCAGATTGCGCAAATGTTTGATACCATTTCCGGGAATTATGATGGGCTAAATAGGGTCATTTCATTTGGAATTGATATAAAATGGCGCAACCGCGTGGTGGCGATTATTAAAAAAAAGCAACCGCAACGTATTTTGGATGTAGCTACGGGAACGGGCGATTTGGCCATTAATTTAGTAAAAACCGGAGCAGAGAAAATTGTGGGACTGGATATTTCAAAGGGGATGCTCGAAATTAGCAAAAAGAAAATAGACAAGAAAGGTTTAGAAACAACTATAGAAATGATCTTTGGCGATAGCGAAAATATTCCCTTTCCTCCTAATTCTTTTGATGCGGTAACCGTGGCATTTGGCGTTCGAAATTTTGAAAATTTAGAAGTAGGCCTTACCGAAATACTAAGGGTATTAAAACCTACAGGCGTTTTGGTGGTTTTGGAAACCGCTGTGCCTACAAAAACACCTTTTAAGCAAGGCTATGCCATTTATACTAAATATCTTTTGCCTTTCATAGGAAAACTATTTTCTAAAGACCGGGCTGCCTATGCGTATTTATCAGAATCGGCAGCTTCTTTTCCGCATGGAGAAACGTTCAACAATATTTTAAAGAAAATTGGGTTTATAGGTGTAGAGAATAAACCTCAAACTTTTGGGGTGGCTTCTATTTATGTAGCTACAAAGTAACTGGCAATAGCCCAGCGAACATGGCAGAAGTATGACGCATTTAGGCCGATATAAACAAAGCCTCAACAATGGCTTACGATTTTTTGTATAAATGAAAAAAAGGGTGTTGTTTTTGATTTCTCTGACCTTTGGCGGTCAGGTGTTGTGGGCGCAATTTAATGAAAACCCCGTTCTAAATCTGGAGAATATAGATAAACCTTTTTTAAATTGGGGCTATTTCCTTGGGTTTAATCAGTACGATTTTAAGTTTGAATACAAAGAAGATTTGGGCGATAACAATACCGATGTATTGGTCGATAAATCTTTTGGTTTTAATGTGGGGTTGATAGGGGAGATGCGTTTAAACAATTTTTTAGATCTCCGTTTTGAGCCTGGCTTACACTACACCCTGAGAACGCTTGGTTTTCCAGGTTTTAATAACGAAAATGATGCGCTTAGGGAGGTAAAATCCACTTATATAAATTTCCCATTACTCTTAAAGGCAAGTGCTATGCGCTTAGGAAATTGGAAACCATTTCTTATTGGGGGCGTATCTACGTCTTTAAATTTAGGCAGTAATGAAGATAGTTTAGACGACAATAGCAACGGCACATTCCGCATGAAAAAAAATACCTACTATTACGAAATGGGTTTTGGGATTGAATTTTATACAGAATACTTCAAATTTACACCTTCCATACGGGGTGTTTTCGCGATGAGCAATGAATTAATTCCGGACGAAAATCCCAATAGCCCGTGGACGGGAAATATAGAATCTATGAAAACTCGAGGGCTTTTTATAAATTTTACTTTTGAATAATCGTTTCAGAGTATCCCCTGCGAATTTCACCTAAAAAAATGGCGGTTGCCGTAGCCACATTGAGACTTTCGGCTGTTTTTTCTCCAAATTGCGGGATACTTATTTTTTCCGAAATTAGGGCTTGCAGACCATCGGAAATACCCTTAGCTTCATTGCCTAAAACCAATACACCAGACGGTGGTAGTGAAACCTGATACACAGAAGCACCTTGCATAAAGGTACCAAAAACAGGAGTTTTCACCTCTTTTAAAAAGGAATATAAATCGGTATAAACAACATTTACACGACTTATAGATCCCATGGTGGCCTGTAAAACCTTTGGGTTATAACAGTCTACAGTATGTAAAGAACATACTAAATGCCGAATACCAAACCAATCGCACAAACGGATAATGGTTCCCAAGTTTCCCGGATCGCGCACATCGTCTAAAGCAACCACCCAATCGGAAAATTCGATTCGTTCCATCTTTGGGATATAAAACACGCCTAACGCTTTATTTGGAGTTACCAGACTACTCATTTTTTTTAAACTAGCATCCGTAATTAAAACCGGTTTAGTGCTGGGGGCATCAATTATATCGGTTTGGGTTACATAAATTTTTTGAACCGAAAAACCGGCATCCAGTAGCGTCTGAATTGTTTTTACGCCCTCTACTACAAAAAGACCGTTTTGGTTTCGGTATTTTTTTTGTTGTAGATTTTTGATAAATTTTATTTGGCTTTTCACAACCATACAAATAATGTATTTTTGAGCCCTATGAGGACCGGCATGAGTTTTAAGATAGACGTTACAAAACTAAGCTTAATATTGCTTGCCGTGATAATTACTTCTTGTAATGCCTTAAAAAGGGTAGAAGAGGATGAATTATTGCTTACCAAAAATACCTTGCAGGCCAATGGCGAAAAGGTAACCGATGAAACCGTCCAAAGTCTAATTTCTCAAAAACCCAATAGTGGTGGCGTGTTAGGTTATCCTCTGCGTCTGCATCTTTACAATCTTGCCAAAAAAAATCCGGATACATCCTATCAAAAGTGGCTAAAAGAGAAACCGAAAAGAGAAGAGCGATTGGCTGCCCTTTTATCTCAAAAGCAAGTAAACCGGCTCGGGGAATCGTTTATGGTAAAAGGAATAAATACCTGGTTAAAGAATATTGGGGAGGCTCCTGTAATTGTAGATACTTCTAAGTCGAGAAAATCGGCAGACCGCTTAAAAGCGTATTATGGTACCAAAGGATATTTTAATAATGAAGCTCATTTTAGTATAGATACCACGGGTAAAACACAACAACGGGCTATAGTAAATTACACTATTACGCTAGGAAAACCATTTATTATTGATTCGCTAACCAAAAACATTGTATCTCCGGCCATAGACTCTATTTATGACCTTCATGCGAACCAATCTTTTGTGGTACAGGGCAAACAGTTTGATTTGTCTGACTTTACCCTTGAGCGGGAAAGATTAACAACTCTTTTTCGCAATTCGGGCATTTTTAACTTTCAGGAAAGTTCCATTACCTACGACATTGCCCGTGACACCGTAGTGGCATCGGACGACCAAAATTTGGACGTTGCACTGCAAATAGAGAATTTAAAAACGAGAGGAGGCAACGGATTAGCATCTTCGGAGTATAAGGTAAATCGGTTTCAAAGTATTAATATTTATGCCGATCATACTTTTGGAACCAATCCGAATGATCTAAAATCGGTCTCCTATAACAATTACACTATTTATTACGACACTAAAAAGCTAAGGTACAAGCCCAAAGCCTTAACTGATGCTATTTTTTTCACCAAAGATAGTATTTACAGAGACTTAGATCGGGTACGAACCTACAGGCAAATTACCAATCTAAACACGTTTAAGTATCCCAACATTGAATTTATTCAGGACAGCACGCAAACCCAGTTAGTTTCTAACATTTATCTAACTGCCCGACCAAAGTATTCCCTTGGGGTCGATTTTGATTTTACGCACTCTAATATTCAGCGTGTGGGTGTGGGTTTTAGTTCTGCCCTAGTAAGTAGAAACATTTTCGGTGGGGCAGAAACCCTGAGTCTGGCAGGAAGAGGTTCTTTTGGTCTTTTAGGGGATACCTCCTTATCAGAAGATTTCTTTTCTGAGGTTGGTGCGGACATAAATTTGGTATTTCCGCGTATCTGGTTGCCCATTCCGGTATCAAAAAAAATAATACCCTATTATATGCTTCCGCAAACGAAGATCTCTTTAGGAACAAGTTTTCAGAAAAATATAGGATTAGACAAGCAAACCTTTAACAGTCTTTTGGGGTATAGCTGGACACCATCGGATGCTAAAAGACACGCTATAGAATTAGTTAATCTTCAATTTGTTCGCAACGTAAACTCCAATCGTTTTTTTAATGTGTTTCAAAATACCTTTAATCGCTTGGATCAAATAGCTACAAATTTTCAAGACGTTGAGAGCTTGTCTGAGTTTTATGAAGAAACGGAGAATCCGGAAGCCCCTTTGAGGTTAATTATACCCGAAGGCACTACAGGCTTTACCAATGCCATTTTAGAAGGTGAAGTACCATCTTCGGAAGATGATTTTAATGAAGTGCGAAACATTGAAGAGCGGCGACAGCGACTCACCGAAAACAATCTTATTTTTGCAACCAATTACACCTTTACCAAAAACAACAAAAAGGGAATAAATGACAATAATTTTTATCAATATCGTTTAAAATTAGAAAGTGCGGGCAATTTGCTTTCGGGTATTGCGAAAATCATTCCCTTTAATGCAAACAATAATGGCGATGAATTGGTGTTTGGCGTACCCTATTCTCAATATGTAAAAACCGAATTTGATTATATAAAACATTGGTCGGTAAGTCATTCAAACGTATTGGCTGTTCGAAGCTTTATTGGTATTGCCGTACCCTACGGAAATTCTAATAACATTCCTTTTGTACGCAGCTATTTTGCAGGAGGTTCTAATGATAACAGAGCTTGGTTTCCCTACTCCTTAGGGCCTGGTAGGACCAAGGATGTAAACGATTTTAACGAAGCAAATTTAAAACTGGCATTTAATTTAGAATTTAGATTTCCTATTGCAGGAAGTTTCAAAGGTGCTTTATTTGCCGATGCGGGTAACATATGGAATGTGTACGATAATGTGGACGACCCCGATGCTACCTTTAACGGTTTTAGTTCATTGGCCGATATTGCCCTTGGTTCAGGATTTGGTATTCGGTACGATTTTACCTATTTTGTGTTTCGGATAGATTTTGGTTTTAAAACCTATAATCCGGCAGAAGAACCCTCTAAAAGATGGTTCCGGGATTACAACTTTGCCAACATGGTTCCTCAAATAGGGATAAATTATCCTTTTTAGACCTAATAATTTTATTACTTTTGTGGCGTCATAGAACTATAAAATAAATTAAAAGAAAATTATGTCGCACAATATAAAGCCCGGAGTAGCTACAGGTGATGCAGTTCAGGAAATTTTTAGATATGCTAAAAGTAAAGGATTTGCGCTTCCGGCAGTAAATGTTATTGGATCGAATACCATTAATGCTGTTTTAGAAACAGCCGCCGCATTAAATTCTCCCGTAATCATTCAGTTTTCTAATGGCGGCGCACAATTCAATGCAGGAAAAGGATTGTCCAATGAAGGGCAGCAGGCTGCCATTTTGGGCGGTGTGGCCGGTGCAAAGCATGTGCATCAATTGGCAGAAGCCTATGGTGCAACTGTAATTCTGCACACAGATCACTGTGCAAAAAAATTGTTGCCCTGGTTAGACGGTCTTTTAGAGGCCAGTGAAAAGCACTTTGCCGAGACAGGGAAACCACTCTACAGCTCGCACATGATAGATTTGTCTGAAGAACCTTTAGAAGAAAATATCGAAATATGCAAAACCTATTTAGCTCGGATGAGCAAAATGGGAATGACCTTAGAAATAGAATTAGGCGTAACCGGTGGGGAAGAGGATGGCGTAGATAATTCCGATATAGACGATGCTAAATTGTACACTCAACCCGAAGAGGTGGCATATGCCTTTGAAGAGCTTTCTAAAATAAGCCCAAGGTTTACCGTAGCCGCTGCCTTTGGTAATGTGCACGGCGTGTACAAACCCGGTAATGTAAAATTGACCCCGGTTATTCTTAAAAATTCTCAGGAATTTGTATCCAAAAAATTTGGCGTTGGTTCAAATCATATCGATTTTGTATTCCACGGAGGTTCCGGATCTACAGTAGCCGAAATTAGAGAGGCGATTGGGTATGGTGTTATAAAAATGAATATTGATACCGATCTGCAATATGCATTTTTGGAAGGTATTAGAGATTATGTTCAAGGTAAAAAGGACTATTTGCAGTCTCAAATTGGAAATCCAAACGGTGCAGACGAGCCAAACAAAAAATTCTACGACCCAAGAGTTTGGTTACGAGAGGGAGAAAAAACCTTTGTGGAGCGTTTAAAAAAGGCGTTTGAAGATTTAAATAATGTAAATACACTATAAATTTGTTCATCATTTAAACCCAATCCCCTAGACTATGTCATCTTGGTTTAAAAGAAAAGAAAAAGGAATTCAAACGTCCACCGATCAAAAGAAGGATACACCAAAGGGACTTTGGTACAAATCACCAACGGGCAAAATTGTAGAAGCCGATGAATTGGCAAAAAACTTTTATGTAAGTCCGGAAGATGATTATCATGTGCGCATTGGAAGCAAGGAATATTTTGAAATTCTTTTTGATGACAATGTATTTACAGAGCTCGATCCTAAACTTACGTCTAAGGATCCTTTAAAGTTTGAAGATACCAAAACCTATACGGAGCGTTTAAAAGCTGCACAGAAAAAAACAGGATTAAAAGACGCGGTTCGTACCGCAGTGGGCAAATCGTTTGGAAAAGATCTTGTGATTGCGTGTATGGATTTTAGTTTTATTGGGGGCTCTATGGGTAGTGTTGTAGGTGAAAAAATTGCCAGAGCCATAGATTATGCTATAATCAATAAGCATCCTTTTTTGATGATTTCAAAATCGGGAGGTGCACGCATGATGGAAGCTGCACTTTCGCTGATGCAGTTGGCCAAAACATCGGCGAAATTGGCGCAACTATCCGAAGCGGGTCTACCCTACATTTCGTTGTGTACCGATCCTACTACAGGGGGAACCACAGCGTCTTACGCCATGTTGGGCGACATTAATATTTCGGAACCCGGAGCACTCATTGGTTTTGCAGGTCCTAGAGTAGTAAAAGAAGCGACCGGCAAAGAATTGCCAGAAGGTTTCCAAACCGCAGAATTTGTAAAGGAACATGGTTTTTTAGATTTTATAGTGCATCGAAGAAATCTGAAAACAAAAATTAATCTTTATATCGATCTAATTCAAAATAATCCGATTAGGTCGTAAAGAAAATAGTAGTATATTTGCGCCCGGATTGAAAATCAATCCCATACATAAAAATCATTAAATTAATATTGGAATGTATTTAGACAAAGAAGTAAAAGCCGAAATTTTTAAAAAACACGGTGCCTCTGAAAAGAACACGGGATCTGCCGAGGGGCAAATTGCGTTGTTCACTTATCGCATAAATCACTTAACAGAACATTTAAAAAAGAACCGTCACGATTTTAATACAGAACGTTCTTTGGTGAAATTGGTGGGAAAAAGA
The DNA here is from genome assembly GCF_034651555.1 of Aurantibrevibacter litoralis. Taxonomy (NCBI): domain Bacteria; kingdom Pseudomonadati; phylum Bacteroidota; class Flavobacteriia; order Flavobacteriales; family Flavobacteriaceae; genus Aurantibrevibacter; species Aurantibrevibacter litoralis. The sequence continues at coordinate 7,625 of NZ_JAYEEQ010000016.1, read as the reverse complement.
AAAAGCCTTTTGGATTATTTAATTAAAAAGGACATCAATAGATATCGTGCCATAATTAAAGAATTAGGCATACGAAAATAAGAAATTAACACAGGGGAGGCCATGCCTCCCCTTTTTGTTCATGTATTACACGTACTTCCTTTGATTGTTTCTAAGGAACCCTACAAAAAGCTTACACATAGTTTTTCATTGGTCCACACACAACAACACAACCCTGTCCGTCCGGTAAGACGAGAAGACCATTGTTTAACAAGCCTGTTATGAGTACAGGTTTTAATTCAAATTTATGATTCCAAAAGTATTTAGAGAGGTCATAGACCTTGGGGATGGTAGAAGTATTTCTATCGAAACCGGAAAATTGGCAAAACAAGCCCACGGTTCCGTTGTGGTTCAAATGGGGAAGGCCATGTTATTATGTACGGTAGTTTCATCGTACAAAGAGAGTACGTTAGATTTCTTTCCATTAACCGTGGACTATCGGGAGAAATTCGCAGCAGCCGGTCGTTATCCCGGAGGTTTCTTTAAAAGAGAAGCAAGGCCGAGCGACGGAGAAGTACTCACCATGCGGATTGTAGATCGCGTATTGCGACCCTTATTCCCATCAGATTACCGAACGGAAACCCAAGTCATGATTCAGTTAATGTCCCATGATGAAGAAGTAATGCCCGATGCATTAGCCGGATTGGCAGCCTCAGCAGCAATACAACTTTCTGATATTCCTTTTGAATGTCCTATTTCCGAGGCAAGAGTAGGGCGTGTTAATGGGGAATTCATCATTAATCCAAGTCGAAGTCAGTTGCTAGAGTCGGATATTGATATGGTCATTGGCGCATCTATGGATTCCGTTATGATGGTAGAGGGCGAAATGAAAGAGATTAGTGAAGAGGAAATGGCAGATGCCATTCGATTTGCACATGAAGCTATTAAAATACAATGTGCGGCTCAGGTGCGTTTAGCAGAAGCTTTTGGCAAAAAACCGGTTCGGGAATATACGCCAGGGAAAACTGATGATACTATTGCGTCTAAAGTACGCGAAATAGCGTATCAAAAAGTATACGAAATAGCCAAGGGAGGTTACGGAAAAAGAGAGCGAAGCGAGGCATTTGACGCCATAAAGGAAGAAGTTCTCGCATCTTTTAATGAGGAAGAACTGGCCGAAAATGAAGGGTTGATTAAATCTTATTTCTACAAAACAGAAAAGGAAGCCGTAAGGGAGCTTACGCTTGCCGAAGGTGTACGTCTTGATGGACGTAAAACCACAGATATTCGTCCTATTTGGTGCGAAATTGATTATTTACCTTCCGTGCATGGCTCTGCTATTTTTACACGAGGAGAAACACAGGCACTTGCTACAGTTACCCTAGGTACGTCGCGAGAATCTAATATGATAGATATGCCTACGCATCAAGGTGAAGAAAAATTCTATTTGCATTATAACTTCCCACCATTTTCTACGGGTGAAGCACATCCGCTGCGTGGCACCTCGCGTCGCGAAATTGGTCACGGAAATTTGGCACAGCGTGCATTAAAAGGGATGATACCGGATGAATGTCCGTATACGGTAAGGGTAGTTTCTGAAGTTTTAGAGTCTAACGGATCCTCATCTATGGCGACAGTGTGTGCCGGAACAATGGCACTAATGGATGCCGGCATTCAGTTGAAGAAACCGGTTTCCGGGATTGCCATGGGACTAATAACAGACGGAGACCGTTTTGCAGTACTCTCCGATATTCTCGGAGATGAAGATCATTTGGGTGATATGGATTTTAAAGTTACCGGTACTGCCGATGGTATTACCGCCTGCCAAATGGATATGAAAATTAAGGGAATGCCTTATGATATTTTAATCCAGGCGCTTAAGCAAGCTCGTGCAGGACGCCTACATATTCTTGAAAAATTAATCGAGACTATTGCGCAGCCAAATAGTGATGTTAAGGCGCATGCACCAAAAATTATCACTAAAATTATTCCTGGAAGTTTTATTGGTGCGCTTATTGGTCCCGGTGGAAAAGTAATTCAAGAATTACAAAAGGCCACCAAAACGACCATTGTTATTAATGAAGATCCTATTACTGAAGAAGGTATCGTAGAGATTCTAGGTACCGATCCGGATGGTATTGCAGCTGTATTAGCCAAAATAGACTCCTTAATGTTTAAACCGGAAATGGGTGGCAGCTATACTGTAAAGGTGATAAAGATGCTCGATTTTGGTGCCGTTGTGGAATATATAGATGCTCCGGGTAACGAAACCTTGCTCCATGTTTCTGAACTGGCTTGGGAACGCACGGAGAATGTGAGCGATGTGGTACACATGGGCGATGTTTTTGAAGTGAAATATTTGGGAACAGATCCAAAAACAAGAAAAGAGAAAGTTTCGCGCAAAGCGTTATTACCAAAACCGGAAGGATTTGTAGAACGACCACCGAGGGAACGTAATGATCGAGATAGAAACAATCGCGGCAGAGATTCCAGAGACAGGGATAGAAAACCCCGAAGAGATTAAGACTAATTTTATAGAAAATGAAAGCCCCAACGCAACCGTTGGGGCTTTTTTTTTGACATTTTACCTAAAAAATAGAATTTTAATACCGTAAATGTAACATTTGCTTCATTTTAACGTATAACCAAATGCAGCACTTCGTCTGTAACTTAATTTAGCACGGAAAACGTACATGAGACAGTTAAAAATCACAAAACAGGTTACCAATCGGGAAACCGCCTCTTTAGATAAGTATTTACAAGAAATAGGTAAGGTAGATCTTATTACTGCCGATGAAGAAGTAGAATTGGCACAACGCATTAAGGCCGGAGATCAGGCCGCATTAGAAAAACTAACCAAAGCCAACCTTCGTTTCGTAGTATCTGTGGCTAAGCAGTACCAAAATCAAGGGTTAACTTTGCCGGATTTAATCAATGAGGGAAACCTAGGATTAATAAAGGCAGCACAGCGCTTTGATGAAACCCGAGGATTTAAATTTATTTCCTATGCCGTATGGTGGATTCGTCAATCGATCTTGCAAGCGTTGGCAGAACAATCGCGTATTGTTCGTTTACCCTTAAATAAAATTGGTTCTATTAATAAAATAAACAAAACGTTTGCCTTTTTGGAGCAAGCTCATGAGCGCGTACCCTCCGCAGAGGAAATCGCCAAGGAATTGGATATGACGGTGGAAGATGTGAAGCAATCCTTAAAGAACTCCGGACGTCATGTTTCCATGGATGCACCTTTAATTGATGGCGAAGATTCTAACCTTTATGACGTACTTCGAAGCGGTGAATCTCCCAATCCAGATAGGGAATTACTACATGAATCGCTGCGCACAGAAATTGAACGAGCCTTAGAAACTTTAACCCCAAGAGAGGCAGACGTAATTCGGTTGTATTTCGGATTAGCCGGTCAACATTCCATGACCTTAGAAGAAATTGGCGAGACGTTTGATCTTACAAGAGAGCGGGTACGCCAAATTAAAGAGAAAGCCATTCGTAGATTAAAGCACACTTCGAGAAGTAAAATATTGAAAACCTATTTAGGGTAATTAATAATAAATGTAAAATACCTCTGCTACCTACGAACCACTTATTTAGGTCTTGCACATCTAAATCAAATGTGGTATCTTAGTTACGAGAACAACAGCTATCATGACTGTTCGTTTTTTGATTGATGAATAAACTCCGGCTGATTACCGGAGTTTTTTTAGTAAAAGGACTTGATGTACCATGAATTCTCTTAAAAAGTACTGCTTTCTTTTTCGACCTATCGCCAAAAATACGTTCTAATTTAAAAATTCTTAAAAGGGATCCCCAAGTTTTAGTTGTTATAAACGAACAATAAACAGATCGGGGTAAATAAGAAGAATTTAAACCACACCTATTTATTCAATCGTCACAGATCTTGTAAAAGATTGTACAATAGCAAAGTAACCCAATACAAAATTATCCGGTTGTGCAACGTTGTTAAAAAAATCGATATTATCAATATCGGTCACGTTAAAAATGTTTCCTCTAACAGTAGCTGCCGGAGTTTGAAAAGGGCCTTGATCGCCACTATTGGCTTGTACTATCAATTGCGACACATAATCAAAAAAGGATTTGTCTGCGCCTAGTATACTCACATTTACGGTCTGTCCGGGGATGACTTGTGCGTCTATAAAAAAGGAGAACTCAAAAGGCTGCCCATTAAAAAATTCGTCTTCTACGGTTAAATATTCTCCAAAGCCAAAATCAAAAACGTAGAAATCCTCTTGTGAACCGTCGTCGGTAAACGATACAATGATTTCGGTATCCGTTTCATCAAATAGAGTTTCTGTGCCTTGCTGTACGTTATCTAAAGGCACTGTGGGTATAAATTGTGCAAATGAAAGATATAATTGGTCTTCGTGTGTAAAGGAAAGAATCCATCGTCCACCGGTATCAAAGCCGGCAGAGGAAAGGGGTACTTCATAAACACCAGATCCAGAAATGGTTTCCGTTGGAAAAAAAGCATTACCACTTACTTCGTCTTGTAATTGAAGTCTATCTAAGACAGCAGGTTGCGGTGTTTCAAAAAATGAGGTGCTAGTGGTTGCTTTTATACGCACAATTGTAGTGGGTAAACTGGTATCTACCCGAACCAATGCATCCACAATGAGTCGCGGAGGAGTGTTTGGCACATCTACATCGATGACATCTTCGCAGGAGAGTACAAGGGGTAAGAGTAGTACATATAGGCTTAATTTTCTCATCCTTTAAAATTTAAAATTATAGGTTACTGCAGGAATAATACCAAAAATAGAAGTCCGTAATGCCTCATTGGCACCAGTTTCCTGATTGCGCCTAAAATTTATAGAGGCCGCATTTTTTCTATTGTATAGGTTATAAATGCTAAAAACCCACTCAGCTTGCATTTTTCTGTTTTTATTTTTAGTTGGTTTCAGGCTGGCCGAAACATCGATTCTGTGAAAATCGGGAAGTCTTTGTTGATTGCGAAGTCCAAAAAAAGGTGTTGTAATACCTTGAAAATCAAATTGACCAATGGGGAAATTTGTCGGCTGCCCAGTTTGATATACGAAATTACTATTAATACGCCATTTTTCATTGATATCCCAATTGGCAAAAACGGATATATCATGTGTTTTGTCATAAGGGGTATTATACCATTGGCTAAGATTTATGCCCGTTTCCTGACTGCTGCGCCCCGGCGTACGTTGTTCTGATTTGGATAGGGTATAGGCTAGCCAACCCTGAAACCTCCCTTCGTTCTTTCGCAATAAAAGCTCCCAACCATATGCCCGCGCCGCGCCATTAAGTATTACCTGTTCAATAGCATTATTGGCTATAAGGTTGGCACCGTCTATAAAGTCTATTCTATTTTGGATATCCTTGTAGTAGACCTCTGTTTCCAAAGAAAAACGACCGTCCTTAAAATTCTTGAAATAGCCTAATGCATATTGATCTAATAATTGAGGTTTTATAAAGGGGCCACTGGGTGTCCATACATCCAATGGTGTAGGGGAGTTGGTGTTCGATAACAGATGCAGGTATTGCGATAAGCGAGTATAACTTGCTTTTAAAGAGGTGTTGTCCTTAAGGGTATATGCCAATGAAAGCCGCGGTTCCAAATTACTGAAATTAGCAAGATTTTCCCATCTTCCCGGGTTTGCGGTTCCAATGGGTGTTGCTTCTTGATAGGTCAACAAAAAGGGATCGAAAAAAACAGGATTATTATTTTCATAAACATTAAGTTCTTTTTGTCCAAAGCGGATAAAATGACTAAAACGCAAGCCATACCCTAAGCTTAATTTGGGTGTTATTTCGTGAGCTACATCTACATACAATGCGGTTTCGTTAGCAAATTTTTCAATGAGTTGTTCTTCTAAAATACCTGAGTTTGAATTGCTAGGTTCTATTTTTCCCGGATTAAAAAGATAATACACATTGTTAAGGCCGTAGTTGATTTGCAGCGTATTATTGATATAATGCTTTAAATCGTATTTTAGGTTGAAATTTTCAATACCGGATTTCCAATTGAATCCTACAAAATCTAATTCTAAACCATAGAAATAGTCCGAATAAATCAAGGATAGATTCGAAAACAATTGATCGGAAAACAAGTGATTCCATCTAAAATTGAGTACTGTATTACCATACGTATTTACAAAACTATCATTAATACTGAAAACATCGCGGCCAAAATAGCCCGATAGGAAGATATTATTATTAGCATTAATCTTATAGTTAAATTTGGCATTTAAGTCGTAAAAATAGGCCTTATTGTCTATATCAAAAAGGGGTGTAAACAAATGCGCATAAGAAGATCTGCCGCCAATTAAAAATGCTGCTTTGTCCTTGCGCAGCGGCCCTTCAACCAAAAGTCGGCTCGCGACAGCACCAATACCGCCATTTACCTTTAGGGCTTTGCTATTTCCTTCTTTTTGAAAAATATCGAGAACCGATGAAACTCTACCACCAAATCTTGCCGGAATTCCACCTTTGTAAAGTTTAATATCCTTGATGGCATCCGGATTAAACACCGAAAACAAACCAAATAAATGCGATGAATTAAAGATGATGGCCTCATCGAGTAAAATTAGATTCTGATCTACCGCTCCGCCACGAACATTAAATCCTGAAGCACCCTCTCCTGCATTGGTTACCCCCGGTAAAAGCAATAGGGATTTTATGATATCGGCCTCACCCAAAAGCACTGGTATTTTTTTTATAGTTTCGGCATTTAATCCGTTTACGCTCATTTGAGGTGTTCTAATATTGAGCTTTTCCACGTTTTCGGAGACCACCACTTCATCAAGTGCTTCGGCTTCTTCACTGAGCTGAAAATCGATTTTTGTGTTTTGAGAGAGTACAATGGTTTTAAGGATGTTTTTAAACCCAATGTAACTAACCTGCAACTGGTATTCCCCTTCCTGGAGGGTTAACGAATAAAAGCCATAGGCATTAGTAGTAACCCCTATATTTTTGCCTACCACGATGATAGAAGCGCCAATTAAAGTTTCATTACTACCGGCTTCCGAGATGGTGCCACTAATGGTAAAGCGTTTTTGTGCATTACAAATAGCGGTCGATGCGATAAAAATTAGGAAAAGAAAAAGGTAGGGCAATCTGAAACGGATGTCCATGTAAGCAATTTTTTTTTAAAAATAGACAAAAAAAATTACACTAGAAGGAGCGGTATACAAAGTAAAAAATACTCGGTACTCAGTAGCCTGTTAATACCTTAAAGCGTATACCGTGCTAACAAGGTATAACGTACGCAGTTAAAAATTAAAGATAAGGCAGCAAGCCGCTACCATGAAACATACAATCCACAAAGAATGGTGACCATTTTGATCGTTTTTAGGTTCTATGTTTCATAAGGAATGCTCCCTACAATGCCATTAAGAGTTTCTTGAAACCGACTATCCCAAAGGCACGCCGTAGGGGTGCCCTTTCTATAAATGCCCTAGTGAGCTTAATAAAAAATTTCTTGAAACTGACTATCCCCGAGGCAAGCCATAGGGGTATTTCGGCAGTTTCATTTTGGCCTTTGGGCCAAAAACCGAAATTTTGTATTTAACCTCACCCGGAACTGCAAAAAGACAGTTCCGACCTCTCCAAAGGAGAGGTAAATAGGAAACCCCGACCCAAGGGTC
>NZ_JAYEEQ010000015.1:0-87698 GCF_034651555.1 Aurantibrevibacter litoralis | reverse complement strand
ACAAGTCGGTATGATTTTAAATGATCTATTGTTTTATTTCTTTGGGCTGTTCTGGCAAAGGGAGTAAATTCAATATCCCCCCGCTCCCGCCAGTTTGCAACTGGTGGCGTACCGAGTAAGAATCAGCACGGATTGCAAATCCGCGCTATCGACCCTTGTGGATATCCGAGCGATCGGGGGAACTAATTTTAAAGAGGCTTCTAGGGAAAGCGGGAGGATCTTTAATTTCAACTCAGGGATTAAATGAACATGAAAACGGCTTATTGGAAAGAAGAGATTTGGGATTACCTGGTAATGCCAGCCAGAGAGAAGTAGATAGTGCCAAAATAGTAAAGTTTTTGAAACAGAAAAAATTTGAGAGTTTCACAAAGGACTAGTGTCAGCCATAAAGAATTTGTTTATGAGTTATCCAAAAATATCCATCAAGGAAGCATTATTGATAACCATAATCCTGATTGCTTCGCTATACGGTACCAGTTTGATTAGTTTTAATTATTATGGATTAAAGCTTGGCGCGGGAATAGCAACTTATGTTGTTTTAATATTTTATTGTAATAAGTCTAACACGTACAATATCAAGTCAGGCATAGTTGCGATTAACCGACCTATCAGGTCAATTCCGCTGGTCTCAATAATTGCGATATGTCTCTTTTGTTTTGTTTATTCGATTCAAATTGTGCTAAACGCACTAGTTTTTGGAGACACCTTTTCAGCTGAATTAAACAGATTTACAAGAGGATTCAAAACAGCCGTTTTTTCTATTTTACTGTTTCCTATTCTGGAAGAATTGCTTTTTAGAAAAGGAATACTACATGGGTTAACAAAATTATATTCAATTCGCAAAAGCATTATTGTTTCCTCGTTGTTATTTTCATTGGCCCATTTGTTTACAGAAACGGGAATGTTTTCAGCATTTTTAATTGGAATGGTATTAGGTTATATTTATGTACGCTACAATAGTTTTATACTGGTGCTTTTGGTTCATATCATCTATAATTTATTGACAATATATGTTTCTCAATTAATAAACGATTACATTTTTGCAATAGAGCTGAGCAAAATATACATATTTTTCATTCCTCTATTAGTTGTAAGTTTGCTGATAATGCTAGGTTGCATATATTTATTGAATTCACAAGGCAATCATGAAAACTAAAAAAAGCGAAGAAAAAACTACTTCTTATACTGAGACTAATAGTAGTAAGAAAGGTTGGATTAAGTTAATTTTAGATTTTATTTTTAATCTATATGTAAGTGGGTAGTCCTCCGCTAGTACCAGACCCGATAGCGCGGATTTGCAACCCCCGATGGCGCGGATTTGCAATCCGTGCAATTAAAGAAACCCGGTGCCGATAAATTGTTTAACACCCGCTAGCGCGAGCATCTTTCTGCTCGTTCCGTCAAGAGTGAGCGACAAGAATCTAGAAATATAAATAAGTAATAAGCCACGAAATAAATATCTTGCTTTTTGTATTTTTAGAATTCAATGAGCAGAAAATATAAGTTTCGCAATCCTTCAGTTCCCGAGAACGAATTGGACGTATTGGTATTAAAGCCCGATAGCGCGGATTTGCAATCCGTGCCCTTGAAATGAAGAAAATCGGTTATAACCAACTACAAAAAGTCGTAGATTTATTGTTTTTTGACGAATGTCTACAAAGTACAAAGCAACAACGGCAGAGGAAGCCTATTTTATAACAATTACAACCGTTGGTTGGGTAGATGTCTTTACCCGGTTAAATCAAAAATATGTTATACTGAATGCCCTGAAATTTTGCCAACAAAGTAAAAACTTAGAAATATATGCCTATTGCATAATGGGCAGCCATGTACATTTGCTCTGTAAGGCAACAGGTGGCACTATACTGTCCGATGTCATCAGGGATTTTAAAAAGTTCACATCAAAAAGAATCATTGAAACCATTATTCAGGAGCCAGAGAGCAGAAGGGAATGGTTACTGGAATATTTTCAAAAAGCCTGCCGGCATTTAAAAAGAGTACAGCACTATAAAGTTTGGCAAGATGGGTACCATGCAGAACACATTTATAGCAATTCTTTTATTAAACAAAAGATATCGTATATCCATAATAACCCTGTCAAAGAAAAAATAGTTACGCTGCCGGAAGACTATTATTTTAGTTCGGCAAGAAACTATGCGTGTTTAGAGAACGAATTGGACGTATTGGTTTTAAATCTGTTCTGAGGCTTTATCAGCACGGATTGTACATTGGCGCTATCGGTATGGGTACACTAAAAAAGGATATCACCCAAAAAACCAAAAAAACACCTGCGATTGGCTTTAGGTAGTGTTTTATGAATCACGCTTAGGGGTTGAATTGATTCAAAATTTCTCGCACATATTTAAGGCTGTCTACAAAGTATTTGGCATGAGTTTTATGCCGACCAACCTTCACTGTAATCGCTGTTTCCGGTAATTCTTGAAACATAAACTCATCGGTCCAGTCGTCTCCAATTGCAAAAACAAAATCGTAGGCATCTTCACCATAGACACGCACGGCAGCGCGACCCTTATTTACATTGCTGCTTTTAATTTCCATCACTTTATTGCCGTTTAGAATACTGAGGTCGTCATTGGCGATAAGACTGGTAAGTACGGTATGTAATTCCGTCGCACGTTTCTGACCAAAATCGGGATCGGTGTTTCGATAGTGCCAGGCTAGCGAATAGTTCTTTTCTTCAATAAATGATCCTGGGGTACGATCTACAAACGATTCTAACACAGGACGTATTTTTTCCATCCAATCTTTTTTTATGGTTTCTAGCATTCGAAATGCTTCGCCATTCTTGGAAATCCAAACCCCATGTTCCACAATCATATTGTATTTTTTTGGCAAAAACCATCTGCCGAAAGTTTCCTTATCGCGACCGCTTATTAGGTATAAATCGGTCTTCTCTTGGGATGCCAAGGCATCCAAGAGTTCAAATAACTCGGTATCTGGTGCCGCTTTTTGAGGATCAATATGAAAACCTGCCAGCGTACCGTCATAATCTAAGAAAAGAAGCCTCTTAGTAGCGTTTTTATACTGTTTTGTCAATGTAGTCATAAGGTCTACTGTGAGTCGCCTAGACACGGCTGCCTTGTCATTTTCTTGCTGATCTATGAGCGATTTCATAAAGTCATTGGCCCATTTTTCTACGTTGTAGCGGGCTAACCTTTTTTGCAATATGCTGTTCCGATCTATTTGTTCTTCTAAAGGCATGGTAATGGCACGCTTTAAGGTGTCTGCCTGTTCTTCAAAATTGTTGGGGTTTATGAGTAAGGCTTCATTCATTTCATTGGCAGATCCGGCCATTTCGCTTAATATTAATACACCGGTTTTGTCTGTCCTCGTGGCGATATATTCCTTGGCCACGAGGTTCATTCCATCTCTTATTGGTGTTAGCCATGCAATATCGCTGGAGGTGTATAAATCGATTAGATTTTCGAAGGGCATAGATCGGTAAAAATACCAGATGGGGGTCCAACTTACTGTGGAAAGTTCTCCATTAATACGTCCTACCAATTCATCAATTTCTTTTTTAAGTAATTGGTATTGAGGTACATTAGAACGAGAAGGAACTGCTAGTATAATAAGCCTAATTTTTTCCTTGTATTCCGGATATTTGTGTAAAAAGTATTCGAAGGCATAAAGCCGTTTGGCAATCCCTTTACTGTAATCCAGACGGTCAATAGAGAGTACAAACTTAGAATCGGGGGCATTTCGTTTGTGTTCATTGAGCCTTTTTTGAAGTTCAGACTGTTCCGAATCTGATGTGTCTCGGTGCTTTTGTGCGGCATCGGAAAACTTTTTGTAATCGATACCCATAGGAAAGGAGTCCACCTTTATAGTCCGTTCGTCTACATAGATATCATTAAAACTAACTTCTAATCCCAGTAACCTGCGCACCGAACTTAGAAAATGCCTCTCGTAGTCATACGTGTGAAACCCAATAAGATTAGCGCCTAAAAGACCGCGCAGCACTTCTTGGCGCCAAGGGAGGGTTCTAAAAATCTCAAAAGACGGAAATGGAATGTGTAAAAAGAAACCGATAGAGATATTGGGGCGTTTTTCGCGAACCATTTGCGGCACCAGCATTAGCTGGTAATCGTGTACCCAAATAGTATCTGTATCTGTAGCCTGATCCAAAATGGCATCGGCAAATTTCTGATTCACTTTTTTATACGTATTCCAGCTATCCCATTCAAATTCGGTATATTCTAAAAAATAGTGAAACAACGGCCAAATGGTACGGTTGCTAAATCCGTAATAAAAGCCATCTACTTCTTTCTCGGTTAATCTTACTTTGGCGCAGCCATGTTCTTTTAATGCGGCATCAATATCGGAAACTAATTTCTTGGGAATTTCTTCCTCTGTGAGTCCGCTCCATCCAATCCAAAGACTTTCGTTTCCGGAGTGAACCGATTTCATACCGGTAGCCAAACCACCCACACTAGGTATGGCGGTAATCGTTCCGTTATGAATTTGCAATTGAACGGGCAGTCTATTTGAGATTATGATAGTTTTACTCATAAAGCGTCTTTTTTTTATCTATTTGGTTTTGGTTTTTCCTAAATTTCGGGATAATGGGGCGTAAAAGCAATTAAAAAAGCTGTTTTTCCGCAATTTTTAAGATTATTTATAGATATGGACAATTTAGATTACGGTATTATAGGAAATTGTAGGAGTGCGGCATTAATTTCTAAAACAGGTTCTTTAGAGTGGTGTTGCTTACCCGAATTTGATTCCCCAGCAGTATTTGCCAAGCTTTTAGATCAGGAAATTGGGGGTAGTTTCGAAATTAAAGTAGATGATGCGTATTGTATTACGCAACAATATGAACCCAATACCAGCATTTTGGTGACAAAATTCAACAGTGCTGAAGGTGCTTTTGAGCTGCATGATTTTATGCCCCGGTATCGCAAAGAAGATGGCAGTTATTATGCGCCTCCCGAAATTATACGCTATGTAAAACACCTTTCAGGAACTCCTAAATTTTCGGTCATTTACGACCCAAAACTGGAATATGCGCTGGGGGAAACAAAAACCTATATTAAAGAACATTTTATTGCTAGTTTAACGCACGAAGTTAAGTTTGATACCGTATTTCTATATACGAATTTTGATAAGAAAGCCATTCATTCAGGTGCGGAGATACACCTCACTAAAAACGGTTATTTTCTGTTTGGGTATCATGAGCGCATTGGCTTGCCTACGGTGCACAACGTATTTACAGAACTGGAAAGAACCCGTGTGTATTGGTTAAACTGGTCCGAAAAAACGGCGCGTTATAGCCTGTACAACACAGAAATCAACAGAAGTGCCATTACGTTAAAATTATTGAGTTACGATAAAACGGGTGCTGTTTTGGCCGCCGCAACCACCTCCTTACCCGAAACTATCGGCGAGGTTCGCAACTGGGACTACAGGTTTTGCTGGATTCGCGATGCCTCTATGGTCATAAAAGTAGTTTCCGAATTAGGGCATAAAAATATGGCAAATCGGTACCTTAAATTTATTATAGATCTGATGCCGGATAAGGATGAAAAACTACAGATCATGTATGGTATTAATAAAGAAAAGAAACTTACCGAGGAAACTTTGGATCATCTCAGTGGCTATATGGGATCTAAGCCTGTACGTGTAGGTAATGCCGCATACGAGCAACGGCAAAACGATATATACGGTATCCTAATGGATGTCATCTACGAGCTTTTGGTAAAATTTAATGTAGATGTAGAGAATGGACAAGAATTGTGGTCTATTACTAAAGGCATTGTATGGATCGTAGAAAATCACTGGAAAGAGGCCGATAAGGGGATATGGGAATTTCGCAGTGAGGACAGGCATTTTACCTTTTCAAAGGTTCTCTGTTGGACCGCCATTGACAGGGCAATTAAAGTAGCAAAAATTTTAGGAAAACAGCACAAGATTGCTAAGTGGGTACCTTTAGAACAGGAAATACGAAAAGATATCATGGCAAATGCCTGGAACGAAGAACGGCAGGCCTTTACGCAGTCCTATGGTGCTACGCATATGGATGCCTCGGTATTGCTTATGGAGTCTTACGGGTTCATTAAAGCAACGGATCCTAAATTTGTAAGTACGGTTAAAGCCATAGAAGAAGACTTATGTCATGAAGGATTGCTATACCGCTATAAAAATGTAGACGATTTTGGAGCACCTTCCTCTTCGTTTACCATTTGTACCTTTTGGTTCATCAATAGCTTGTACAAAATTGGAGAAGTAAAAAAAGCCAGACAATTGTTTGACGTAATTTTGTCCTACAGCAATCATTTGGGCTTGTTTAGTGAGGACATCGATTTTAAAACCAAGCGATTATTGGGTAATTTTCCGCAGGCGTATTCTCATTTGGCACTGATAGAATGCGCGATAAACTTCTGTAAGAAAGAAGATGAAGAAAGGGTTATAGCATCTATGTGGTAGCCTTTTCTGTTGTTAGGGCGATACTTTTGATACGCTTTAGCAAGGTTTTTAGGTGTTCTTCGGTAGTAAACGGGTTCATTAGCGTCGTACGCAAGTAATGTACACCTCGTAGTTTTGTCTGAACAATATAAAATTCGCCCGCTTCTAACAGAGACTGTCGTATTTTTTCGTTGATGCGGTTCAGCGTTTCCGCATCGCAATGGGAGGTCCGATACCGAAAACAAACGATATTAGACATGGGTTGTACTGCTAATTCAAAATCGGTCTCCTTGGCAATGAACTCCCCAAACTGATGTCCCAAATCATAAAGCCTCGTAAGGTACTCGTCAAAAATCGTTTCACCATACGTTTTCAAAAGCGTGTACCAATGCATACTCATCATGCTTTTGGTGCATTCAAAAGTACGTTTTGCTAAATTATACCAATCTTCATCGCTGGACTGTACCAAAAGATAATCGGCTGTTTGACTAAAGGTGGCGTGCGAATGCGTGCCATTTTTAAAAAGTAAGGCGGTGGTTATGGTTGGCAGCATCAACATTTTATGACCGTCAATAACTACAGAGTCCGCTTGGTGAATTCCTTTTACTGTAAATTTATATTTGGTCGAAAATATACCGGCACCACCATGAGCACCGTCCACATGAAACCAAAGGTTATGAGCTTTACTGAAACGGCCTAGGACTTCCAGATCATCAAAAATCCCTGTAGCCGTAGAAGGCGCACTACCGACGATTGCAAAAATATAAATCCCCTCTTTTGTGGCTTTTTTATAAGCGGTTTCCAATAGGGACACATCCATAGCGTAGCCTTCGGTGGTCGGAATTTTAATAATGCCTTGTTCACCCAACCCCATTATTTTAGCAGCCCTGTCTACACAATAATGGGCTTGTTCACTGACCATAATGCCCAATGGTCTTGTATTGCCTTTATTCCTTGAGTTTTGGCCAACGATGGCTTTCCGGGCAGACAATAGGGCGGTTAAATTAGCGAGTGTACCTCCGGAGGTTAGAAATCCTCTAGACGATGTATCAAAACCTATTTTAGCGCAGAGCCAATCAGTAACGATTCGCTCCATAGCCGAAGATGCCATGCCCATTTCGTATACCGCCATTCCATTGTTTAGAAGGGCACTAACCATACCCGAAAGTGCGGTGATGGGAGCTGTGGGGCTTACCTGATGCCCCATATAATTGGGATGGTGTACATGTGTGCTGTGTTTTATGACTTCTGAAAAAAGTTCGGTATTTTCTCCATGAACCAAAAAGTCTTTCCAAAATTCATGTTCCTCATTGGGTTTGTTCCACCGAATCACTTTCTCGGTTAGGCCTTGATTGGATTGATCGAGATGGTCTGCAAGGGTATCAATAAGTTTGTGGCCTGTTTTGCGAAAGGACTCCGGATCGTAAACCGATGGCATACTACTTTTTTCCATACCCTAAAATTAGAGGGTTGTTCTGAAGAAAAAAACAAATTTTAATCTAAAGATTCCGCGACCCTTGGGTCGAGGTTTCCTATTTACCTCTCCTTTGGAGAGGTCGGAACTGCCTTTTTGCAGTTCCGGGTGAGGTAAAATACAAAATTTCGGTTTTTGGTCCAAAGGCCAAAATGAAACTGGCGAAATACCCCTATGGCTTGCCTCGGGGATAGTCAGTTTCAAGAAATTTTTTATCAAAAAGACACTCTTTTTTCGAGTGGCTTTCTTTTATCGATAAAGACGCGTGTCTTTTGAGTGCTTTAATCAAATGCATACCTATTATCGGCAGCAATCCTGTCTGCAATTTGAGTTCTAAGTTCGGCCACATTAGGTTGATTGGTGTATTTGGTAAATCGTTTTAATCCCATCAACATCATGCGCTGTTCATCGCCTTCAGCAAAAGAAACTATCGCTTCTTTTCCTTTTTGAATAACGATATCAACAGCATTGTACAAGTACAACTGAGACATGGCAATCTGAGTGGCTTGTGCTTCTTTACCAAAACGTTTTACATTCTTTTCGGTTCGCAATAGCGCAGATTCGGCCATATATACCTCAATAAGAATGTCTGAAGCAGCCAACATAATTTGCTGATGACGTTCTAATTCTGTACCAAATTTTTGAACTGCACTTCCTGCCACCATCAAAAAAACTTTTTTTAGTCGGGCAATTACATCTTTTTCTTCGGCAAATAATTCGGAAAAATCCGGAACATCAAAAGAGGGGATACCCATTAATTCTTCGCCAACCTTTGTGGCAGGTCCTAATAAATCTACATGCCCTTTCATGGCTTTTTTAACCAACATACCTACCGTCAACATACGATTAATTTCGTTGGTACCTTCGTAAATACGGGCAATTCTGGCGTCTCTCCAAGCTTTTTCCATTGGGGCATCGGCACTAAAGCCCATTCCTCCAAAAATTTGGATACCTTCATCTGTAGTGTTTTGGGCGTCTTCCGAAACGGCCACTTTTAAAATAGAACATTCTATGGCATATTCTTCTACGCCTTTTAACTCTGCTTCTTGATGCGAGTTTCCTTCGGATTCCCTTATTGCGATGCGATCTTCAATGTTTTTAGCCGCTCGGTAGCAGGCCGATTCTCCCACGTAGCAATTGGTAGCCATTTGGGCAATTTTAGATTTAATAGCTCCGAACGTAATAATGGGCGTTTTAAACTGAATGCGCTCATTGGCATATTTTACGGCCTCAGTCACCACACGTCGTTGCGCTTCCAAACAAGCGGCGGCCAATTTAATGCGACCAATATTTAATGCATTCATGGCTATTTTGAATCCATTACCCCGTTCGGACAGCATATTTTCTAGCGGCACTTTGGTATCATTAAAAAATACTTGTCGGGTGGAGGAGGAGTGAATGCCCAATTTTTTCTCTTCGTCGCCTAGGGATATTCCATTTTTAGGATCATTTTCTACGATGAAACCGGTAATGTTCTTATCGTCTTCAATGCGTGCAAAAACGATAAATAGATTACAAAATCCGGCATTGGAAATCCACATCTTTTGTCCCGTAATAAGGTAATGTGTTCCGTCTGCCGATAAAACAGCTTTGGTCTTTCCCGAATTGGCGTCCGAACCTGCGCCTGGTTCCGTAAGACAATAGGCTCCAAACCATTCTCCGGAAGCCAATTTGGGTACGTATTTTTGTTTTTGAGCTTCTGTACCGTATAGGGTGATCGGCATGGTTCCTATACCGGTATGGGCACCAAAGGCGGTACTAAAGGAGCCTGTGGCACCGGAAATATAATCGCACACCAACATGGTAGACACAAATCCCATCCCCATACCGCCATAAGCTTCAGGTACGGCTACACTTAATAAGCCAAGTTCGCCGGCTTTGCGCATGGTTTCTTCGGTATAGGCATAATCTTTGTTTTCAAATCGCTCCCAATGTGCCCAAAGCTCTCGATCTACAAATTCTTTGGTGCTTTCGCGCATCATTTGTTGCTCATCGGACAAATCTTCTAGTGTAAAAACGTCGTCACATTGGGTTTCCTTCACTAAGAATTGCCCTCCTCGTAGAATTTCTTTGTTTGTTGTTTCGGTACTCATTGTTACAAGTATTTAGTATTGAAAGTGTTAGTTAGTATGTGTTTTTACCATACTAGAATCTAAAATCTTACTTAATTCAGAAATTCAAAAATACCGGCGGCGCCTTGTCCTGTGCCCACGCACATGGTGACCATTCCGTATTTTCCGTTCATATTGCGCTTTCGCATTTCATCAAATAATTGCACGGATAGCTTCGCACCGGTACAGCCTAGTGGGTGCCCTAATGCAATGGCACCTCCGTTTACATTTACGATATCTTGGTTTAGGTGCAGTTCTCGCATTACAGCCAAGGACTGCGAAGCAAAGGCTTCGTTGAGTTCTATGAGGTCTATCTCCTCTTGCTTCAATCCGGCTTGTTTAAGGGCTTTCGGAATTGCTTTTACCGGACCCATGCCCATGATACGCGGTTCTACTCCGGCGGCGGCATAATTTACCAATCTTGCAATGGGTTCTAGTTTAAGTTCTTTTACCATTTCTTCACTCATAACGAGTACAAAGGCAGCACCATCACTCATTTGTGAGGAGTTTCCTGCGGTAACACTACCACCGGCTGCAAAGACGGAGGGTAATTTAGCCAATGCGGCTAAACTTGTACCGGCTCTTGGCCCTTCATCCTTAACTACGGTGTACGATTTTGATGCTTTCTTGCCTTCTGCATCAATATAAATCTGATCTACCGTTATGGGCACAATTTGTTCATCAAACTTACCTTCGGCTTGCGCTTTTAAGGCCTTTATGTGCGAATTGTACGCAAATTGATCTTGATCTTCGCGAGACACTTTAAATTGGTTGGCGACGGCTTCTGCGGTATTGCCCATACCCCAATAATAATCTTCATGCCCCGATTTGGCCAAATCGTAATTCAGTTCTGTTTTAAAACCGGTCATGGGTACGGCACTCATACTTTCCGCACCACCTGCAATGATGCAATCGGCCATTCCGGCTTGAATTTTTGCTGTAGCCATGGCAATTGTTTCTACGCCCGAGGAGCAAAATCGGTTGACCGTTACCCCGGGCACATCTATGGTTTTTAACCCCATTAAGGAAATGAGTCGTGCCATGTTTAGTCCTTGGGCACCTTCCGGCATGGCGTTTCCGACTATAACATCATCAATACGCGCTTTATCCAATTCCGGAATTTTTCCCATCATAAATTGAATGGTTTCTGCGGCCAATTCGTCTGTACGCTTAAATCGGAAAACTCCTTTGGGTGCTTTTCCTACGGCTGTTCTGTATGCTTTTACGATATATGCTGTTTTCATAGGCCTCTCCCAAGTCCTCTCAAAAGAAGAAGGAACTGTTTGGGTTTAATTTTAAATTTTAGACATCATTTTTACTATTTAAAGTCTCCTTTTAGGGGAGATTTAGAGGGACTTTAATTCCTAAGTGGTTTCCCGGTTTTGAGCATGTGTTGTATTCGCTCTAAAGTTTTTCGTTCCGTACACAATGACAGAAATGCCTCTCGTTCTAAATCTAACAAATACTGTTCGGATACATAAGTGGGCTCAGACAAATCGCCTCCTGCCATGACGTAGGCTAGTTTGTTGGCAATTTTTTTATCGTGCGCACTAATATAATGACTGGCTTGCATGGCATCGGTCCCCACAAGAAACATTCCCAACGCCTGCTTTCCTAAAACCTTAACGTCTTTTCGTTTTGGAGGCTGTGTATAACCGCCTGCCGCCAGAAGTTGGGCATAGGCTTTTGCAGTGGCAATTTGTCTATCTTTATTTACCACAACCACATCTTTTCCTTTTTGTAATAGGCCCAAATCAAAAGCTTCATAGGCCGAAGTAGATACCTTGGCCATACCAATGGTAAGGAAGTATTCTTGAAGCACGTTGAGTTCTACATCGTTCTTCTTAAAGGTGTCTGCTGCGCGTAAGGCCATTTCCTTGGATCCTCCACCACCAGGAATAACGCCCACCCCAAATTCAACCAACCCTATATAGGTTTCGGCCGCTGCAACCACCATATCTGCGTGCATGGAAAGTTCGCATCCACCACCAAGACACATCCCGTGGGGTGCAGAAACGGTGGGGATAGCCGAATAACGCATCCGCATCATCGTATCTTGAAACATTTTAATGGCAGCGTTCAATTCGTCGTATTCTTGCTCTACTGCCATCATAAAAATCATTCCGATATTGGCGCCTACCGAGAAATTGGCGGCCTGATTGCCTACCACTAATCCTTGAAAATCCTTTTCAGCAATATCGATAGCTTTGTTTAATCCGGCCAAGACATCGCCACCAATAGTATTCATTTTAGATTGGAATTCCACATTAAGGATACCATCGCCGAGATCTTGAACCACAACGCCTGAATTTTGAAATACTTGGTTGGATTGTCGGATATTATCTAAAATAATAAAAGCGTCTTGTCCCGGAATTTTTTGGGCAGATTTATCGGGGATATTATAATAATAGGAGGCACCATCTTTAACGGTATAAAATGAGGTAGCACCTGAATCGCGCATTTTAGTAATCCATTGCGCCGGTTCTAGTCCTTCTGCCTCTATGAGGCCAATACCCTTTTCCAATCCTATGGCATCCCAAATTTGAAAAGGTCCATGTTCCCAACCAAACCCGGCTTTCATGGCATCATCTATTTTATATAGTTGATCTGAAATTTCGGGGATGCGGTGCGATACATAGGCAAAAAGAGCCCCGAAGCTTTTTCTGTAAAAGTCACCGGCTTTGTCTTTCCCATCAATTAACACCGGAAACCGATCGATCACTTTATCAATCGTTTTGGTCGTCTCTAGGGTAGCGAAACTGGCTTTTTTAGCCTGCCGATATTCCATGGTACCTAAATCTAAGGTTAGAATTTCACTGGAACCATCTTTATGAGCCACTTTTTTATAGAATCCTTGCCCCGTTTTACTTCCCAGCCATTTATTTTCCATCATGCTGTTAATAAATCCGGGTAACTTAAATAATTCGTGCCTTTCATCGGCATCGCAATTATCATAAATACCATTAGCGACGTGTATCAAGGTGTCTAAACCTACCACATCTACGGTTCTAAAGGTGGCCGATTTGGGCCTCCCAATAACGGGTCCGGTTAATTTGTCCACCTCTTCAACCGTCATCCCTAAATCGTTGACCATATGGAAAAGACTTTGGATGCTAAATATACCGATACGATTACCAATAAAAGCCGGAGTATCTTTGGCAACAACCGAGGTTTTTCCTAGAAATTGTTCCCCATAGCCGTTTAAAAATGCCAACACCTCCGGTGCCGTTTTTGGCCCTGGAATAATTTCGAATAACTTTAAATAGCGTGCAGGATTAAAAAAGTGGGTGCCACAGAAATGCCTTTGAAAATCCTCACTTCTTCCTTCACTCATAAATTTTATGGGAATACCAGAGGTATTGGAGGTAATTAATGTACCCGGAGTGCGGTGTTTTTCAAGGCTGTCGAAAACATTATTTTTAATATCTAACCGTTCTACCACCACCTCAATAATCCAATCGACCTTGGCTACTTTTGCTATATCATCTTCCAGATTTCCGGTCGTAATTCTGGAGGCAAATTTTTGATGGTAAATAGGGGAGGGCTTCGATTTTAATGCGGTTGTTAACGCAGTATTCACTATGCGATTTCGAACTACTTTGTCTTGAAGGGTTAAGCCTTGCGCCTTTTCTTTATCGTCCAATGCCTTCGGTACAATATCTAACAAAAGAACTTCTACACCGATATTTGCGAAATGACAGGCAATGCCACTACCCATAATTCCGGATCCTATGACGGCTACTTTTTTTATGTGCTTGTTCATGAATTTAAGCGGATTTATTGTTTGTTTTATAACCTTTTGTATAAATCTTTTTGTCCATTATTAGTTTGTTAATTGTTTCCATGACCTCAAAAAAATGATCTAGTTTTTCTTCGGAAACGTGTTCTCTTACGACATAATTAAATTGCATTACCACATCTTTAGAATCCTTTCTTTTATCTAGGCCAAATGGAGTTAAATAGATGAGAACCCCTCTTCCATCATTTGGATTGGGTTTTCGTTCTATTAAGCCTTTATCTTCCATACTTTTTAGTATTCTGGACAAGCTTGTAGCTTCCATGCCCATTTTAGGCCCCAATGCGGTAGATGGCGTACCTGTTTTTGGATCAATACTTAGAAGTGTAAACCCGATGGCCATGGTGGTGTCAAAATTTTTTGCTTCTTCATTATACATTCTAGCTACTGCTTGCCATGTGGCTCGCAATGCGTAATCTATGGTAATCTCCTTCATATAGGTTTAATGATTTTCAAATATAATAAAATTTATTATGCATGCATAATAAATAAATGTTTATTATTTAAAGTTTTGGTTCGTCTTATCTTCTTTTTGAACAGGTATTAGCACGTAAAAATGAATTCGGCATTAAAAACCCTAATATGGAGTTGTGCCTCTTGGTTTTTTTGTTATCTATGGTGCCCGTAAATCTCATTATATAGGTTGATATACTTTTCCTTTATTATTTTTCTTTTGAGTTTCATGGTAGGGGTAAGATGCCCATCAGTTATGCTCCAAACCTCGGGAGTAAGTCGAAACTCCTTCACCTTTTCCCACTTGGCAAAGTGTTCGTTGGCCTTATCTACTTCTGTTTGGTAACGAGCTATTACTTTTTCGTTACACAGAAGTTCGGCATTGTTGGCAAATGAGATGCCTTGTCTTTTGGCCCATTCTTTCAAAAATTCAAAATCGGGTTGTATGAAGGCAGCGGGCATTTTTTCACCTTCGCCTACTACCATGATTTGTTCAATAAACCGAGATTGCTTAAAATAATTCTCGAGAAGTTGTGGTGCCACATATTTTCCTCCTGAGGTTTTAAACATTTCCTTTTTTCGATCGGTGATTTTAAGAAAGCCGTCGGCATCGATTTCGCCGATATCTCCCGTAAGAAAATAGCCATCACGAAGTACTTCAGCAGTTTTTTCAGGATCTTTATAATACCCTTGCATAACTTGTGGGCCTTTGATGCATATTTCTCCGTCTGCGGCTATTTTAACTTCGGTTCTACCAATGGGCTTGCCCACAGTACCTATTCTAAAGCCTCCGTTGCGCATATCGTTTACGGAAACTACCGGAGAAGTTTCTGTGAGGCCGTATCCTTCCATGACGCCAAAGTTGGCTGCATTGTATATCCGCGCTAATCGGGGTTGCAAAGCGGCACTCCCCGAAGCAATTACAGAGAGGTTGCCCCCAAGGCCCTCTTTCCATTTACTAAAAATAAGTTTCCGAGCTATGGAGAGTTGTACCTCATACCACCAGCCATTTTGCCCATAGGGCTCATACCGCAATCCTAGATCAACCGCCCAAAAGAAAAGGTTTTTTTTAATCCCGCTAAGTGCCGTTCCCTTTTCAATAATCTTGTCGTACACCTTTTCTAAAAGTCGAGGTACTGCAGTCATCACATGGGGTTTCACTTCTTTTAAATACTCACTTATTTGGTCTATGGGCGAAAAATAAATGGAAGTTCCGCAGTATTGATATAAATACATAAGCATTCGCTCGAACACATGACACACGGGTAGAAAGCTGAGCGCCACTGAATTCCCTAAAGTTACCGGAATGCGATGGTAACTCTCTAACGCATTGCTTACCAGATTGTCATGCGTAAGCATAACGCCTTTGGGATGCCCTGTGGTCCCCGAAGTATAAATAAGGGTGGCAAGGTCACTTGGCTTCACCTGATTCTTGCGCACTTCTACTTCCGATTGATTCGAAATATCTTTACCCAAATCTAGGACTTCGCTCCAGTTTTTACAATCGGGGAGCACATCAAAAGAGTACACCTCTTTTAGGTGTGGCACCTGATCTTTTATGGCTGTTATTTTGGCGTAGACCTCGTGGCAAGAAACAAAGCAGTATGTTGCCTTACAGTGATTTAAAATGTAGGCGTAATTTTCTTCTGAACTGGTAGGATAAATGGGTACGTTTTGCGCGCCTACCTGCAATATGCCGATATCCATGATATTCCATTCCGTTCTGTTGGTGAAGGAAATCAGGGCAATTTTGTCGTTTGCAGCCACTCCTAGTCGAAGTAAGGCTCTACTTATGGTATTGGCCTTATCTACATACTCCTGCGTAGAAGTAGCAACCCATTCACCATTATATTTGGTATTGAGGGCATTTTTTAAGTTGTATTTTTCCAATTGATAGTACGGAAAATCGAATAATCGGGTGATTTCTGACATCATAACAGCGAATTAGTCTATGTAACGAATAACGAAAATATAACGTTATTTTCAAAGTTAAACCTAAAAAAGGGAGTAAATTTTTAGAAATTCAACAAGAAATAAGAGGTAACCCTAAAAATGGATGAAGTCATTTTTAAAAAGCACTACGGTTCAGGCTGGTTTTTTGGTGATGTGTTCCGTACAAGAAGGTAGGGTAGGGTCAGTTGAAATCCTTAATCCATACCGTTTTCGGGTGGCCTAGAAATTTCCGGTACCATGGTTTAAAAAGATGTGATTCGTTTTAAGATCCGTCAACATCCTGTTTTTGTTAAAATCCATATTAATCGCTGTAACCTATATTTTTTTTGGAGGATTTAGAAGAAGGCTCGTTTTTGTAGCTCCCACAATGCACCATTTCTGCGATCTAATTTCGTTTGCGAACCGTCTATATATATAGTATCGTCTAAATTGCGCGTGCTCCTTTGTGATGTTCCACCCATTTCCGGGCATTTATAAAAGCTTCCACCCAAGGGGAAATACCATCTTTTCGTTCCTTAGGGTAGTATGCCCAATTCCAAGGAAAGATAGAGCGTTCTATATGAGGCATGGTTACCAAATGCCGACCAGTTTTGTCGCATAACATGGCCGTATTATAATCGCTCCCATTGGGGTTGGCCGGATATTCGTCGTACCCGTATTTGGCAACTATGGCGTACTGATTTTCCTCTAATGGAAGTGTAAATTTCCCCTCGCCATGCGATATCCAAACCCCTAAAGTGGTTCCAGCCATGGAAGAAAGCATCACCGAATGGTTTTGTTGTATTTTTACGGAAGTAAAATTACTTTCATGTTTACGAGAGGTATTGTAAGTGAGTTTGCCATGTGTTTTATGCTCCGGATTAATTAATTCTAATTCCATAAAAAGTTGGCAACCGTTGCAAATACCTACGGAAAGCGTATCTGGTCTCGCAAAAAAGGTATTTATGGCTTTATTGGCCTTTTCGTTGTATTTAATGGCGCCGGCCCAGCCTTTGGCACTGCCTAAGACATCTGAATTGGAAAATCCGCCTACGGCACCCAAAAAGTGAATATCCTCCAGGGTTTCCCTACCGGTTATTAGGTCGGTCATGTGTACATCTTTTACATCAAAACCGGCCAAAAATAAGGCATTGGCCATTTCTCTTTCCGAATTGCTGCCTTTTTCACGCAGTATGGCCGCTTTGGGTCGGGCGCCCTTAAAATTAGAAAGAATACCCGTAAAGTGCGCTGGGAATTGATATACTAAAGGTTGGTTTTTATAATGGTCATATCGGGCTTTGGCAAGGTTATTTGAGGTTTGTTTGGCATCCAACAAATAAGACGTTCTGAACCAAGTATCCCTTAGTGAAGTCACATTTAGTCCTATGGCAACATCATTATTTTTTAGGCGTAAGGTACTTTTTGAAACTACTTTTCCCAACTTGTGAAAGTCGATGCCGGCTTGTGTTAAATCAGCTTCAACACTTTCATCTTTCGTTTGAAAAATGATAGCCGCATTTTCTGCAAATAAGAGTTTTATGGTATCGGGTTCTCCTAAAGCAGTTAGGTTAAGATCGGCACCCAATTCGGTATCGGCAAAACACATTTCTAAAAGCGTGGTAATTAGTCCGCCCGACGCCACATCATGACCTGCTAGAATCTTTCCTTCAACGATTAATTTTTGTAGCGTTGTAAAGACATTTTTTACGTAAGAAGCACTTACGACGGTAGGCGTTTCATTGCCTATGGCGTTCCTTATTTGAGCAAACGAAGACCCTCCCAATTTGTAGGTGTCCTGTGAGATATTGATATAATAAATGCTGCCTCCTTTTTTCTGAAATACGGGCTCTATCACTTTAGTGATATCGGTACAATGTGCGGCTGCCGAAATGATTACGGTTCCCGGTGACAATACCTCTCCGTCTTTGTATTTTTGTTTCATGGAAAGGGAATCTTTGCCTGTTGGAACATTTATACCTAAAGCTATAGCAAAGTCCGAAACCGCCTGTACCGCCTCGTATAAACGCGCATCTTCGCCTTCGTTTTTACATGGCCACATCCAGTTAGCCGATAGGGAAACCGAAGTTAACCCATCTTTTAAGGGTGCCCAAATGATATTCGTTAATGCCTCTGTGATACTATTTCTACTTCCAGAGGTCGGGTTTATTAACGCTGAAACAGGCGCGTGGCCTATTGCCGTAGCTATTCCTTCCTTGCCTTTATAATCCAAAGCCATAACCCCACAATTATTGAGCGGAAGTTGTAAAGGTCCTACACATTGCTGTTTGGCCACTTTGCCACCAACGCAACGATCTACTTTATTTGTGAGCCAATCTTTAGAGGCCACGGCCTCTAATTGCAATACCTGCTCTAAATACTCGTGAAAATCGGCTAGTGTATATTCGGGGTTTTTATAGGTTCTTATAATCGTATTATCGGTCATAATTGTCTTTGGCGAACTTCCAAACATGTCATCCAGTTTCAAATCAACCGGTTTTTCACCTGTTTTTTGGGATGCTATGGTAAAGGTCTTGTCTCCGGTAACACAACCCACTTCGTACATGGGCGCACGTTCGCGTTCGGCAATTCTGTTTAAGAGTGCTATGTGTTCAGGAGGCATAACCAGTCCCATCCGTTCTTGAGATTCGTTTCCAATAATTTCTTTGGCCGAAAGTGTAGGGTCGCCTACCGGAAGATGGTCCAGATTAATGGTTCCGCCGGTGTCTTCTACTAATTCTGACAAACAATTTAAATGTCCGCCCGCACCGTGATCGTGAATAGATACAATGGGATTCACATCACTTTCTACCATAGCCCTAATGGCGTTGGCCGTCCTTTTCTGCATTTCGGGATTAGAGCGTTGTACGGCGTTCAGTTCTATGACGTTTCCAAAGGCACCTGTATCTGCACTAGAAACCGCTGCGCCTCCCATCCCTATACGGTAATTATCGCCACCTAGAATTACGATTTTGTCGCCTGTTTTTGGTTTTTCTTTTAATGCCTGATCGGCTTTGCCGTAGCCAATACCTCCGGCTTGCATGATCACCTTGTCAAAGCCTAATTTTCGTTGGTTTTCTTGGTGTTCAAAGGTAAGGACGGATCCGCTGATCAATGGCTGACCAAATTTATTGCCAAAATCGGAAGCTCCGTTAGATGCTTTGATGAGGATATCCATAGGCGTTTGGTAGAGCCACGGACGTTGCGGCATGGCATTTTCCCAAGTGCGGTTTTCTTCTAATCGGGAATACGCCGTCATATACACCGCTGTTCCTGCCAAGGGCAAAGAGCCTTTTCCGCCCGCCAAACGATCCCGAATTTCGCCTCCAGATCCGGTGGCGGCACCGTTAAAGGGTTCTACCGTGGTCGGGAAATTATGTGTTTCTGCTTTTAACGAAAGTACAGACTGAAACTCCCTCTCCTCATAAAAATCAGCGATATCGCCTCGTCTTGGCGCAAATTGAGTGACAGTAGGCCCCTTTAAAAAAGCCACATTATCCTTGTAGGCCGATACAATACTGTTGGGGTTCTCTTTCGCTGTCTTTTTGATGAGCTTAAATAAGGACGATGGCCTTTCTTCTCCATCAATAATAAATGTGCCATTAAAAATCTTATGCCGACAATGTTCCGAGTTTACCTGACTAAAACCAAATACTTCCGAGTCGGTTAACTTTCTACCCAGCCTTATGGCTAAATTATTTAAATACGCAATTTCCTCATCATTTAGTGCCAAGCCTTGGGAAGCATTATAATTGGCAATATCAGTTATTTCTTTTACGGCTTCTGGGGCAAGGTCAATGGTAAACGTTTGTTGCGTTAGTTGGTCGTATTTCTGAAAGAGCATGGGGTCATAATCCGAAAAATCGGCATCTACAGCCCTAAATTCTTCAATGCGAATAATGCCTTGAATACCCATATT
Organism: Aurantibrevibacter litoralis; assembly: GCF_034651555.1. NCBI lineage: Bacteria > Pseudomonadati > Bacteroidota > Flavobacteriia > Flavobacteriales > Flavobacteriaceae > Aurantibrevibacter > Aurantibrevibacter litoralis. The sequence goes on along the minus strand of NZ_JAYEEQ010000015.1, from coordinate 67,590 downwards.
AACCGTGATCTCTGTAGCGTTGGTACTCCAAGGAGTGATCATAGCGGCCCGTGGGCCAACAAAAAAGGCGTCTAAAGACGCCCTATCTATTTTGGGTTTATCGGCAAATAACCACCTTAATTTTTGTGTATCTTCCTGTGAAAACGAACCCTCTGTCTGTACCGCAAAAACGGTTGTGCTAAGGTCTCCGAAGAAATGGATCATGGATTGCAGCATTGTTTAAATTAACAAGCCACAAATTTAGGTCTTTCGGTGTTAATTTTAAAGCAGAATAATGAACAGTTTTACACTGTATTGTTAATTACTCCTCTTTAGGAAGTGGGCGAAATTTTTTCCATTAACGCCATATAGAAGCCATCAAAGCCAGATTCTGAGGCGTATATTTTTTTGTCCTTTACCAGTTTAAAATCCTTTCCTTCTTCTGAGGATAGAAACTTTTTTACCTGTTCCCAGTTTTCCTGTGGCAAAATAGAGCAAGTGGCATACACCATTTTACCTCCTTCTTTTACCAGTTTGCTGTAATCGCGCAGAATCTGTTGTTGCGTTGCTGTTATTTCGGTTATAAATTCTGGGGTCAATTTCCATTTGGCATCCGGATTTCTACGGAGCACCCCCAAGCCTGTACAGGGTGCATCTATTAAAACTCGGTCGGCCGTGCCGATTAGTTTTTTAAGAACTTTGGTAGTGTCTATTGTTTTGGTTTCTATATTAAACGCACCTGCTCGTTTGGCCCTGCGTTTTAGTTCGTGCAATTTATGGGCGTAAATATCGAGCGCAATCAACTGCCCTTTGTTTTCCATTAAGGCGGCCAGGTGCAATGTTTTTCCGCCGGCACCCGCACAGGTATCTATGACCCGCATTCCAGGAGCTACCTCTAAAAAGGATCCTACCAATTGCGAAGAGGCATCTTGTACTTCAAACATGCCCATTTTAAAAGCTTCCGTTGTAAATATATTGGTGCGTTCCTTTAATTTTAAGGCATCGGGGTACCCCTTAACAAATTCGGTATCTATATTTTCTTGCAATAACGCATCGTGAAGTTGTTGTTTGGTTGCCTTTAACAAATTGACTCGTAAAATTACTTCGGCTTGCTTGTTTAGTGCTGCTATTTCCTTGCTCCATAACTTTTCGCCTAAATACGTTACCCCTAATTCATCCATCCAATCCGGGATAGATTCCTTGAATTTTCTAATTTTTGAAAGTTCGTCAAACTTGCCTTTTATACGGCGTTCCGGGGTGGGTTCTAATTGCTTCCAATCGGGTAATTTTATGCCTTTTAGTACCGCCCAAACGGCAAAAAGTCTAAAAAGGTTTGGCCTGCTAAACGGGGCTTTTACCGCTGCAATTTCGCAATAGAGTCTTTTCCATCGTACCATATCATAGGTGGTTTCTGCAATAAAACCTCGGTCGCGCGCGCCCCAGCGTTTGTCAAATTTTAATACTTTTTCTACAACTTTATCGGCATATTCTCCCTCATTGAAGATTAAATGTAGCGCCTCTACCACGGCAAACACCAAATTTCTGTGTAATTTCATTGCCTATCTGTATTGATTTTTATTGGTTCATAGCCCGATTTTGCAAAATTCTGTAATTAGAATTTCAATAGGGTGTTATGGGGTTAACAACTTTATGGATTCCGATTTTTATTTCAGAATTAAGGTTGCAAAGGTATCTCTTTACAAAGGATTCTATCTATTTTTGTTAAAATTTATAGGCATGCGGTATTGGTTTTTTGCGATATGTGGTTTTTGTTTTCTTTCCTGTGATAAAAAGTTGGCATCGCACAACTATACTTCGGTAGGGATGCAAGTGCTTTATACCGATTCTATTAGTATCAGGGCTATTACTGTAATGGAAGGCAATTTGGCTTTTGCTGCTAATAAAGGCACGTATGGGATGGTAGATTTTGCATTAAACAACATAAAGACCAATGTGCAACTTTACGACGGTAGTGCCCCTGAATTCCGTGCTGTGGCGCATACCGCTACCGATTTTTTTATGCTTTCTATAGCCAACCCTGCCTTACTTTATAAAACAGGTGATTATGGCAACATGGAATTGGTGTACCAAGAAGAAGATCCCCAAGTTTTTTATGATGCGATGCATTTTATGAATGATACCGACGGCATTGCGGTAGGCGATAGCATGAATGGCTGTTTGTCTGTAATTTTGACTAGGGATGGAGGTGCTACTTGGCGAAAATTGCCCTGTACGGCTTTACCGGATGGGGTGGAAGGCGAAGGGGCTTTTGCGGCGAGCAACAGTAATATTGTGTCCGTTGGAAACATCGTTTGGATGGCTACAAGCAAAGGCCGTGTGCTGCGGTCAGAAGATAAGGGCGAAACATGGACGGCTGTGCAAACTCCCATTGCGCACGAAAAAAATACGCAAGGCATTTATGCCATGGACTTCTACGATGCACAATTGGGCATACTCATTGGCGGCGATTATACGCAGCCAGAAGGCAAAACCGCCAATAAAGCCATAACTGTAGACGGCGGAAAAAGTTGGCAGCTTATTGCCGATGGCATGGATCCGGGTTATAAAAGTTGTATTCAGTTTGTGCCTAATTCCGGTGGTAAGGATGTGGTTGCGGTAGGGTTTACGGGTATTTCTTACTCTAATGACGGAGGTGAAAGTTGGAAAACCTTATCCGATGAATCCTTTTATACCCTTCGATTTTTAAATGATTCCGTGGCGTACGCTGCGGGTAAAAATCGCTTTGCGAAGCTTATATTTCGTGACTAAAAGGATTTTTTCAAAGTAGCGTAGTTACAATTAAAGCTAATCGTTGGATCTTTTTTGGTGCGATTGCCGAATTAATTGCCGTTTAAAGTCTTCTTCTGCACGCAATAGAAGCACGGTCTTTCGAGACGAAAGTACGTTACTTAGCTTTAGCAAAAATGCCTTGTCCAATTCTTCTTGCTCTTCTTCTATGGCTAAATATTTAGTTAATAATACGTTGGCCTGTTTTTCTGAGATACCACTCATGTCCTTCAATTTATCTCGTACTTCTCTCCATTCTCGTTTGCGTATTGTATGGCGTTCTTCTTCGTATTTATTATACAGCGGCCAAAATAGCTCTGCTTCTTTACTGGACAAATCCAATTGTTCGGTAAAAAATGCTACTTTCAAGGTTTTTATTTTGTCCCAGTCAGGGTTATGTTGACCAAAAGCGAACGAAAAACTAAAAACCATTACGAGGGTTATCCCAATTTTAATGTACTTAGTCATTGTTTTCCAAATTAAATTCTTCAAAATTATCTGTATTGTTATATAAGTAATCAATGACGTTTTCTTGTAGTAGTTCATTTACTAACACATCATTGATTTCCAATTGATCCACCGGGATCATTTCGGCAATTTCATAGCTTGTAAAGCCAAACTCATTGGTTTCAAAATAGGTTTCAATATCTGAGAAGGAAAGATCTTCAAAGTCAAAAATCGCATTTTGGACTGGGTTCTTATTTAAACCAAAAAATACTAGGAATATGGCAGCAATGGCCACTGCGGCATAATAGTATTTTGTAAAAGCATTATGTGTAATTAGCTTGCCTTTTGGGGGTTCTAATCTTTTAAGAATGCGCTGATCCAGGTGATCAAAATAATTTGCAGGCACTTTAAAGCCTTCATTGGGTTTTTCCTGTGCGGTGTGTTCTATGGTATGTAAAATTCGCTCGGAGACATTTTCAAAATACCCCTCCGGGATTTTAAAACCGTTTTTTGATTGCAATTTTTTCATATCTATACTTTGACTATCAATATCTTAAAAGGTTTAATGCGCTAGCAAGAAAGCTTCTATTTTTTTTGCTGCAAGATGATAGGAGGCTTTTAATCCACCTACAGTAACATCCAAAATATCGGAAATTTCCTCATATTTTAGTTCCTGAAAATATTTCATATTAAATACCAGCTTTTGCTTTTCCGGAAGCGTAGCTATGGCCATTTGTAGTTTTAACTGAATTTCATCACCATCAAAATAGACATCACTTCGTAAATTTCCTACCAGTTTGGACTGTAGTTCTTCACTACTAATACCCATTTTTTTGGATTTGGACTGCAAAAATGTTAAAGATTCATTTGTGGCGATGCGGTACATCCAAGAATACAGCTTGCTGTTACCCTTAAAGCCGTCAATATTACCGAGGACTTTAATAAAAGTGTTTTGTAATACGTCATCGGTGTCATCGTGATCTAACACAATTCTGCGAATATGCCAATACAATTTTTCCTTATAGGTGTCAATAAGGATTTTAAAGGCTTTAGACTGTGTTTCCTTTTGCTGTAGTTGACGAACTAAGGTTTCTTCTGCAATCAAAATATTTTCCTTGCTTTCAATGGATTAGACAAAATTAAGGGAAAAAGGTTTAACCAGAGGGTTATATTTAAAAATGATCTTTACTATGGACACAGCTCAAAACAATACCTATCCAATGCACGGTTTTTTGGTATTGGCGGCACTACGATACCTCAGTTGGTTTATGTTGATTCGTTGTTAAAAAGGTGTCCATGAAATGACCGTGCAAAATTGAAGGTTCGGTTCATAGGAGACAAAAGGCCTAAAAAAACATTTTTAAAATGGGTGTTTCGGTATTATTCTAGGGACTGCATGGTCACCAGTTTTTTATACACTCCGTTAGCCGCTAATAACTGGGTATGGGATCCTTGTTCTACGATTTCGCCCTTTTGAAGTACTACGATGGTGTGGGCATTTTGTATGGTAGAAAGGCGGTGGGCAATGATGATAGACGTGCGGTTTTTCATCATATTTTCCAGTGCATCTTGCACTAATCGTTCACTTTCTGTGTCTAAAGCCGATGTGGCTTCATCTAATATCATAATGGGCGGATTTTTTAGGACCGCACGTGCAATTGCCAAACGTTGTTTTTGGCCGCCACTCAGTTTATTGCCCATATCTCCTATATTGGTATGATATCCTTGCGGTAATTCCAAAATGAAATCGTGGGCGTTGGCAATCTTTGCTGCCGCTACAACTTCTTCTTCTGTAGCATTTTCCTTGCCAAGGGCAATGTTTTGGTGCACCGAGTCATTAAACAGGATAGAATCTTGGGTAACTAGCCCAATTAAATTACGGAGCGATTTTTTGGTGAGGTCTTTAATAGGTATGCCATCTACCGAAATCTGCCCTTCGGTAACATCGTAGAACCGAGTCACGAGGTTGGCAATGGTACTTTTTCCACTGCCCGATTGACCTACCAACGCGACTGCCTGTCCTTTGGGAATGGTGAGGTTAAAGTTTTTCAATACAAATTCATCTTCATACTTAAAGGAAACCTGCGTTAGTTGTATATCTGAAGTGAAATCGGGTTTTACCAAGGCATTTTCTTTTTCTACAATGGGGTTTTCAGTTTCAAGAATTTCCAACACTCTTTCGGCTGCCGCATTCCCTTTTTTAACACCGTAAGAGGCTTTGCTGATCGCTTTTGCAGGGGTTAAAATATTGTATGCCAATGCCATATAGGCAATAAAGGAGGACGGATCCAAAGTCTTGTCAACCAAAACCATTTTACCGCCAAACCACAATAAGACTCCAATAACTAAGATGCCCAGAAATTCTCCTACCGGTGAAGCTAAATTTTGACGGTTAAGTAATTTATTTGAAAATCGAAAGAATCTTTGAGTAGAAATTCTAAAGGTGTTATAAAATTTAGACTCTGCATTAAATGCTTTTACCACCCTAAGCCCACCTATTGTTTCCTCTACGATAGACAAAAATTCGCCCTGTTCTTTCTGTACCCGATCCGATTTTTTTTTCAACGATTTTCCGATGCGGGAAATGGCCATACCGGCCAAAGGAATAAAAATAAAAACAAAGAAGGTTAGTTTTGCGCTTATCCCAAACATAATAATAATCGTGAACAATATAGTTAAGGGTTCGCGTACAATAAGCTCTAAGACAGACAAAAAGGAATGTTGAATTTCTAATACATCCGATGTAATACGGGCAATAACATCACCTTTCCTTTTCTCCGAATAAAAGGATAATGGCAATGTTACCATTTTTTGGTACATCCCATTTCGGATATCCTTTAGAACGCCATTACGCAAAAAGGTGATAAAATACATGGCCAAATAATTGAAAATGTTTTTTAAGAGAAACAGCGCCAACACCAAACTTATAACCAAAACCAACGCCTTCATTTCATCGTCTGCCGCATAGGAGGTTACCAAGAAACTGGCATAGTCTTGCAGATAGTCTTTTATGTGCCCTAGGGAAGTGTACTCAGGTGCTTGAAAGACTTTTTTAGATTGATCAAAAAGGACGTCGAGCATCGGGATCAAGGCTGCAAAAGACAAGGAACTAAAAAGGGCGTATAGAATGTTAAAAAAAATATTGAGATAACCGTATTTTTTATAAGGTTTGGCAAAACGAAGAATCTTCTTAAAATAATTCATTAATTTAATTTGAGTTCACTGAGGATTCTGTCTATTTTGGCATCCAACTCAGCAGCTACTTTTTTAAAATTTTCTCGTGTATGTAGCGGCGCATTGATACTGAAATAAAATTTTATTTTGGGTTCTGTTCCGCTAGGACGAGCGGCCATTCGGGTGCCATCTTCGGTAACCAATATGATCACGTTAGATTTAGGTAAGTGGATGGGACTAATAGCTCCTGTAAGAAGGTTTGTTGATGTAGCCGTATTATAGTCTTCTACCACTACCACCTTAGAACCGTCAATAGTTTTTACCGGATTTTCCTTAAAATCGATCATCATTTGTTTAATATCCGCTGCGCCACTTATTCCTTTTTTGGTAAGGGAAATCAACTTTTCTTTATAAAAACCAAAATCCACATAACAGTCTATTAAATCCTGGTAAAACGAACTTCCGCGTGCTTTTGCACTTGCCCCAATTTCGCAGGCCAACAGGGTAGCTGTAACAGCGTCTTTATCGCGCACAAAATCGCCCACCATATAGCCAAAACTTTCTTCGCCTCCCCCAATAAATCGTTGTTCCGGAAAATCTTTTACCATTTTGGCAATCCATTTAAATCCGGTTAATGCAGATTTATAAGCTACACCGTAGGCTTCGGCCAAACGAGCCATCATGGGCGTAGAAACTATGGTTGATGCGATAAATTCGTTACCCTGAAACCCTTTTTTTTGTTGTTCTTCCAATAAAAATCGGGTCATCAGTACCATGGTTTGGTTGCCATTAAGCAACTCCATATCTCCGTCTAGGTTCCGCACGGCAATACCGAGACGATCTCCGTCCGGGTCTGTACCTATAACCATATCGGCTCCTATTTCCTCTGCTTTTTTAATAGCTATTTCCAAGGCTTCCGGTTCTTCGGGATTGGGAGAGATTACTGTCGGGAAATTGCCATCTGGCTTAGCCTGCTCTTCAATAATAGTTACATGGGTATAGCCGGCTTTTTGGAGCACTTCGGGCACGGCAGTAATGGAAGTGCCGTGAAGCGAAGTAAACACAATTTTAAAATTTTCTTTTCCGGGGGCATTGAAACTGCCATTTTTTACGGAAGTAGTTATAAATGACGCATCAGCTTCTTTATCTATGAGTGTAATTAAATCGGCATTCGGGTTAAATTTTACATCCTTAAAGTGCAGGTTGTTTATTTCTGATATGATTTCTCCGTCTTGTGGGGGCACTATCTGTCCGCCATCTGTCCAATATACTTTATACCCATTGTATTCTGGCGGATTATGAGAGGCAGTTAGTACAATACCGGCATGGCAATTGAGATCGCGTACCGCAAAAGACAAGGCGGGAGTGGTTCGTAATTCTGAAAACAGAAATACCTGAATGCCGTTGGCCGAGAACACATTGGCCACAATTTTGGCTAACGTATTGCTATTGTGCCTACAATCGTACGCAATGACCACCTTGATGGGTTCCCCGGCATTTACTTTATTAAGATAATTGCTAAGACCTTGTGTGCTTTTTCCTAGCGTGTATTTATTAATTCTGTTGGTGCCAACCCCCATAATGCCACGCATACCACCGGTACCAAACTCTAAATCCTTAAAAAAGCGATCTTTTAGCTCTTCCGGATTTCCGTTAAGTAATGCCGCCACTTCGTTTTGTGTCTCTTTGTCGAAAATGTCTGTAAGCCAACTTTGGGCTTTGGATAGCAACTCATCCATAAAGTATAGTTTTGTTTTTAAAATTATACGACGAATTCATTTTTATGTGCATCAATTTGATCCTTAATGATATATCGATTTTCATCTTTTCGGGAACGCACTAAAATTTCGCCCAAAAAGCCTGCTAAAAATAGTTGTGTGCCTATAAGCATGGCGGTAAGGGCAATAAAAAAATGAGGACGGTCTGTTAATAATCGGGCGGTGGGATGCAAGAAAAGCTTATCGATACCTAAATAAAGGGTAAGTCCGAAACCCACTACAAACATGAGAATGCCTAAGGCTCCGAAAAGGTGCATGGGTCTTTTTCCAAAAGTTGAGAGAAACCAAATGGTAATAAGATCTAAAAAGCCATTGATAAATCGATCCATGCCAAATTTGGTTTTACCGTATTTCCGCGCTTGGTGTTGCACTACTTTTTCTTCTATTTTGGAAAAACCGGCGCTTTTAGCCAATACCGGAATATACCGATGCATTTCGCCAGAAACTTCAATCGTTTTTATGACCTCTTTTTTAAAAGCTTTTAAACCGCAATTAAAATCGTGCAGCGGTACTCCCGAAGTTTTTCGGGCAGCCCAGTTAAAAAGCTTGGAAGGTAGATTTTTAGACAGTGTGGCGTCGTACCGTTTCTTTTTCCAGCCCGAAACCAAATCATAGTGTTCGTCTTTTATTAATCGATACAGCTCGGGAATTTCTTCAGGATTGTCCTGCAAATCGGCATCCATTGTAATAACAACATCGCCTATAGCGGCTTTAAAGCCGGCGTGTAATGCTTGCGATTTGCCATAATTTTTAAGAAAACGAATGCCTTTTACGTTTTTATTGGCTTCGGATAGCGAAGTAATTACACCCCAAGAATTGTCTGTGCTACCATCATCAATGAAAAGAATTTCGTAAAAAAAATGATTGGATTGCATCACCGATACAATCCAATCATGCAGCTCTTTAAGCGATTCTTCCTCGTTTAATAAGGGTATTACAATAGATAAATGCATGGAATACTTCTGATAAATCTTTTCAAAAGTACAAATTAGTTAAGATTTTCTGACTTTTTAAGCACCAAAGCAGGAATTAGAGTTAACAAAAATCCAAGAATGATACTAAACAGCGTACCTAAAGTAAAGCGAATCAATGGTGTTGAGAATTTTTTACCCATTTCTAATTGGGCATCAATTTGTTCGCTAGTTAATTTGGTGGTTTCTAAAAGTTGTCCTTTTTGATATTCCAAAGCTTTGGTTAGGGTATCGGGATCAATGACAGACATAACTAGTTCATTGTAGATTAGACCAATAATACCGCCTATAAGACAGATGCCTACGCCAATTTTTAATGCCTGGCCAAAGCTAAGAAGACCCGTATTCGCTTTCTTAAATTGAAGGAGTCCCAAGATAATTAAGACCAAAGACATTATGATACTTACCACAATTACAGACATACCGCCTTGATAGTGGAGGTCCATGGAGTAAAGCATGAGACCAAATATCACTTGTAGCCCGCCTAACAGGAGCCCAAAAGTAAGCGCAAATTTTCCGGTTTTTGGTTGATTTTCTTCCATTTTTACAGAGGTTTAAAGTTGGTTATCATATATGTAGTAGTTTGCTTTTTTTTGTTACAAAAAAGATAGTGATTTTTTCTTTATATTTTTTGGGTGATAAAATTGCAGTTTAGTCAAAAATAGTTAAATTTGCAGCCTTAAAATAATTGAATTTTTTAGCGCAGCATCATGAGAAAAGGTATACACCCGGATAATTATAGATTAGTGGCTTTTAAGGACATGTCTAATGAAGACGTTTTCATTACAAAATCCACCGCAGATACAAAAGAGACAATAGAAGTGGATGGGGTAAGCTATCCTGTGGTAAAACTGGAGATTTCAAGAACATCGCACCCTTTTTATACCGGAAAATCTAAATTGGTTGATACGGCTGGTAGAATTGATAAATTTAAGAACAAGTACAAGAAATTCGAAAAGTAGTTTTTTGTATAAAAAATCGTAAGGAAGTCACGTCTCAATGCATAATGAGACGTGACTTTTTTTATTTTTGTTAAAAATTCTTCATGAACTATATTCTCTTCGATGGGAAAGTGCGAAATGCGCTACTGCCATTTACCTTTACGAGGCCTGTCGCTGAAATACGCATCGGAATTTTGACCGTTCGAGAAAAATGGCAACATTATTTAGGGACAACCGTATCCGTATGGACAGAAGCCTACTTGGAAGAAAAATTCCCATTTCTGGAGAAAGAGGAAAACATAGCCATTAATGCGTCTTTTTTACCGAATGCAGCGTTGGTGCAGCGCATCATCGCGCTAAACGAAAACGAAGTTCTTTTTTATAAGGATGAAATTTTAGCCTATAACAGTAAAAATGTCAAGCACACCCATAATTTTTCAAATTTTCGTCATTTTCAGTGGGAGGAAGTGGTGATGCAGCTTAGGCATACATGGGATATTTTTTCTAAAAATGCAGCGGCCTTAGAGGCCGACTTTACATTGTTAACTGCCGGCAGGAAAAGTGCAACGATTTCCAAAACAAATCACCTCATACATCCGGAACGAATCTTTTTAGAGGAAGGTGCCAAAGTAGAATACAGTATATTAAACGCTTCAGAAGGTCCTATATATTTAGGTAAAGATGCCGAAATTTGGGAGGGGAGTCTCATTCGGGGTGCCTTTGCGTTATGCGAGAAAGCCGTTGTAAAAATGGGAGGCAAAATTTACGGAGCTACTACTATAGGACCCTATAGTAAAGTGTGTGGAGAAATAAGCAATGCGGTTATTTTTGGGTATTCTAGTAAAGGACATGAAGGGTATTTAGGCAATGCAGTCTTGGGAGAATGGTGCAATATCGGTGCCGATTCTAATAATTCTAATTTAAAGAATAATTACGCTAAAGTGCGTTTATGGAATTACGATACCGAATCATTTGAGCAAACAGGATTGCAATTTTGCGGATTAATGATGGGCGATCACAGCAAAACAGCTATTAATACAATGTTTAATACGGGAACGGTTATTGGCGTGAATTGTAATATTTATGTACCCGGGTTTCCAAGAAATTTTGTACCCAGCTTCAGTTGGGGAGGTGCTTCCGGATTCAGTACCTATCAACTCAAAATAGCTTTTGAAGCGGCTAGGGTGATGATGGCCAGGCGTGGAGTCGTATTTGATGAAAAGGAAGAACGCATTCTTAGTGAGGTGTTTGAAATTACGAAAAAATGGCGAAATTACGACTAAAGCAAAGCTTGGAAGCACAATTATTAACGACCTCCTTAGAAATTTTTTACGTTTGGACTCAGCCAAATTTAAACGGTTACGCCAAGGGCATTAGCGATGAACGATGTATCTTTGCCTACCTTAAAAAAGAAAGATTAGGTATTTCGCCTACCAAAGATATATGAGTACAAAAAAAGTAGCATTTTATACCTTGGGCTGCAAGCTCAATTTTTCGGAAACATCTACCATTGCAAGAGGCTTTGAATCTAAAGGATTTGAAAAGGTAGCATTTACCGACGAAGCAGATATCTATGTGATAAATACCTGTTCGGTAACCGAAAATGCAGATAAGCGTTTTAAAACTATAGTAAAGCAAGCACAAAAGAGTAACCCAAAAGCCTTTATTGCCGCTATTGGATGCTATGCCCAATTGCAACCCGAAGCGTTGGCAGCTGTAGATGGTGTAGATTTGGTATTGGGTGCTTCTGAGAAATTTAAGATTACCGATTATATTAACGACCTTTCTAAAAATGATTTTGGCGAGGTGCACTCTTGCGAAATAGCAGAGGTCGATTTTTACACCGGAGGGTATGCCATTGGGGACAGAACTAGAGCTTTTTTAAAAGTCCAAGATGGTTGCGATTATAAATGCACGTATTGTACTATTCCCTTGGCACGAGGTATTTCTAGAAGTGCTAGTCTAGATAGTGTTTTGGCTAATGCAACAGAAATATCCAAAAAAGGTATAAAGGAAATTGTACTTACCGGAGTAAATATTGGCGATTATGGCAAAGGAGAATTTGGTAATAAAACTCACGAACATACTTTTTTAGAACTGATACAGGCCTTAGATAAAGTACAAGGAATTAGTAGACTACGTATTTCGTCTATAGAACCCAATTTATTAAAAAATGAAACCATCGATTTTGTGGCTACGAGCAAGGCTTTTGTACCTCATTTTCATATTCCCCTACAAAGCGGTAGCGATACAATTTTAAAACAAATGCGAAGACGCTACTTAAGAGATTTGTACCGGGAACGAGTGGCCAAGATAAAAGCAGTAATGCCACATGCGTGCATTGGGGTTGATGTCATTGTTGGCTTTCCCGGAGAAACCGATGCCGAGTTTTTAGAAACCTATCATTTTTTGAATGAATTGGATATCTCCTATTTGCATGTTTTCACCTATTCCGAACGAGATAATACCCCGGCGGCGCTTATGAAAGATGTGGTACCTTTAAAAATAAGACAAAAACGCAGTAAATTACTTCGTGGACTGTCGGTTAAAAAAAGAAGGGCGTTCTATGAAAGTCAACTCGGCAGTCGGCGAACAGTTTTATTTGAGGATGCCAACAAAGAGGGGTATATTTATGGGTTTACCGAAAATTATGTAAAGGTTAAAGCACCGTGGAATCCGGCATTAGTAAATACGCTTCATACCGTGACACTTGGTGATATTGATGCGGATGGCTTAGTGCGTTTTGCGTTCGTGGCTCGCGAAGCGGTCGTATAAAAAAATCCCGCCAAAGGGCGGGACATATGTAATTTGCAAATTACGATAGCTTGTCCTTAAATACGGATCCCTACAGGAAGCATTTCTTTGTATTGCCTGTTTTTCCTTAAGAATCCGGCAATTTGTGGGCTAGTTGGCACTACTCTTAACTTTCTTTCTTGAATAAGCATAAGAACGGCGGTTATAAAATCTTCTTTAAAACCGGGTTGTTCAATTTCTTCGGGAATGACTAATTTTGTCAAAAACACTTTGCGTTCTTGAGACGAATACTCAATTTTTGCCAAATGGCCATCAATTTTGGTTTCAAATTGACGCAAAAAGCTATTGTCCTTAATTTCTAATTCATTCATTATAGTTTGATTTTAGATTTTCATGTTCATAGAGATCACAATCGTTCCGAAATTGGATCGGTTTCTACCCATTTTTGCCAAAGTTTCAAAAGAAAGGACTGTATTTTGAGCAAAGAGGACAAAGATAGTAAATTAAATGCTAAATTCCTACCTAAATAGCGCGTTCTAAAAATGAGACCATCTCAGAAAATTCATGTGTATTTTATGCCCGGTATGGCTGCTAATAGTACTATATTCAGTAAAATTTCATTACCGGAATTACAATTTGAGATGCATTTTTTGGATTGGGTAATTCCAGAACAAGGTCAAGACCTTTGCACCTATGCAAGAGCGATGTGTAAAAAGGTGCTGCACGAAAACCCCGTGTTGGTAGGGGTCTCTTTTGGAGGACTTTTGGTTCAGGAAATGGCAAAATGGATTAAGGTGCAAAAAGTAATCATCATATCGAGTATAAAAAAGCGAAGTGAACTTCCTAAACGAATGGTTTTTGCAAAATACACCCGAATTCACAAATTATTGCCTACCGGGCTAGTGCATAATGTGGAGTTTTTAGCCAAATACGCCTTTGGAGAAACAGTGACCAAAAGATTAAAATTGTATGAACAATATCTTTCCATTAGGGATAAGCGGTATTTGGATTGGGCTATAGATCAAACCATAAATTGGTCTCAAAAAGAACCTATGGCACATACCATTCACATCCACGGAGCTAAAGATGCCGTATTTCCTATAACCAACATAACGCATTGTATTCTGGTAGAAAACGGAACCCACACCATGATTATTCATCGGTTTAGGTGGTTTAATGAACACTTGCCCACAATTATTTTAGAATCGTAGTAGTATTTAATACCTTTGAGGGTAATTAATCCATATGTAATATGCAGTTTTTTAAAAATATATTGATGTTTCTAGGGGTGTTGTTTGTCATTAGCACCTTGGTTTTCGCAGTAACACTGGACAGGAAGGATGGTGATGAACTAAATGGCATCACCAAAACGAAAGATTCGGTAGATACAGACCCTGTTGGGTATAGAATAACGGCAATTGAAATCCCTTCCAATCTCAATTTCGCCGGGGAAACGGTGCCGGTAAATGATCCGGAAATAATGGAACGACTAGACCGGGAATTTTTAGTAAATACCTATTGGCAATCCAATGCGGTTTTGTTGATTAAAAGAGCTCAAAAATATTTTCCAATTATAGAACCTATTTTGAAAAAAAATGGTATTCCCGACGACTTTAAGTATTTGGCCGTCGCCGAAAGTGGGTTAACCAATGCAATTTCTCCTGCCGGAGCTACCGGTTTTTGGCAGATAATGAAGGAAACGGCCAGAGATTATGGGCTTGAGGTGAATCAGAATGTAGATGAGCGGTATCATGTGGAAAAAAGTACCGAAGTAGCCTGTAAATACTTGCAAAATTCTAAAAAAAGGTTTGGAAATTGGACCATGGCCGCCGCCGCTTATAATGCGGGACCAGCAGGTGTGGCCAAATATATGGGAATTCAGAAAGCAGATGATTATTACGATCTTTTATTAGGAGAAGAAACCGGCCGTTATGTGTTTAGAATCTTGGCTATTAAGGAAATTATTTCTAATCCGGAAAAATACGGGTTTCATTTAGAACAGAAAGATTTTTATCCTGAAGTGCCGACCTTTACAGTAGAAGTATCGGAACCTGTATCTAATTTTGCCGATTTTGCCAACACCTATGAGATCAATTATAAAATTCTAAAGCGCCATAATCCATGGCTTAGAGAGCCTCATTTAAACAATGCTTCCGGGAAAAAATACACACTCCAAATCCCAAATAAAGGATATTATGTAATGTCTAAATAAATGATGAGGGCGCACAACGATTAGATTTTTTTCATCTGCTGTTGCATCATTTTAATTTGTTCGGTAAGCATATTCTGTTTGTCTAATTTCTTGGCTTCATTAAGCAGGGTAGTCGCTTCTCTTTTTCGTCGCTTTTGCATCGCAATTCCTGCTAAACTTAACTTCGCCATAGCCACATCATAATCCATACTGAGGCCTAGTTTTAGTGCCTTCTTAAAGAATTTTTCGGCTTGCGAAAGATTGGTCTGCGAATGTATTATACCGTGCAGGTAGTTAAAATACCCTTGTTGTTTTACCGTAAGGGCGGCTTCCGGATTTTTAATGCGATCTAACCATTTTTTGGTTCCGTCCAAATCTTGTTTGCGCATTTTAAGGAAAGCTAGCAATATAATTTCATTTCTAAAGTATAAGAAAATAAAAATAAGTGACAATAGAATAAGAAAAATGCCATTGCCGACATTGCCGTCTATAAATTGATAAACGGCATATGCAATAAGCAATCCCGCGATGATTAGTTTAAAAATTTTGTGAAACATGAGTTGTATTTAATAATTCGTAGGTAATTTGTGAGGTTATCGTGGTTGGAATTTCTTCGTTCGAGTTTAGATCTTTAGAGATACCGCTGTAGGTCCCTGAAACCTTCATCGTTTTTAAAAAGCCGTTTGCTGTGTTTGTTTTTATTTCTGTTTCTTGATGGCCATTGAGTTCCATGGACATGGTGTTTTCTTTTAAAGTCATTACGACCTCAGCTTCCCCTAAAATGGTGGCGTTAGATGCGGTTAAATCTTCAAGCTTCCATGTGTTTTTTGAATGGAGTTTGCCATCATAATAGTTAACCCAAGTATCACCCACCTTTATGGGCGTGGTGGGATAGATGAAGGTCATTTGCTCATAACTATCAGACAAGGCTTTAGATCCGAAGTCATTTTCCAAAGTGTTTTTAAGAATATCTAATGATAATGCATCCTCAATTTCAGCGGCTTGAACCATTTTTGACACCAATTTGTCTCCTCCGCTAACTTGGAGAATATCCCCGTTTTTCGCAAGAAAGAGTTTTACAGGACTGTTTAATAAGGAATGGTACATTTTAGACGAAATGTCACCTTCATGAACTTCCTTTGCATTGACGGCCAGAAGTTCACCTAATAAATTTGAAGAAATATGTAATTTTAAGTCATTAAACTTGAGCTCTAAAACAAACTGATCTTCTTGCTTATCAATAACTTTTAATTGAAATACACCCTCTAGAGTATTGGTAATGATCTGTTCGGTATCTCCTATAGTTTGTGTAATGCGTTGTTTCGCATTTTGGTGTAAAACAAAAACATCCCCAATTTTAAGTCGATACTCTAGTAGCGTTTGGCCATAAAAAAAACAAGGTAAAAACAGGCCAAATAGAAAGATAACAATGTTTTTCATGGGTGTAACGCACTCGTTTTAAGTCGCCACAAAAGTAATAAAAACAATCCACAATATTTTTAAATTTAGATTTGCCAAAGCAAAAAGTCTTTGTATATTTGCGCCCAGTTTTGCGATAGTTTTCGTAGAGTTTGAAAAATCCGATTTTAAGCACGTAAAATAGTTTCAGTAATGAAGAGAACATATCAGCCATCAAAAAGGAAGAGAAAAAATAAGCATGGATTTAGGGAACGTATGGCTACTGCTAATGGTAGAAAAGTTCTTGCAAGAAGAAGAGCAAAGGGAAGAAAAAAGCTAACCGTATCTTCTGAAGGGCGACACAAAAAATAATGATTGTATTTTTTAGAAATAGCGAGGTGTTACTTTTTTAAAAGTAGCACCTTTTTTTTGTTCACTAATTTTTTAATATTCAAGTATTTCGTAAAATGCCAAAAAGAGAAGATTTAAAGTCCATTTTAATTATTGGTTCTGGTCCTATTGTCATTGGGCAGGCCTGTGAGTTTGATTATGCCGGTACCCAGGCTTTGCGTTCGCTGCGGGAAGATGGAATTAAGACCGTGCTCATTAATAGTAATCCGGCGACTATTATGACGGATCCAACGATGGCCGATCATGTGTACTTAAAACCGTTGACCACCAAATCCATTATCGAAATTTTGAAGTTGCATCCCGAAATTGATGCAGTATTGCCTACCATGGGTGGGCAAACGGCACTAAACTTGTGTATTGAAGCGGATGAAAAGGGAATATGGAAGGATTTTAATGTGAAACTTATTGGGGTAGATATCAATGCCATTAATATTACAGAAGATCGGGAGAAGTTTCGCGAACTTATGTTAAAAATAGGGATTGGCATGGCACCACAAGCTACAGCCACTTCCTTTCTCAAAGGGAAGGAAATTGCACAAGAATTTGGATTTCCACTCGTAATTAGAGCGTCGTATACCTTGGGTGGCGCAGGGGCATCCATTGTGTACAGGGCAGAAGATTTTGATGAGTTGCTGAGTCGTGGATTAGAAATATCACCAATTCATGAGGTTATGATAGATAAGGCCTTAATGGGTTGGAAAGAATATGAACTAGAACTCTTACGCGATAAGAATGACAATGTGGTCATTATTTGTACCATAGAAAATATGGATCCCATGGGTATTCATACGGGCGACTCTATAACCGTGGCGCCTGCCATGACGCTATCCGATGTTACCTTTCAAAAGATGCGCGACATGGCAATTAAAATGATGCGGAGTATTGGAGATTTTGCCGGTGGATGCAATGTACAGTTTGCTGTAAGTCCGGATGATCAGGAAGACATCATCGCCATAGAGATTAATCCCAGAGTTTCCCGTTCGTCGGCTTTGGCCTCTAAAGCTACAGGATATCCCATAGCTAAAATTGCCGCCAAACTCGCCATAGGATACCATCTTAACGAACTAGGCAACCAAATAACGAAACTTACTTCGGCCTTATTTGAGCCTACTTTAGATTATGTAATCGTAAAAATTCCGCGATGGAACTTTGATAAATTCGAAGGTTCGGACCGTACCTTAGGCCTGCAAATGAAATCGGTGGGTGAAGTAATGGGCATTGGCCGCTCGTTTCAAGAAGCCTTACACAAAGCCACTCAATCTTTAGAGATTAAACGGAACGGTTTGGGGGCAGATGGTAAAGGATACAAAGAGTATGACCAAATTATCAGTAAACTCACAATTCCGAGTTGGGATAGGGTTTTTGTGATTTATGATGCTATTCAGATGGGAATTCCACTGAGCCGCATTCACGATATTACAAAAATAGATATGTGGTTTCTAAGGCAATATGAAGAACTACACTTTTTAGAGAAGGAAATTTCAAAATATACGGTAGATACCGTTCCTTATGATCTTTTACTTGAAGCGAAACAAAAGGGATTTGCCGACCGGCAGATTGCACATATGCTCGATTGTTATGAAAGTGAAGTACACAACAAGCGTTCTGCTTTAGGAATAAACAGGGTTTTTAAATTGGTGGATACCTGTGCGGCAGAATTTAAGGCGATGACCCCCTATTACTATTCTACTTTTGAGGCCGAAATTGAAACCCCAGAAGGAAAGCGCTATGTGGCCAATGATAGTACAGTTACCGATAAAAAGAAAATTGTGGTTCTAGGCTCGGGGCCTAATAGAATAGGGCAGGGGATAGAGTTTGATTATTGTTGCGTGCATGGCGTATTGGCTGCCGCAGAATGCGGTTACGAAACTATTATGATCAATTGTAACCCCGAAACGGTTTCCACAGATTTTGATATTTCGGACAAACTTTACTTTGAACCTGTTTTTTGGGAACATATTTATGATATCATTAAGCACGAGAAACCAGAAGGAGTTATTGTGCAGCTCGGCGGACAAACAGCACTAAAATTGGCCGAGAAACTAGATAAATACGGTATTAAAATTATAGGCACCAGTTTTCAAGCATTAGATTTGGCAGAAGATCGTGGAAGTTTTTCTAAACTTCTAAAGGATAATGACATCCCTTACCCCGAATTTGGAGTGGCCGAAACAGCCGATGAGGCATTAACACTTTCAGATCGTTTGGGATTTCCGCTCTTGGTAAGACCTTCATACGTGCTGGGCGGGCAGGGCATGAAAATCGTAATCAATAGAGAAGAACTAGAAGCTCATGTGGTAGACTTGCTACATAAAATACCCAATAACAAATTATTGTTAGATCATTACTTAGATGGTGCCATTGAAGCAGAGGCCGATGCCATTTGCGACGGGGAAGATGTTTACATTATTGGCATCATGGAACACATAGAGCCTTGTGGTATTCATTCGGGAGACTCTAATGCCACACTACCGCCATTTAATTTGGGTGAATTTGTAATGCAACAAATAAAAGACCATACCAAAAAAATCGCTTTGGCTTTGCGAACAGTAGGTCTTATCAATATCCAGTTTGCCATAAAAGATGATATGGTTTATATCATTGAAGCCAACCCCAGAGCCTCGCGAACTGTGCCTTTTATTTCTAAAGCCTATAAAGAACCTTATGTGAATTATGCCACCAAAGTAATGCTTGGAGAAAAGAAGGTAAAGGATTTTACCTTTAATCCGCAATTGGAAGGTTATGCCATAAAACAGCCTGTGTTTTCCTTTAATAAGTTTCCTAACGTAAATAAAAACCTAGGGCCCGAAATGAAAAGTACGGGCGAAAGTATCCTTTTTATTGATAGTTTAAAGGACGATGAATTTTACAATCTATATGCCAGAAGGAAGATGTACTTGAGTAAATAACTAAGGTGTCAACGTAGTAAAAAGGGCTATTTTAAACACGAAATAGCCCTTTTTTTAAGGTAAAAGGGTCTAGATTAACTGCCCCATTCCGTATGAAAAATGCCTTCTCTATAGGTTCGTTCGTAGGTGTGCGATCCAAAATGATCGCGTTGTGCTTGTATAAGATTCAATGGTAGTCGTGCAGAGGTATAGGCATCGAAATAGGTTAATGCATTTGATAGTGCGGCCACCGGAACACCGTTGGTGGCGGCATAAGCTACCATTTTACGAGCTGCGTTTACTGTTGATTGCACTTTGCGTACAAATTGTGTATCCAACAATAGGTTTGGCAAATTTTTATTTGTGGAATACGCTTCAGCTATATCTTGTAACAAGCCGTCACGCATCATATAATCCGGTTCTGTATGGCTAACTACCCAACCAACAGAAGATACCTTTATTTTTCGTTCTCTTTAATTAATAGCGCTACTTCCAATTTTAATTTTGGAAGATGGTTTGTCAGGATAGACCAAATATTCTCATTCGAAATATTGTCATAAGCATGGATGACTTGATTTCTTAATCCAATAATTGCTTTTGAATTGCTAATTTTTGTAGCAAAACTAGTGTCACGAGTTATAATGCGGTTTACTGCTTCTCCGATAATCTCAAGATTTCTTTCGACTGCTCTTTTAAGCATCACATTATTCTTGTATTTAAAAAAATCTTTTTCTTCAGCTATAAAAAAGCTGTCAATTTCTTCAATACTCATTTTAATATCGTAAAGCCATTTAAGAATTCTTTCATCCATAAATAAGCTCTTTAGATTTGTTTATGGCGTTTATTAAAATCGGGTTTCTTAAAGTTTGTTCTTCAACTAAGTCCACTTTACGCCCAAATAGCTGTTCTAAATTCTCTTTGAAATCCATATAATTATCTAAATACTTTGACAACTCAATGAATTTAAATTTTACAAGAAGGTCAATATCACTTTCTTTATTGAAGTTAGAACTTAGCGCCGAGCCAAATAGATACATTTTTTCCACATGGTACATTGTACAAAGTCTTTTTAAGTCTTCAATTCTTCGGTCAACTACTCTCATAAAGCAAATTTAGATAAAAATGTTCTCTTTAATCTAAAGAATTGCACGAGGCAAGCCTCAGGGTTTCCGTATCCACCACTCCTTTGGAGCGGTCGAAACTTCTATTGGCAGTTTCTGGTGAGGTGAAATAATGAATTTCGGTTTTGACCTTCAGGTGAAAATGAAACTGGCCAAACCTACCCTAAGCACTTCTATAAACACACTAGGGCATTTATCGAAGGAGTACCCCTACGGCTTGTCTCGGGGATCGTCAGTTTTATGAAATTCTTTATTCTTGATACCTAAATGCGCACAGCCAACCGCTGATTTATGAACCCCATTCCGTATGAAAAATGCCTTCTCTATCGGTTCGTTCGTAGGTGTGCGATCCAAAATGATCGCGTTGTGCTTGTATAAGATTCAATGGTAGTCGTGCAGAGGTATAGGCATCGAAATAGGTTAATGCATTTGATAGTGCGGCCACCGGAACACCGTTGGTGGCGGCATAAGCTACCATTTTACGAGCTGCGTTTACTGTTGATTGCACTTTGCGTACAAATTGTGTATCCAACAATAGGTTTGGCAAATTTTTATTTGAGGAATACGCCTCAGCTATATCTTCTAACAAGCTGGCACGTATAATGCAACCCGCACGCCATATTTTGGCAATCACTGCAAGATCTAAATCATACCCATATTCTTTAGAAGCACTTTCTAATTGGTGCAGCCCTTGGGCATACGTAATAATGTAGGCAAAATATAAGGCCTCTTCCGCTAGTTCCAGCACTTCTGTTTTATCCATTGCTGCAGGAACAGGTCTGTCATACAGCGCATCAGCTTGAACGCGCTCGTCTTTTAGCGCAGAGATTTCGCGCATGCTAACTGCCACATCAATAGTGGGGATGGGAATACCAAGATCCATAGCGTTTTGCGACGTCCATTTCCCGGTTCCTTTTTGTTTGGCTTTGTCTAAAATTTTATCCACCAGCAATCCTTCACCTTTATCATCTTTTTGTTTTAAAATTTCAGCGGTAATTTCCACTAAAAAGGACTGTAATCGTCCTTGATTCCATAATGCAAAAGCCTCTTGTAATGCCACAGGGTCTACCCCACATTTTTTAAGCACATCGTACATTTCTGAAATGAGCTGCATAAGGCCATATTCAATGCCATTATGCACCATTTTTACATAATTTCCGGCCGATTTTGGCCCCAAATAGGCCACACAGGGTTCGCCATTAAATTTTGCGGACACGGCTTCAAAAATGGGCTGTACTTCTTTATAGGCTGTTTTAGATCCTCCCGGCATAATACTCGGACCCTTTCTGGCACCATCGGCACCTCCAGAAACTCCGGCACCAAAGAAGTTTATTTTTTTTGTTTTTAAATAACTTTCCCTTCGGTCGGTATCTGTAAAAAAGGAATTGCCCCCATCTATAATAATATCATCTTCGTCTAAAAATGGCACTAAGCCTTCAATGACATTGTCTACAATTTTTCCGGCAGGAACTAATAACATAATTTTTCTAGGCTTCGATAGCGCTTGCACAAAGGTTTTAACGTCTGTAGTAGCATTTACTTTGGTTTCATCCCCGCCTTCGGCAATAAGGGCTTGTACCTTTTCGGCATCCCTATCGTGGCCAAACGCCGTAAATTGATTATCAACCACATTTAAAATAAAATTTCGCCCCATTACGCCAAGACCAATAAGTCCAAAATCATAGGTTTTTTGTTCCATAAGAATATTTGTTTTTTAAATCGATGATGCTATAGGATAATCACGACCCGTTTGTACGTACTAAAAATGAAATTAATAGTATCTTAGTGCCGTATTATTTAGCTTGATCAAAATTACCATAAAATTTTTTAGCGCCATAAAATACATGCTTTTAATCGTATAACAAATCCTAAAATAGGCAAAACATACATGAATAAACCTAAAACAACGAACCAAATGCTGGTCATATTTGGAGCCTCCGGAGATCTTACGGCCAGAAAATTGATTCCTGCATTGTACAATTTGTACAAAGGCGGGCATCTTCCGGAACATTTTGTGGTATTAGGTACCAGCCGAAGTAATCTTACAGATGGGGAATTTCGTAAAAAAGTAGTCTTAGAAAGTATGTATTTAAAGGATGATCTAAAAGATAAGGCAGACGATTTTATAAATACCTTTGCAGATAAACTCTTTTATCAGGATTTAGGGGAGGGTTATGACGTTCGCTTCGATAAGCTTGCTACGCGCATTTCGGATCTCAACAAAAAATTTCAAACAGATCATAATTATATTTTTTACCTATCTACCCCGCCTAATTTATACGAGACAATTGCCAAAAATCTTGCAGCAGAAAATTTGAACAATGAGTCTAAAGGCTGGAAACGGCTTATTGTGGAAAAACCTTTTGGCTACAGTCTAAAAACTGCACAAGAACTAAATCATGGGTTGCACCGTTATTTTGAGGAGCCTCAGATTTACAGAATAGATCATTATTTGGGTAAAGAAACGGTACAGAATTTATTAGTGACACGTTTTTCTAACAGTATTTTTGAACCTCTGTGGAATCGAAATTATATACAACATGTAGAAATTACCAATGCAGAAAGTGTAGGCGTGGAAAAGCGCGGCGGCTATTACGACAAATCCGGGGCATTGCGAGATATGTTTCAAAACCACCTGTTACAGATTGTGTCTTTGGTTGTTATGGAACCACCAATTAGCGCAAAGGCCGAAGATATACGAAATGAGAAGGTAAAAGCCCTGAAGTCTTTAAAGATTATGACAGACGAAAAAACACTTTACGATAATACCATACGCGCACAGTATGTGGCATCGGTTATTAATGGGGAAAAGGTGAAAGGCTACCGTGAGGAAGAGGGTGTAGATCCGGAGTCTAAAACGGAAACCTATGCGGCCATTAAGTTTTTTGTAGACAATTGGCGGTGGAAAGATGTTCCGTTTTTTGTGCGCACCGCAAAGCGAATGCCAACCAAGGTTACCGAAGTGGTTATTCATTTTAAATCGCCGCATCATCATATTTTTAGTGATGCAGATGTACTTAATAAGGACAATAAACTGGTAATACGCATACAACCAGACGAGGGTATTCTTATAAAATTCGGCGTAAAGGTGCCCGGTCAAGGCTTTAAAGTAGAACGTGCAAATCTGGATTTTAACTATTCTAGTTTGGCGGACTCCAATATTATGGAAGCCTACGAGCGTCTTCTGCTCGATGCGATGCAAGGCGATGCTACCTTATATGCCAGGTCTGATGAAGTAGAAGCCGCATGGGAGTTTGTTGATCCTATTCTAAAGTATTGGGAGAATGGTACCGATGTGAGGACCTACGGCTATTCTGCGGGCGTTTGGGGACCTAAAAACGCCGATGAATTAATGGATAACGGGTACACCTGGCGCAATCCAGGCGAACTTTTGACCGATGATTCCGGCTTTTGTGTATTGTGTTAATAAAAAACAATGGAGGTAAAAATTTACGATTCTAAAGAGGCGGTTGCCATCCATTTTTCAGAATATCTTAAGGCCTTTGTAGCGACTCGTCAAAAGGTTCATATTGCACTATCTGGAGGTAGTACACCTAAAATTGTTTTTGACGTGTTGGCCTCCACCTATAAATCGGGTATCGATTGGTCTAAAATTTATTTGTATTGGGGAGATGAACGCTGCGTGCCTCCCAATGATGATGAAAGTAACTATAAAATGACTGTGACGCATTTAGTGTCGAAAATTGATATTCCCAAAGAAAACATCTTTAGAATAAAAGGTGAAAATACGCCAGAGTTGGAGGCCGCTTCCTATGCTGCGCTTTTAGAAAAAGAATTGCCTTACAGCAATGGGGTACCACAATTTGATTTGGTTATTTTGGGTATGGGCGATGACGGACACACCGCTTCTATCTTTCCGCACAATATTCATTTATGGGATGAAACTACTTTTTGTGCGGTTGCCGAACATCCAACCTCCGGTCAAAAGCGAATCACTCTTACAGGATCAATTATTAACAATGCCCAATCTGTGGTCTTTTTGGTGACAGGTGCCGGAAAGTCGCAAAAAGTTAGAGAAATACTGCAACAAAAAGGAGATTTTAAGACGTACCCTGCTTCTTTGGTAGCGCCTTCCTCCCAAAACCTTATTTGGTTTTTAGATACGGATGCGGCACGAGAACTTACTTGAGGTCGAGCGTTACATTTTCGGAATGCAGCGCTTGTATATGCGCATCTAACTGAAATTTGTTAGTGTCAAAGCGTGTGCTTCGTTGTTTGGCCTCATCTTTACGTTGCATACTTCGGGCAAACCTCCGTACCCCTTGACGATCTTCTAAAATAAGTCCGGGTACCGGAATGTTTTTACCATTGGGATCTTTGGCGACCATGGTAAAATAGGAAGAGTTGCAATGTTTTCGTTCTCCGGTGGTTATGTTTTCGGAATCTACCCGAACACCTACGACCATAGAGGTCTTCCCGGTGTAATTTACCATGGCTCTCAAAGTTACTAACTCGCCCACTTCAATAGGGTTCAGAAAATCGACTTTATTCACCGATGCGGTAACGCAATAACTTCGGGAATGTTTAGAAGCACAGGCAAATGCAATTTGATCCATGAGGTTTAAAATATAACCTCCGTGTATTTTGCCACTAAAGTTAGAATGTGCGGGTAGCATCAATTCTGTGATGCTAACACGAGATTCTTTGGCCGACTTAAAATTGTTCATACAGCAATATTTTTATCTAAAATGTGGTGATTTTTCTTGTTCCACATGGGTTATAAAATAATTGGTATCACCCAACCAAAAAAAAGTGGTGTACCTCTCTATATAGTCGAGCTTCACATAAGAACCTTGATATTTTTTTAAATTATTTATGACTTCGGTATCTTTATCTAACACAGAAAAGGCAAAAATCTGCGCACCGGAGATGCCCTGACTAATTTCGCCTTCCCAGGTTTTTGCTAATACGCCTTTGTGGCTAATCTTTATCAACTCACCCGAACGTACGCCTGTGCTATAGGGCACATAATATACAAAGGCATAATACAAGGCTAAAAGGGCTATGAGACTCGTTGCGATGAGCAATACTACTTTTTTCATGATGGTTGTTTGTTGAGGGTGATTTTATGATTTTAATACCGGAAGGATGGTCTTATTAAGTGGCTTTTCCGTTTTTTATAACTTTTGGTTTATATTTCTACATTTTTGATATCTCCCGCTCTAAAGGACCATTCCCTATGTGCATCTAAATCTTGTCGTAACAACAGCTTTTGCAACTACATTATTTACAATTTTTAGTGGATAGTTTACAATTGATGGTTTCATATTCTATCTCCCTTCACATTCTCTTACAACCAACAACTAGCAACGAACAACCATCAACGAACAACGAACAACCATCAACCAACATTACATATCCAATTCTATTTAATCATCTTTGTCCGCCCTGTTTAAAATGGCTTCGGGAATCGATTTTTTTGCTTTGGCTCCCATCTTTTTTAGTCGTTCTATACTACTTACAATATTACCTTTTCCTTCGATCAATTTGTTCATGGCACCACGGTATTCTGTTTTTGCTTCGTCCATTTTTTTACCCACCTTGGTAAGGTCTGTTACAAATCCTTCAAACTTGTCGTATAAGGCTCCGGCTTGGCGAGCAATTTCCATGGCATTCCGCTGTTGTTTTTCATTATTCCACATACTATCTATGGTACGCAAGGTAGCCAAAAGGGTAGTGGGGGTTACAATAATGATATTTTGCTCAAACGCCTTATTGTACAAACTACTGTCGTTGTTTATCGCTATGGCAAAAGCGGGTTCTATGGGTACAAACATCAACACAAAATCCGGACTCTCCATTTCGTACAAGTCTTCATATTTTTTGGCAGATAACTGGTCTACATGCCTACGTAAGGAAGTAATGTGATCCTTCAAAAATTTGTCCTTAAACTCATCTTCTGCATTTACAAAACGCTCATAATCGGTGAGCGATACTTTGGAATCTACGATCATTTTTTTGCCGTCGGGCAGATGAATAATAACGTCGGGAAGTACCCGAGTACCGTCGGGTCTCGTAAAGCTTTGTTGCACAGTATATTCGCGATCTTTTACTAATCCCGATTTTTCCAAAACACGTTCTAACACCAACTCTCCCCAATTTCCCTGTATTTTACTATCTCCTTTTAAGGCTTTCGTTAAATTTTCGGCCTCCTGTGTAATTTTTAGATTTTGGGCATGTAAATTGGCCAGTTGCTCTTTTAATGCAGAATGCATGCCAACACTCTCCTTTTGGCTGTCTTCCACTTTCTTTTCGAAGAGCTGTATCTTCTCTTGCAAGGGCGTAAGAATATTTTTAATATTTTCTTTGTTCTGTTCGGTGAATTTGGAACTTTTTTCATCCAGAATCTTATTCGCTAAATTCTCGAATTCTTTGGTAAACTTTTCCTGTATCTTTTCTACCTCTTCTTTTTGTTCCTTGTTTTTCAAAACCAAATTCTCTAAGTCGGCTTGATAACGGACAATTTGATTTCCCAGTTGCTCTTTTTCATCCTGTAAGGCTTTTTCTTTATCTGCGGAAGCTAATAGTCTTTCCTCCATGTGCGCCAACCTTTTTTGGAGCTGACTTTCGCGTTCCAAGAGGGTACTTTGGGTAGATTTTGTTTTTAGGGTTTGAATGTAATTGCCTAAAAAATAGCCCAGCGTAAGAAAAAGTATTCCTACAATGATGTTAATTATTATTCCTTCCATTTTGTACAATTGTTGGAAGTAAAGATAAAGGATTGTTTTAATTTTAAAGGAATGAGCGTACTACTTTATTATGCGAAAAGAGCCTGTAGTGGCATCAAATTGTATGGTGTCTTCAGGAAAAATTGATTCAAAGGTTTTGGATGCGATGAGCTCGCAGGGTTGCCCAAAATGCATAGTGTCCTTTTCCATTAGTAGCATGGTATCGCAGAGTTGTATGGCAAGGTCAATTTCATGTGTTGTAAAAAGTATGGCTTTTTGGGTTTGGTGTGCAATTGATTTTAGGAGTGTTAAAACATGCGCCTTGTGGTACAGGTCTAAATGTGTAGTGGGCTCATCTAAAAGCATGATGGAGGTATCTTGTGCTAAAGCTCTAGCGATTAAGGTTCGCTGCAATTGCCCATCGCTGAGTTCATAACAAGGGCGCTCTTTTAAGGGCATAATTTCAACCAATGCCAGTGCGTCGTTTATCTTATGGATATCATTTGCCGAAAGGTTACCGATCCAGTTGGTGTAAGGCTGCCTTCCAAGAGCCACCAATTCCCATACGGTCATATTTTTAGAAGCTAAAGGTTCCGTGAGCACTACACTAATTTTTTGAGCTAATTGCGCCTGCGAATAGTGCTCAATTGGTGTGTCATCGACATGTATAGAACCCGACAATTTGGGCTGTACATTGCCCAAAGTTCGGAGCAAGGTAGATTTGCCTATGCCGTTAATGCCTACAATGGCCATGAGCTCGCCCGAGCACACCGAAAAATTAAGCGCACAGCCCACAGCGGTTGATTGCCGACCGGATCGGTAGCCAACGACAAGCTTTTCAGCGTTTAGGGCGGTATTTGGTTTTTTAGTCTTAATACGTTATGTTTTTAAATTCAAAATTAGTTAAAATTAAAAGAGCATCTTTCTTTTCCGAACCAATAGCCAGATCACTACAGGTGCCCCAATAATGGAGGTAATAGCGTTTATAGGTAGTACGTTTGCCGAATTGGGCCATTGCGCTAGGGTGTCGCACAGCAACATTAAAATGGCACCGTACATCGCAACGGCGGGAAACAGGATTTTATGATCGGTAGTACGAAAAAGTTGACGTGCTAAATGAGGAACCGCG
Source organism: Aurantibrevibacter litoralis (assembly GCF_034651555.1). Classification (NCBI taxonomy): domain Bacteria; kingdom Pseudomonadati; phylum Bacteroidota; class Flavobacteriia; order Flavobacteriales; family Flavobacteriaceae; genus Aurantibrevibacter; species Aurantibrevibacter litoralis. Next base: position 38,932 of record NZ_JAYEEQ010000015.1, on the reverse strand, counting down.
AGCCCTACAAAAGCAATGGGGCCGGCAAATGCGGTAATACTACCCGCAAGGATTCCGGTGGCTGTAATGATGACATAGCGCATTTTTTGCACATTAATACCCATGCTGCGGGCATAGTTTTCGCCCATCAAAAAAGCATTTAGGGATTTTAAGGAAGTAATGCCAAGTACAATGCCAATGGTAACTACTGTGGTGAGCTGGGTTAGTTGGTTCCAAGACAAATTTCCAACCGTGCCGAAGGACCAAAACATGTATTGTTGCAATTTTTCCGCATTTGAAAAATAGGATAATACCCCAACGATGGCTGCCGTAATACTGCCAAACATTAACCCAATGATTAACAAGGCCATAGTATCCTTTACCTTAGCCGCAATCATCAGTACAGCAAACAAAACAAGGAAGCTGCCTAAAGCAGCACATAGTACTATTGAAAGATCACTTAAAAAATAGCGTGCCCAAATCCCGCCAAAAAGAGAAGATCCCATGATTAGAAGCGCAACAGCAAGGCTTGCCCCGGAACTGATCCCTAAAACAAAAGGCCCGGCGAGTGGATTTCTAAAAAGGGTTTGCATTAAAAGGCCGCTAATAGCCAAACCACTGCCTACGATCATAGCGGTTAGTGCCTTAGGAATTCTATAATTCCATATAATATACTGCCAATCAGACTGATCTAATTCGGCACCTATTAGGATTAAAAAGGTAGTTCTAAAAGGAATGGAAACGGAACCTAGACTAATATTGATACCCAACATAAGCAACAACGCAATAACGAGTATAACAAAGGAGGTTCTATAGGCCAAGGCTATTTTCACGGAAGTAATGGTTTATAAAAGATTAGTTCGTGATTTGGTAAAAGCTCCGGATGCAAGATGTGTATCAAATCTTTCAGCACCAAATCCGGTCGGCTGGGTGCTAATTCGTAATACAAAAGTCCGCCAGTGGCACCTGTAGTTGCAGCGAACGTATAGGTCTTTTTGTTCTTATAGGCGGCTAATTCGGTATAATGCGTGCTATTGCCTGCCAATTCGGAATAGGACGTAAATTGTGCAGGACCAATCCAAAAATCTGCATCTTTTCCTTTTATCCATACGCTTTCCATGCTTAGGGAAAGACTGCCAGTTTCCGAATTATCTTTCCATAAGTAGTTGGCATGCGCATCTTTTATGAATTGAGCAGCCCAACTGCTCCCCCCCGGCATATACCAGACATCCTTATATAGGGCACCACTGAGTACAGTGGGGTAGGTGTCTGCTCGTTGAGCCAAATTTTTAGATGTTTTGTAGGCCGTTTCAATAGTTTTAAAAATACTATCGGCCTTTTTTTCAAGTCCAAAAAAAGGGGCGAAAAATTTTATCCATTCCGATTTTCCCAACGGAGTTTCTTCGGTCCAATCTCCATTATACACTACAGGGATTCCCGCATTTTTAAGAGTTTCGTAAACCCTGTTTTGGTTTTCCACCCCAAACCCAATAAGAAGATCCGGCTCAAGGGCTACTGCAAGTTCGGTATTCAGGGTTTCATTCTGTCCGAGTTCTTGTACCAAACCGGAGTCGATACGCAATCTCGTAGCCATAGAAGAAATATATGTTGTGCCCGGAAAACCAATGAGGCGATCGCCTACACCTAATGCTTCCAAAGCGGGAATATGAGTTGTAGAAGTGACAATAAGGCGTTGCACCGGTATGGGAACTACCGCATCATAGGTGAGGTCATTTGCTAGGCTAGGTTGGTACATCTCTTTGGGCACTAAGGCATAGGTAAACGAGCGTTGTGCATTAGGCCATGGTGATACTACTTCAATTTCTTTTACACCGGAGGCTAAAGTAACCATGCGAAATCCTTTGGCATAGGCGATCGTCGTGGTATCACGTAAAACGCTTTGGAACGTCCTTTCCTGCTGGGTTTCCTTACAGGCAATCCAAAGACCTATAACAAGGACGAATATTAATTTTTTCAAGTGCGTACCATTTAGGAAGTCGGTTCAAAAGTAACATTTTTAATCTTTGGGTTAAAAGTTTAAACAAAATGTTTACTTTCGCAACGAATTATGGTTTCTATCGAGATTTTTCGATAGAATTAAAAGGGAATCCGGTGAAATTCCGGAACTGTTCCCGCAACTGTAAGCTTAGTCTGCCATTTGGTGGATGCTTGTTACAACTTCTAAACCACTGTGCCTTTGATGCATGGGAAGGTTGGTAGCAAGACGCGAGTCAGGAGACCTGCCCAATTCAAAAGACTATTGTTAAACTTTCGGGATAAAAGTTTGCGTATGGGTACAGACATACTATGCTCCCGTTTATGTAATTAAACGAAATGAACAAAAGAATTTTTGGTTTCGGTACGGCCTTCTTGGTTTGTACCCTGGGGATTGCACAGCAAACCCAAAAAGATTCCCTACCGCTACAACAGTTAGATGAGGTGGTAGTGAGCGATTCTCGCTTTCACATAAAAAGGGAAAATTCGGGCAAGGTCATTATCAAAATTGACGAAGCGGAATTGCAACGCCATCAGGGTAAGTCGGTGGCAGAAATTATCAACACCAAAGGCGGTTTTGAAATTGCGGGGAGCCGTGGTAACGACGGAAATGTTTTAGGCGTTTTTGCTCGGGGTGGTAGAGGACGACAGGTTTTACTGCTTATAGATGGCGTGCAGGTATCGGACCCTTCGTCTTCTTCTTTGGAGTATGATTTTAGATTACTTTCTACAGCAAACATCGCTGCTATAGAAATTATTAAAGGGGCAGCCAGTACGCTTTATGGCACTAATGCGGCCACAGCGGTAATTCATATTACCACCAAAAGTGCCTCTTCAGAAGCTATTGGAGGGAATTTTCAGTCGAGTTGGGGTACCAATCATTCGGCACAAGATCAAAATTATAATTTGGCCGAATTTTCTAATGCGGCGCGTATTTCGGGTACATTGGCAAATTTCAACTATTTGGTGGGGTTCTCCAATCGATTTTCCAGTGGATTGTCTGCTATAAAAACTCCCGATAACGAAGAAGATGTGTTTTCTCATTTTAGCACGGATCTAAAATTAGGGTACACATTTAGCGATGCCTTTACGTTTCAGGTGTATGGCAACCACACCAAAATAGCGACGGATTATGACGAATCTTTTGGATTGATGGATGCGCCAAACCAATATCTAAGTGAACAAAGCCGTATTGGGCTTTCTTCGGAATATCGCCGCAAAAAGGGTTCCCTACATCTCAATGCCGCTTATAGCGATTACGATTCTGAGGATATCAGCTCTTTTGGGGGCTTTTTTAAGGCCAAGAATACGGTGGTGGATGTGTATCATAAATATCAGTTTAATGAGCATTGGTTCACCGTTTTGGGGTTAAATTACATTCAAGACCAGGCAGAATTTGGCGCCACTGAAGAATTTTCCATCCTAGATCCGTATGCCAATGTAGTGTATATAACCCCGTTTGGACTGAATTTGAATGCCGGAATACGCCTTAATACGCATTCTGAATACGGAACCCATTTGGTTTATAACCTAAATCCTTCTTATACTATTACTACAACGAAGGGCTATTATAAGGTTTTTGGGTCGTATGCCACTTCGTACATAACCCCTTCCTTAGTGCAATTGTTCGGTAATTTTGGTCCTAATCCTAATTTAGATCCGGAGGATGACCGAACCTTAGAAGGTGGGATGGAATTTGCTTTGAAGAAAAAACTACGGATAAGTGGGGCATATTTCAACAGAAAAGAAAAGGATTTTGTATTTTTTGACAATGCGCTCTTCTTGTACCAAAATGCGCAAAATACGATAGATGCACAAGGATTTGAAGTGGAGTTGGATTGGCAACTTACGCAAAAAATACGCCTAAACGGTAATTATACGTTTACGGAAAGAAAAGGGGATAGTGCCATACGGATTCCGAAAAATAAGGTAAACCTTGGGCTGGATTATACGTTTACCGACCGTACTTTTGCCTCTGTAAATTACGCCTTTACAGGGAAACGGACAGATACCGATTTCAATACCTTTACCAATGTAAATCTGGATGCGTATTCACTTGCTGGTGTATATTTGAGCCATGCCTTTATACCTCAAAAGTTTCGCGTATTTGCGAATGTAACGAATCTTTTTAATACCGATTTTGAAGAGGTTGTAGGGTTTACGACCAAAGGGCGGAATATCCGTTTGGGGATGAATTTAACGCTCTAAACACGGCAGATACTTGATTTTGAAGATGTCGATTGTCGCATATTGAAAGATTTTTAATAGGAAGCCTGATTTCTGGTGGGTATTTGTATTTGCTTTTTGAATTTGTATTTAAGTTTTGAACTTGAATTTGTTTCTTCAACTTGAACTTGTTTTGAATTTATATTTGAGCTTGAACTTGAACTTGAGCTTGTTTCTTGAACTTGAACTTGTTTCTTGAACTGAAGTATTTGTAAATCGAAAACCATCCACGAACAACCATCAACGAACAACAAATAACGAAAATTGTCGAAAGTTTTTGTTTTCTAAACGAATCAACAAATTAACATATAAAAACAATACTGACGCAAAAGGCCAACTACTCAATTTTGATGTCCAGTGGCTTGTCCAAATACATATTATCCTTTAGGCCGGTATACATTTTGGAACTGGTGAGCAATTCTACCGGCATTTTTACGCTAAAGTCGCTTTTTCCACTAAAACTGGCAATGCGCTGTATGGCTCGTGCTAAAAGGGGTTCGTTTATATCGCCGAGGATACCCAAATTAGAGATGTCCTCTGCCTGTTCTACATCGGGGAAGAAACCCGCTGTAAAGTCCGAAAAACCTTCAGCGTTTTCGTTGCGACCTACAAGGGGTTGTATGGCCCAACGATTGCTGGCTCTAATCCGGTTTTCCCTGCTCGGATTGTAGATATAGTTATTGCCTTCATCATCGACCATAGTGAGCGAGAATTCATTTTTACCGGTAGTAGTTGTCCCAATATGCACGACTTCTATATAGGGATCTAACCCATTCATTAACAATTCACTAGCCGAAGCAGTACTGTTGGTGGCAAGTATAAATACCCTGCTGAGGTTTAAGGCATTAATTGCAGTGCCTTGGCTGGTAGTACTTGCAAAAAAATCTTCCAAGTCTCGGTCTCTGAATTGCGCCTGCAATTTAGCATTCCATCGTTGCCGAATAAACAGATCATTGGTTTTGGTACCGTAGATCATGCTCGCCAAAAGGCGCGCAGAATTTACGGATCCTCCCGGGTTATAACGTAGGTCTAGTACCAATTCGGTTACGTCATCTGCTTGTAACACTCCGAACGCCGAATTCAATTCCTCATCAAATTCATTGGTAAATCCGTTGTACATGAGATAGCCAATTTTGGTACCATTAATATCGAAGGTTTTGGTAAGAAATACGGGGTTTTCTACCAAGCCTTCTTGTTTGGTGAGCGTTACGTCTTTACCGTTGGGTGTAATGATATTATCAACAATAGACGCCATATTTAGCGTATAGGTGTCATTGGTGCCAAAGAGCAAGGTAGAAAAATTGTTGATCGTCAGCGTCTGTCCGTTGACCCCGGTAAAAATCTCTCCTCTTTGGATGTCTTTTGAGGCGGCGTCGGAATTTGGAACGATATAGCGCACATACCCAAAAACATCATCGCTTCCTGAAAAACGAACCAGTCCAAACTCCAGACCGTTGCTTTTCGAGATCCCTGATAGGTTGTTCACCAGTACTTTAAAATCCTCATTTAAAAAACTAAAGCGATCTTCAGTAAATAGTAATTTGTTAAAGAAAAAATCTTCCGGATCGGAAAACTCTTGCAAATATTCGGTGTATTCTTCCTGTGTGGCAAAGCGGTCATCTGCCAGATCGGGAACTTCGGCTTGCCAAAAATACCATATGTTCATGGCTTTCCACATAAAATTCTGGACATCCACATTGGCATTGGGTAACGGATTTGGACCTGACGCATTTACCCCATCATCATCATTACTGCAACTAGTTAAGAGCAGGTATAGACATAACCAGAAGTATGTATATTTTTTCATCTATATCATTATTTGTAATTTACGTTTTATTCATTGTTTTGGTTGTTTCAAATCCGAGATTTGGGATTGGAAGGCACTATATGTTGTTCAATGCTCCTTTCGGATGTGCTCAAAACGTATATCATAAAGACGTAGAACAAAAGTAATGGTTAATTAAACTTAAAATGCCATCCGTATAAGATTTATACAAGCGTCTTACTTCTTAAAAGTGTCCTTGTGCAAGATATCGCGGTACGGTTTAAGACGATTAGAACTGCCTATGGTTTTTATTTTCATGTGTTCCGGGACAAATACAGATAATGATTTGGCCGAAGTGCCATTAATTTCCTGTAATGCCCTTGCTAATAAAGGCTCTTCGGGATCCCCGAGTTGGCCCAAATTTCCGAGACTTTCAAGAATTTCAATGTCTGGTTGTAAGCCGTTTGTAAAATCAGAAAAACCATCCGCATTTTCATTAGTGCCCACAAGCGGTTGCATAGCGTATTTGTGGTTGGGATTTGCATCAGCAACCGTAGTAAATCCGGCATTTTCGCTTAAAACAATAAATGGTAAAGGTAGGTCTGGCTGTCCGTTAGATTGAAACACTTGTCCTGGATTATCTACTAGGGTAACCGAAAACTCATTTTTACCCACAGTAGCACTCCCTATATGTGTTACATTAATGTAAGGTGCCAAACTATTTATAACGTACTCGCTTGCCGATGCACTGTCGTCCGTGGCAATAATATATACGCTATTAAGATTTAAACTATTTAGTGGCGTTCCATTCATTTCATTCACGAAAAAGTCTTCGGCACCAAAAATAGGTTGCCATTTGTCATTCCATTTGTCTCTAGATAGCACACTACCTGCAAATTGGCCTGTTATTAAGCTGGAGAGGCGAATAGCCGATAATACACTCCCTCCTAAGTTATAGCGAAGATCCAGTACCAAATCGGTTACCCCTTGACTTTTAAGTTCTCCAAAAGCTGCATTAAGAGCGTCATCAAAATTACTTGTAAAACTATTGTACATCAGGTAGCCTATAGACGTACCTTCAATAACTTTAGAAATTAATATTGGATTCTCCGTAATTTGGGTTTTTGTAACTTCAATGTCAATGCCGTTGGGCACAAGTTCATTACCTACAATATCGGCAAAATTAAGGGTTATAACATCCGGATTAAACAATTCGAGATTACTGGATAAGATATTGCCTTGATTGTCTGTTGTTGCAAAAAGAGGCGTTCCATTAATGGCAAAAATAACATCTCCACGTTTTATACTTGTGGCCGCAGCCGAAGAGCCCGGAACAATATACCGCACCACGGCAATAACGGCAGTGCCTCCGGAGGGAGGTCGCGTAAGCACAAATTCAACACCGTTGGAGGTAAAAACACCGGCGAAGGAATTGAATAAGATATCGAAATCATCTACAATAACACTAAACCTATCTTTAGGCGATCGCAAGGTTTGAAACAAGCCTCGTGGTGTTTGAAACTGATTGAGAAAGGTAAAATAGGCATCTTGATTTGCAAACCTATTATCCCCTAATTCTAAAACTTCATCCTGCCAAAAATACCAAGAATTCATTGCGCTCCATACAAAATCGTTGATTTCATTAGTAAGGACCACAGGAGTTGGTTGTAACGGAAGGGGCGGATTTACCGCTTCCTCAACTACAGAATCATTATCGTCATCGCTGCTGCAATTGTAAAACAGGAAACTTAATCCAAGGAATAAGAGCACATACTTTTTCATAGCTTTTGATTTCGTATTTTATAGTGTAATTAAACCAGAAAGAAAAATCTCTTGGTAGCCATCGCCATTTGGTTCCGAAACGAAGGACACATCTGGTGATTAGTTTACCTTTGTCGAATATACTTACATCTATAGGATAAAAAAATATTTTGTAACAAAATTCGATAACGGTCGTCTTCTCTTTATAACCCTCAAAAAAAGCATAGCACAACAAAGGGTGCTACAGGAATACTAAGAAAATATCTAAAAAAGCCGCAACCAACCCTCATTTTGTTCATGAATCAGACAGAATTCTTACAAACCGTAATGCCTTTTAAGGATAAGTTGTATCGTCTGGCAAAGCGACTTTTAATTTCGGTGGAGGAGGCAGAAGATGCCACGCAAGAGATTTTGTTGAAATTATGGTCTAAGAAAAATCGCATTTCTGAGTATCATAATGTAGAAGCCTTTGCCATGACCATGATAAAAAATACCTGTTTAGACCGATTGAAGTCGAAACAGGCCGGAAATTTAAAACTGGTACACAGCAATTATGAAGATGGGAGTACGTCTTTACAGCAAAAGTTAGAACAAAGTGATAGCGTGTATTGGGTGCAAAAAATTATGGAAGAATTACCCGAGCAGCAAAAATTAGTGTTACAATTGCGGGATGTAGAAGCCTATGAATTTGAAGAAATTGCCACCATGCTAGATATGAATCCTACCGCAGTGCGCGTAGCCCTGTCAAGAGCACGGAAAACAGTACGTCAGAAATTACTTAACAAACACAGCTATGGAATTGGATAACATAGAAAAATTAGTAGAAAAATATTTTGAAGGAAACACCACTGTGGCCGAAGAAGCCAAATTGAAGCTGTATTTTTCCAACGAAGCTCAAGTGGCACCACATTTGAAAGCGTATACGACTATGTTTACGTATTTTGCCAAGGCTAAGGAAGAGTGCTACACCGGTAAACTCCCCGTAAGAACCCCAATTAATTATGCCAAGTGGGTTTCCGTTGCGGCGGCCGTGGTTCTCGTATGTGGTATTTATATGGGGAACGCGTATTTAGAAAAACAACAGGCAACGTATGCCTATAATGAAACCAAAAAAGCGATGCGTATGTTGGCAGAAAATTTTGAGCGCGGCACGGAAAAAGTAGCTTATTTACAAGAATTTGAAATCACAAAACAAAAAATTTATAAACACAAATAATGTAGAAATCATGAAAAAAATCTTTTTAATAATAGGCATTACCTTAATTCCCCTTTTTGGGTTTTCTCAGTCTTTGTTTGATAAGTATGAAGATTTAGACAATGTTAGTACGGTTGTGGTGAACGAAAATATGTTCAAACTTTTGAGCAAAATTGATGTAGAAATAGATGATCCTGAAACCAAGGACTTTATGGATATTGCTAAAAGCTTAAAAAATTTAAAAGTCTTTATTACCGAGGATGCTAAAATTGGCTCGGATATGGGGCTATCGGTAGAGAAATACCTAAAATCTTCCTCCATGCAGGAATTGATGCGCGTAAAGGATAAGGATGCGAATGTGAAATTCTTTATTCGAAACGGTCGGGATGATGATCATGTAAGTGAATTACTCATGTTTGTAACCGGCATCAAGAATGTGGATGCCGGCGGTAAAAGGCCCGAAACCGTGCTCTTATCCTTAACCGGCGATATCGATCTTAATAAAATTGGATCCCTCACCAAGAAAATGAACCTTCCAGAAGAACTGAACAAGGCCGGGAAAAAAGACAGAAAATAATCCGAAGCACTGTACTAGGGCAGGAGTATAGTGTTTATTGTTGGCTATGGTGCTATACCTAAATACAGCGTAAACACACGACATGAATACTTTAATTTAAATTTTTTGATATGCGTAAAAGAGATATACTTATTTTTTCGTTCAGTATGGTTTTCCTTTTGGTTTCGGCCTGCACTACAAATCAGAGCCTTCAAGAATACTTTGTAGAAAATGCGGAGAACCCTAATTTTATTTCGTTAGATGTTCCGTCCAGTATGTTACCACTCATTAATGAACACCTTCATACAGCTCAGGAAAAGGCGCTGCAATCGGTCAATAAAGTGAATGTGTTGGCATTTAAGAAAAATGTGGAAAACGAGCGCGAATTTACTGTGCAAAAACAACAGGTAAGTGCCATTTTGGCAAATTCTAAATTTACAGAACTCATAAAATTAAATACACCTTATGGCAAGGGTGTGGTGAAATTTCTGGGAACCGAAGATGCTATCGATGAGGTAATCATTTATGGAAGTAGGGACGATATGGGATTTGCTCTGATTCGTATCTTAGGCAATGATATGGATGCCGCCTCTATAGCATCTTTAGTCCAAGCTGCACAGCAAGCTACTTTTAAGGGCGATGGACTCCCGCAATTGGGGGCATTCTTCAATGCCAAATAGAGTCGTTCACCGATAAAAAAAGCATGGTACATTGATTGTTTTCAGTGAGCTTTATAAATTTCGTACGCCATAGAAGGCCAAAGAATGTATTATATTCCGGTGTAATTGCTAGGCGTAACCTGCTTTAATTCTAGTTTAATGGTCTCTGAAACACTTAAGGTATCTATAAAATCGGAAATTGATTTTTGATCTATTTTAGAATTGGTACGCGTTAACCCTTTTAAAGTTTCATACGGATTTGGATACCCCTCTCGGCGTAATATGGTTTGAATAGCCTCTGCCACCACCGCCCAATTTTGTTCAAGGTCTTGTTCAAATTTTTCGGTACGAATCAATAATTTATCCAAGCCTTTTACGGTAGACTTAAAGGCAATAACGGTGTGTGCTAAAGGAACGCCCACGCTGCGCAGCACAGTACTATCGGTTAAATCGCGCTGCAGTCTGGAAATAGGCAATTTTCCTGATAAATATTCAAAAATAGCATTGGCGATACCCAAATTTCCTTCAGAATTTTCAAAATCGATAGGATTCACTTTATGGGGCATGGCCGAAGAACCTACTTCACCGGCCTTTATTTGTTGCTTAAAATAATCCATGGACACATACGTCCAAAAATCCCTGTCTAAATCTATAATAATGGTATTAATGCGCTTTAAGGCATCAAACAGAGCCGCCATGTGGTCGTAATGTTCTATTTGCGTAGTAGGAAAAGAATGATGAAGCCCTAAACGATCTTCCACAAAATGTTTACCAAATCCCCGCCAATCGATGTCGGGATAGGCTACTTTGTGCGCATTAAAATTTCCGGTGGCACCACCAAATTTGGCTGCATTGGGAATGGTATCCAAATACGCAAATTGGTTCTTGAGGCGCACTACAAAAACTTCAATTTCTTTACCCAAACGGGTAGGGGATGCCGGTTGTCCGTGGGTACGAGCTAACATGGGTATCGTTGCCCACTCTTCGGATAAGGCGGCTAATTTTTGTACTAAAATTTGGTATTGAGGCATATATACCGATGCCATGGCTTCCTTTATAGATAATGGAATGGCTGTATTGTTAATGTCTTGAGAAGTAAGACCAAAATGTATAAATTCTTTGTAGGCTTGCAAGCCTAAAGCATCAAATTTTTCTTTAATAAAATATTCTACAGCTTTTACATCGTGATTGGTAATCTTTTCTATGTCTTTTACCTTTTGGGCATCGGATGAACTAAAATTACCGTAAATGGCGCGTAATTTTGGCAATATAACTTTATCTAATCCCGAAAGCTGGGGCAATGGCAGCTCGCACAAGGCAATAAAATATTCAATTTCTACACGAACTCGATATTTTATTAGGGCTTCTTCAGAAAAAAACGAAGCTAAGGCGGCTACTTTATCCCTATAGCGACCATCGATAGGCGATATTGCGTTGAGGCTGTTTACTGACATAAGTATTATAGGTGTCTTTTAGAGAGCGCAAAGATAACGATAAGAAAAGGAGTTTGAAAGTCGGCAAATCAATTAACCGAAGATATGAGTTGTGCAGCTAACTTCGGAACACCTTCTACTGCCGTTGTTGAAAAGACCGTCAAATTTTTAAAAGCGTTGGCATCAACCACAGGTTTTGGATCTATTACATAAATAGGGATTCCATGACGGGTATAATGAATGAGGCTGGCAGCAGGATACACCTGCATAGATGTTCCGATGATAAGGAGGTATTTTGCGGTTTGTGTGAGCTGAATGGCATTTTCTAATTCCGGTACTTCCTCTCCAAACCACACAATATGGGGTCGTAACTGATGCCCTTTCGGACATGTTTGTCCTACATGAAGATCCGTGTTCCACGATTGAATCCACGATGCATCTCTTGTACTCCGCACCTTTAGTAATTCTCCGTGCAAATGAAGTACGTTAGTGCTTCCCGCCCGCTCATGAAGATCATCTACATTTTGGGTGATAATAGACACATCAAAATAAGTTTCTAAATCTGCCAAAGCCTTATGGGCTTTGTTGGGCAGTACATATTGTAATTGCTGCCTTCTTTGATTGTAAAAATCTAAGACCAGCTCAGGATTTTTTATAAAGCCCTGAATTGAGGCCACCTCCATAACATCGTGCCCCTCCCACAATCCATCTGCGTCTCGAAATGTTTTTAGGCCGCTTTCGGCACTTATTCCGGCACCTGTGAGTACCACAATTTTTTCTTTCATACCACATCAAATTAAATCTAAAGATACATTTTTTACTTTTTTGTATCTTCGATTGATGGTAGATGCTATGCTTTTTCAATACCTGAAAACATTTATAAGTCAGGAACGCAGCGCACGGTTTCAGAGCGTGTTAGCGCATCGTACCAAGTATATTACGGTGGCGTTAGAGGATGTGTACCAAATGCATAACACGAGTGCTGTAGTGCGTAGTTGCGATGTTTTTGGCATTCAAGAAGCTCATCTCATTGCATCCAGATATGGGAAACGATTAGATAAAAACATTGCCATGGGGGCAGAAAAGTGGGTAGGCATTCACCGATATGGAAACGCAGCAGATTGTATGGGCCATTTAAGAGCAAAAGGATACAAGCTCGTGGCCACCACACCACATGATCATTCCTGTCTGCTTCCTGATTTTGAATTGGATACCAAAGTGGCTCTTTTTTTCGGGTCGGAAGTCAATGGACTAAGTCCTGAAGTTTTGGAACATGCGGATGGATTTCTAAAAATCCCGATGGTTGGGTTTACCGAAAGCTTGAATATTTCAGTGTCGGCAGCTATTATCCTACAAATCCTTACTACCAAACTCAAAATCCTGAATGTGCCATGGCAGTTATCTGCCGATGAGAAAATGGCCGTGGAACTTCAGTGGATGAAAAAGTCCATTTCCAGTATCGACGGTATTTTGGAACGGTATTATTTGCTTCAAAAAACGCAGCTGTAAATCGAAATTTACAGTATCTTATTGTGCCACCTCCAACAATGCAATATCGAAATCGTTTTCTAAAATAACTTGTCCATTAGCTACTTCTACTTCAGTGTCCGAGTACGTGTCATACAGTTTGGTGCCATCGCCAAAGAATCCTTTTACCCAAAGATATTTTTTTCCTTTGGGCAGGTTTAAGCCTACAACAACTTTGTCTTTGTAATCCCCATCGGTAAACGATCTGCTGAAAACATAGGGCTTTGAAGCTAATTTAGAATGTATGCCGGCACCTATAGCAGGATGATCCCTTCTAAATTTCCCTAACTTTTGCCAGTGCTTTAAGGTTTGTTGCACACTAGGAACGGTATCTAAATCTTCCCAATTCATAAAAGAACGCAATGTGGCGTCGCCTTCCGCACCATCAATAACCAGTTTTCTATCGGTTTCATCTCCGTAATATACTTGTGCAACTCCGGGGGTTAAGAGCAAGACATTGGCAGCATACCTGCTTTTCTGCCGTTCCTTGTCAAACGGGGCTTGGTCGTCATGAGAGGTGAGGTAATTAAGTACGCTTTTCCCGCTGAGTTGGTTGTGCAAGATTGTGCTGTATTTTTTAAAAATGGTTTCGTAATCGTTTAGCGCATCGTTTTTGAGTTCAAAATTAATTAAGCTATGAAAACCGTGACTAAAATAGTCTACTTTTTTATCGCCAAAATCGAAGTTTCGTAGCCCCGAAATGCCATAACCATACACTTCACCCACCATAAAAAATGGGGTGTCGTCTAGTACTTCTTGCGGGTGTTTCTTCTTCCAGGTTTCAAAGGCATATGAGGCTTCCTTTTGAAGGTCGCTCCATACGTGCTCATCTACGTGCTTCACCGTATCTACCCTAAAACCATCAATACCTAAATCGTTAATATAGTCTGTGAGCCATTTAATGATGTAATATCGCGGTGCTCTAGGATATCCTGTGCGATCAAAAAATAGCTGAAGTTCATCCAACTCATTGCTTAGACGCCCTTCTTCTTTCCATTTCGCTAAAAGCGCATCAGGAAGTTCTACATTGGTATCATTTTCTGTAAGAATATCAGGAAGGTTTTCAACCAAATTGCATCGCACGGTATTTTCGTAGTTGTTAAATTCGCAAGTAGGGCCATTACGCACCCATTGTTCCGGCCATATAGGATCTAGTTCGGTTACGGGGCCTGTATGGTTAAGCACCACATCCAATAAAATACGAATCCCATTTTCATGAGCGGTTTTCACCAGACGTTCTAGTTCTTTTCGGGTTCCAAAGTTGGGGTCTAATGAGGTCCAATCTTTAGTCCAATACCCATGATAGCCATAGGTTTTGCCTTCCCCTTCGTCGGTGCCTCCGTGAATTTGCTCTACCACAGGGGTAAACCAGATGGCGTTAATGCCAAGGTTAGAAAAGTAACCTTGCTCTATTTTATGGGTGATTCCTGCAATATCGCCGCCCATAAAACCTCTGAGAACCCCGGTAGTATCTGTTCTTTTAAAATTGATGTCATTTTCCGGCTTTCCATTGTTGAAGCGGTCGGTAAGCAGGAAATACACATTAGCGGATTCCCAATAAAAAGGAGCTTGTTTCTTTGGAATGATAACGCTGTCTTTTTCGGCAACTACGGTTCTATTCTCCGGATTTTGCTTTTTTTCAAAAGTACAAGAAAAAAGAAGAATCGCAATTGAAAGTACAAACAGCCGTTTTTTCATTTTTATATCTTTGGGATAAAGCTATAAAATGAAGCCGAAAGAATAAAATTTATTTTTTTCTGTTCAATACTCTAAATTCTTCATAGCAATTGCTAATTGCATCCAGAATTTGAAGATCATTGGCCGTAGTCATAAAAGATTTGGAATAATTACAATTGCTTAGGATATCATCGATATCGGCTTTTTCGATTTGTAATAGTTCGGTAAGCGTTTCGCGATCAAACTTAGATGCCAAAAGATTCCGGATTTCGTCATCCTCTTTCATTTGTCGAAGCTTTCGCATCTGATTGGGTTTTTTGCCAAATAGATTGCGCAACAAATCGGCCGGATTAAGAATGGCACCTAAAACTTTGGTTACGGCGCTAGGGTTTTTAGCTCCACTTTCGTAGCCTACAGACAATCCGGAGATGCTGTATTGATACGCGTTATTTACAGGCAGATTCTTTACGTCGATTTCCAAATACCCGGTAAGGTTAAAAGGTTTTACGATAACTTCCTCTAAGGCATAGGCCAATTCCGTTAAGGCTATTTTGGTGTCTTTAAACCGAAACATATCGTTCGTAACTCTGATTTTTTGAGATTTAAAGCCCAGATAGGAAAAAAAAATGGTGTCGTTTACAGAAGCTGTAATTTCAAATTCTCCTTTTTCGTTGGTAATGGTGCCAATTACTTTGTTGAGGTTTACCACGTGTACACTCTCCATGGGAGCATCGCTTTGGGCATTAACCACCACTGCACTAAAGGCACTACCATCCTGTTTGTTTTCGTTATCCTGAGCCAAAATAGGCACATTAAAAAGGATAATTAGCGCGAGTAGTAATTTATTCATCAACCCTATTTCTGTTTCAACCTACGAAACAAAACAAAAAGCGGTAGGAGCACAAATTTTTAATAGACAATTAACTAAAATGAATCGCTTCTTCTTTTAGATCTGCGTTTGCCTGCCGTTTCTGAACCGCTTCTAAAAGAACCGGAGCCTCCTTCGCGTCGTTTTCCTTTATCGCGATCGCGACGGCCACTTTTCTCTTTAAATCGATTACGTTCACCACCACCACTACGCCGTCCGTCATTTGGGTTTTTAGATACTTCAACATTAACGAAGCGACCATCTACTTTAAATTCGGTAAACGTTTTAAGCACAGCTTCCGTAACGGAAGCGTCCGTATTAAAAAAGGAAAAACTTTCCTTTACATCGACCTTATACACATCTTCTTTGCCAAGATTTACCGTGTCTCTTAAAAAATCTTTCAAGGACATCCAATCGTACCCATCCTTTTCTCCTACATTGATGAAATAGCGCACGGAGCCGTTGGTAGGCATATCGGTGTCTTGGTCCCGACTTCTTCTTTTTCGACCTCCATCTTCTGAGACTTCAAAAGAAGCGGTATTCAAATCTTTGGTTCGGTTGTAATAATTATAGAATCGGCTAAATTCTACGGAAACGATTTTTTTTATCAATTCTTCCCGGTCAATGCCTTGAAACACATCATTAATGGCGGGTAGGTAATTGTCGATATCCTTGTTTATTTCGGTGTCTTTTATTTTGCTGGCCAAAGAATAGAGTTGTATTTCGCAAATTTCCATTCCGGTCGGAATCTTTTTAGGTATAAAATCTTGCTTTATTTTACCTTCTATAGATTTTATTTTTCTAAGTTCACTTCGGGTGACAATCACCATGGAAATACCCGATTTTCCTGCCCTTCCGGTACGACCGCTTCGGTGGGTATACGTTTCTATTTCATCGGGTAACTGATAGTTGATAACATGCGTTATGTCATCCACATCAATGCCTCTTGCCGCAACATCTGTTGCCACTAGCATGCGGACTTGTTTTTTTCGGAAAGCGTTCATAACCAAATCTCGTTGGTTTTGACTTAGATCGCCATGCAAAGCACCCGCATTGTAGCCATCTTCTAGTAAACTTTCGGCTACTTTTTGGGTATCTCTTTTAGTACGGCAAAAAATAACGGAAAAAATATCAGGATTGGCATCAGCCAATCGTTTCAATACTTGATAACGATCTCTTCCTCCGGCTATATAATACTCATGGCGCACCGTAGAAACGCCGGAATTTTTTACACCCACCGTAATTTCTTGGGGGTGATGCATGAATTTTTTAGCAATGATAGATACCTCCTTGGGCATGGTTGCAGAAAATAACCAGGTCGATTTTTCTTTTGGGGTATTCGATAAAATATCTTGAATATCTTCATAAAAGCCCATGTTGAGCATTTCATCGGCTTCATCTAAAATGCAATAATCTATTTTTGAAATATCAACCAAACCACGCCCTATCATGTCTTTCATACGCCCCGGGGTTGCCACAACAATCTGTGCGCCTCTTTTTATCTGCCTGGCTTGATCTGTAATGCTTGCGCCTCCATAAATGGCCACTACATTAAGGCCTTTTTCATATTTGGCATACAATTGTATTTCATTGGTAATTTGAAGGCATAATTCTCTTGTCGGAGAAAGTATAAGCCCTTGGGTGGTTCGGCTGTCGCTATCAATCTTTTGAATAAGCGGGAAGCCGAAAGCAGCTGTTTTTCCGGTTCCTGTTTGCGCAAGTGCAACAAGGTCATTTTCTCCTTCTAGTAATAAGGGAATCGCTTTTTCTTGTACTTCTGAAGGGGTTTCAAAACCTAAATCAGTAATAGCATTTAATAAGGATTGTTTTAATCCTAAGTCTTGGAAATTTGTCATAATATGGTTTACTTAATCGCAAATATGTATGTTGCATTGAGCGATCCTTGTAATACCCTATTACACTCCGAGCAACACATGCTATACCAGCGGCGTTATTTTTGAAGCTGCAAAGGTACAGCTATTAATCTATTTAACACCAGATTTGTAGAAATACTTTTTAAGCGTTTCTTTGTTCATGTAATAGGCGGTTTTCAGCGCGTGTTTAGAAAGGTAATTAATTCCCGAACGGCTTGTCCTCTGTGGCTCATCGTATTTTTTTGCACTGTGGTGAGTTGTGCAAAAGTCTGCATGTATCCGGTAGGTCTAAATATGGGATCGTATCCAAAACCGCCGTTACCTTCAATAGAGGTAGTGATTTCGCCATGCACTTCTCCGACAAAAAAATAAGATTTCCCATCTAAATTTAAAGCAATTACGGTTTTGAAATGGGCCGATCGCAACATTTTTCCTTCCATCTCATGTAGTACTTTGGCCATATTGAGGTGTGCGTTCTTGGTAGGGCCGGCATAACGAGCCGAATACACGCCTGGTGCACCCTGAAGTGCATCGATCAAAAGCCCGGTGTCATCGGCAAAACAAGGAACACCAAAATGCTTGCTCACGTAATCCGCTTTCAGCTGCGCATTGGCTTCTAAGGTTTTTCCGGTTTCAGGAATTTCTTCAATACAACCAATATCATCTAATGAAAGTAAGTCTATGCCCTGAGGCATCACTAATTGAACTTCACTAAATTTATGTGGATTGTGAGTGGCGAATACTAATTTCATGCAATGCGACTTTTTAAGGCGTGATTTTAAATCCTTTTGTGCTGTTATTCTTTAGACAATTTCAAAAGTAGTAAATTTGATGTGTTGCAATCCTAAAGCTATGAAGTTAAAAATCCCACCGGTTGTGGTAACCTTTGTTTTTGGACTTTTTATGTACGCCTTGGCCACCTTTTTACCGGTGGGTTATTTTGAATTTTTTGGACGGCTATTTTTAGTATATCTCGCTACTTTTGGGGCGTTAACTCTGGGTATTTTGGCAGTTTGGAAATTTTTTAAAGCGAAAACAACTATAAATCCTGCCACGCCAAAAAATACATCGCAATTGGTGACTCGCGGGGTATACCGGTATTCCCGAAATCCTATGTATCTAGCTTTGCTACTTGTATTAATAGGTTGGGGACTTTGGTTGGGGAATGCTTTTAATTCACTAATACTCGCAGGTTTTGTGGGGTACATGAATAAATTTCAAATTATTCCGGAAGAACAGATTTTGATACAGCTTTTTGGTAAACCTTATCAAAAATATCTTACCGAAGTACGGCGCTGGTTTTAAGTGTACAACATGAATTTCGGTGCGCCTAGGTTTTTCAATCTAAAGATTCCCCGACCCAAGGGTCGGGGTTTCCTATTTACCTCTCCTTTGGAGAGGTCGGAACTGTCTTTTTGCAGTTCCGGGTGAGGTGAAATACAAAATTTCGGTTTTTGGCCCAAAGGCCAAAATGAAACTAGCGAAACCCGTACTGAGCGTAGTAGAAGTATACCCCTATGGCTTGCCTCGGGGATAGTCAGTTTCAAGAAATTTTTTATTTTTTAAGCTTATAATTCGATATATTAGCGTTTTGGCTTATATTTTAATATATTAGCGTTTTAACTTATATAGTATGATTGCAATCATTACAGGCGATATTATAAATTCTGTTCGCACAACCGGATCTGAATGGATGCCTGTGTTAAAAAAGTATCTTTCAGTGCTAGGCACATCGCCTGAGGATTGGGAAATTTACAGAGGCGATGAATTTCAACTAAAAACGCTTTCGGAAAGTGCTTTAGAAACTGCTATTATAATAAAAGCGTTGATAAAATCTATTAAGGGACTTGATGTGCGCATGGGTATAGGTATGGGTACCGAAACTTTTAAAGCAAAAACAATAGGTGAATCCAATGGCTCAGCGTACCAGTTATCGGGCAGAGTCTTTGAGACGTTAAAAGAGCAACATCTAAATTTGGCATTCGCTTCCGGTTCTAAAGTGTATGATGATACCTTGAACCTTATGTTGAAATTAGCACTGGATTTTATGGATAATTGGACGGTTGTCTCATCTGAAATAATAGCACTGGCACTTCAAAATCCTAAAGCCTCTCAACACGAGATTGCCTTACAGTTGCATATTCGGCAATCCGCTGTTAGTCAGAGACAAAAAAGAGCACGATTGGATTTGGTCTTAGAAGTATTGCACTATTATAAGCAAACCATTAAAAGTCAAGTTTCATGATATTGTTTACGAAGCTTTTTTTGGCTCATCTACTGGGGGATTTTCTATTGCAACCTACAAAATGGGTGATTCATAAAGAGGCGAACAAAATAAAATCCAAATATCTTTATTTTCATATTGTCGTTCATTTTACCGTAACCATGATGCTATTGTGGGATTGGAATTCATGGAAATTAGCAGTAATCATTGCGCTCTCACATTATGGGATAGATTTGGGTAAATTGTACGCAACCCCATTTATAAAGAAAAAGGCAATCCCTTTTTTTGTTGATCAGGCACTACATTGTATGGTTCTATTTGTATGCGCCCATTATTTTAATTTTCAGGAGACACTTGTCCATCTCATAGAAAGATTAGATTGGTACCTAATCACTGCTATAGTATTTGTAACAGTTCCTGCGGCCATACTAATGAGTAAAATTCTGGAACCCATGTCAGACAAAATAGAATTTGATCATAAATCACTACCCAATGCAGGCAAATATATTGGTGGTTTAGAACGATTATTCGTTTTGGTGTTTATTATACTTAACAGATGGGAAGTTGTAGGATTTCTAATAACCGCAAAATCGGTATTTCGATTCAATGATTTAAAGGAAAGTAACAATAGAAAATTAACCGAATATATCCTCATTGGAACCTTGCTAAGTTTTGGCATAGCCATTTTAACGGGGTTGCTCTACATCCATTTATAATATCTACCCATGATTTTAAGTAACTTTAGATTTCCTGTCCTGTTTTTCCTTTTAAGCATCGTTGGCGTACAATCGCAAGTGCAATTCTTTAGTTCTTTCGATGCTGTGCGTATTGCGTATACCGATGAGGGCAATGGAAAACCGATCCTCTTGCTTCATGGCTTTATGAATTCCGGAGACGCTTGGAATCAAACTATTTTAAAAAAGGAATTACTGCATCAGGGGTACCGTGTTATAGTTCCGGATTTACGGGGGAATGGCCAATCGGATGCGCCACAAAATTCGGATGCCTATTCAAATGATGCTGAGATAAAAGATATTATAGCCCTTGCCAATATGCTGCAGTTAAAAAAATATGATGCTATCGGGTATTCTCGCGGAAGCATTATCTTAGCTAAGTTGCTTACGGAAGATAGGCGTATAAAAAAAGCAGTGATAGGTGGAATGGGGCTGGATTTTACCAATCCAAACTGGAATCGAAGAATTATGTTTTCGGAAGCGTTTGCGGGAAATAGCACTCTGGAAACAGAAGGTGCGGTAACCTATGCGAAATCAATTGGTGCCGATTTAAAGGTTTTGCATTGGCTCCAAAAGTACCAACCCGTTACGAGCCAAGAAGAACTGAAAAAGATCAAAGCTAAAGTTTTGGTGCTTGCCGGAAAGGAAGATGTGGCTAATGGAAATCCGATCGACCTAAAGAATGCGATCCCTCGCGCTAATGTGGTGTTGGTAAAAGGAGATCATAACGGAGCCTATAAAAATACAGCTTTTTCAGAGGCTGTTCTTTCATTTTTAAAATAAAACTATAGGTATTGTACCTGTGTAAATTCTATAATTGTTATAAAAAACAGCGGCAGAAACTAATTTTGCAACAAATACCACAGATTTAAAATTTCAAATTAGTTTTCAGTACGAATACCAAAATTGGACCGAATTAATAATTACCTTTGCCACTTAATTTTTTCAAGGTATGGTCGATACAATTCGGAAATACGTATTTGATTTTGATAGTACGTTGACCCGCGTAGAAGCACTAGACGTTTTGGCAGAAATAACGCTTAAAGATAGGCCTGACAAAGAGCAGGTCATTAAGGAAATCCAGAAAATAACAAATCTGGGAATAGACGGCGATATTTCTTTTACAGAATCTCTGGAACGTCGTATTAAATTATTGAAAGCACACAAAAACGATCTTCATGGTTTGGTGGCAGAATTGCGCCAAAAGATTTCAAAATCGATTGCATCGAACAAAGAATTTTTTGAACAATACACAGACGATATTTATGTAATTTCGTGTGGGTTTAAGGAATTTATTGATCCCATTGTAGCCGAATACAATATTACTCCAGACAGGGTTTTTGCAAATACCTTTAGGTTTGATGAAACAGGAAATATCATCGGCTTTGATGAAGCCAACGTCCTAGCCACACACAATGGAAAAATACAATGTCTTCGTAATTTGGATCTTCAGGGCGAAGTACAGGTAATTGGAGATGGCTACAGTGATTACGTGATGCGAGAAGCCGGCATAGCCGATAAATTTTTTGCCTATACCGAGAACGTACACAGAGAAAAGGCGGCTGTAAATGCCGATCATATTACACCTAATTTAGATGAATTTTTATTTTTAAACGATTTGCCAAGAAAAATATCTTACCCCAAGAACAGGATCAAAATTTTATTGCTGGAAAATATTCATCCGGCCGCATTTGATAATCTTTCCGAAGACGGATTTTCGGTAGAACTGGTAAAACACAGTATTCCCGAAGATGAATTGATCGAAAAAATTAAAGGCGTACATGTGCTAGGCATCCGGTCCAAGACGCAGGTTACGCAAAAAGTAATAGACGCTGCAGACAAGCTACTGGTTGTTGGCGCTTTTTGTATCGGAACTACCCAAATAGATTTGGATGCGTGTAAAAAGAGGGGGATTGTCGCATTTAATGCGCCCTATAGCAACACCCGTTCGGTGGTAGAACTAGCCATTGGTGAAATTATTATGCTGATGCGTAGTGTGTTTCCAAGAAGCACCGAAATACACAATGGCGAATGGAATAAAACCGCAGCAAATTCCAGAGAGGTAAGAAGTAAAAATCTGGGCATTATAGGGTATGGAAATATAGGAAAACAATTATCTGTTTTGGCAGAATCGCTGGGAATGCGAGTGTATTATTACGATGTGGCAGATCAATTGGCCTTGGGCAACGCAAAAAAATGCAACACATTGGAAGATTTGCTTAATGTATCCGATGTGGTTACCTTGCATATAGATGATAACAAGGCAAATAAAAACTTTATAAGCGAGCGCGAGTTAAATCAAATGAAAGACGGAGCCATGCTTATTAACCTTTCTCGCGGATTTGTAGTAGACATAGAAGCATTGGCAAATGCATTAAAAGTTGGTAAATTGGCCGGTGCGGCTATTGATGTGTTTCCCGAAGAACCTAGTAGCAACGGGGCATATGTTACCGAGTTGCAAGGCCTAAATAATGTAATACTTACGCCCCATGTAGGGGGCAGTACAGAGGAAGCTCAACGCGATATTGCGGACTTTGTACCCAATAAAATTATGGATTATATTAACTCCGGTAATACGGTAGATGCAGTGAATTTCCCGAATATAAGATTGCCCAAGCAGCAGAATGCACATCGGTTTTTACACATCCATAAAAACGTACCCGGAATTATGGCCAAAATAAATGAAGTTTTGGCGCGTTTTGAAATGAATATTTCAGGGCAGTATCTTTCTACAGACAATGAGGTAGGTTATGTAATAACCGATTTAGACAAAGAATATAACAAAGACGTTATAAAAGCGCTTAAAAAAATAGAACACACTATTAAATTCAGGGTTTTGTACTAGACGACAGGGTTTGGGCAGCGGTGTATGTTAGAAAAGAAATACATTAGTGGCCTATTCTAAAAGGCTGTTCCTATATTAGCAATCCTACGATCAATGTTTTGTGGGCATGTAAGGTATGCCTGAAATGGAACTTTTTTTTACAGTACAATTCCTTACTGGTGATGATAGGGCTCATGATGTAAGATGGTAAAAGCTCTATACAATTGCTCTACCATAAAAAGACGTACCATTTGATGCGAAAAAGTCATTTTAGAAAGACTTATTGTACCTGAGGCCTTTTGGTACACCGCCGTGCTAAACCCATACGGACCGCCGACGACAAATACCAATTGTTTTATGCCGGAATTCATTTTTTTCTGAAGCTGTGCTGCAAAATCGATGGATGAAAATTGTTTTCCATTCTCATCCAATAGCAAAAGGGTATCTGTAGCATTCAACTTTTTTAATAATAGTTCTCCTTCTTTTTCCTTTTGCTGCGTTTCGGATAGATGTTTTGTGTTCTTCAAATCGGGTATAAATTCCGACTCAAATTTAATGTAATGCCGAAGTCTGCTCTCATAGATAGAGATTAAGTGGTGTAGTTCAGGACTATCCGTTTTGCCTATAACCATTAGTTTTATCGTCATACCTCAAAGTTAAAATTTTTTACCGCATCATCAGGGCTATAGAATTCTTTAATGCTGGTTGTTTTTACTAAATTAGCATATCTCAATGAACACCTTATGATAACCGAAACGCAATTTCAACACGAGATATCCCTAATTATTTCCAACGCCATTAGAGAAGACGTCGGCGATGGCGATCACAGTGCACTGGCTTGTATCCCAAAAGATGCCCAAGGTAAGGCAAAGTTGTTGGTAAAGGATACCGGTATAATCGCAGGGATCGAGTTTGCAAAACAGGTTTTTGCCTTTGTAGATAAAGACTTAAAAGTAGATACACTACTTCATGATGGGTCTCATGTAAAACCTAATGATATTGCTTTTTATGTGGCGGGCAATACGCATAGCATTTTAAAATCGGAGCGTTTGGTTTTAAATGCCATGCAACGCATGAGTGCCATTGCCACAAAAACCAACCATTTTGTAAAATTATTAGAGGGTACGCAAACAAAGATTTTAGATACGCGCAAAACAACACCGGGGATAAGAGCATTGGAAAAGTGGGCCGTTAAAATCGGAGGAGGAGAAAACCATCGATTTGCGCTCTATGATATGATTATGTTAAAGGACAATCATATCGATTTTGTCGGTAGCATCACAAGTGCTATCAGCCAGACAAAAGCGTATTTGGAAAATACAGGACGCCATCTTAAAATTATTGTAGAAGCTCGTAATTTGGACGAAGTGGCCGAAATTCTTTCTTGTGATGGGGTGTACCGTATTCTATTAGATAATTTTACCTTAGAGGACACCAAAAAAGCAGTAGCACTAATTAAAGACATGTGTTTAACAGAATCTTCCGGAGGTATTACGGAACAAACCTTAAGAGCTTATGCGCAGTGTGGGGTAAACTATATTTCCTCCGGTGCCTTAACACATTCTGTACATAATCTGGATCTCAGTCTTAAAGCATTTTAAATGTCGACCGAAATAGAAGAAAAACTAGAAAAAATTCCTATCATTAATTGGGCAGTTCAACTTCTTAAAAAAGTGAAACTGCCTGCTTTTGAAGGACTTTCACTCTATGACCTTATCGAAATGTACATTTTTGGCATTGTGCAAGGGGCCTTGTCTACCAGAGCCAGTTCCATTGCCTTTAGTCTGTTTATGGCATTGTTTCCTTTACTTATATTTTTAGTTACGCTGGTGCCTTTTGCCATACCGTATGTTCGCGTGGGCAATGAAAACTTTGACGCTCAATTTTTATCGTTTTTAGAATCCTTTCTTCCCACAGCCACAAGTGAGTATTTCGGAGAAATCTATCAACAAATAAAAGACCAAAAACAGGGTGGCTTACTATCATCTGCATTTTTTATTTCTATCATTTTAATGACCAATGGGGTAAGTGCCATATTTGCCGGATTTGAAAATTCGTATCATGTAAAACTTACCCGAAATTTTTTTCGACAATATGCCTATGCCCTTATGGTAGGCTTGTTGTTGTCCTTATTATTGCTTTTTGGTGCTGTTGTATATGTGTATTTTGAGTTTTATATTCTCGATGTTTTAAACGAATTTACGGCAAAAACCAACGGATCTAACGTAGATGAGAATAGTGTCGTTTGGGCAAGAGCAGGTAAAATTCTATTTTTTGCCTTACTATCTTACCTTACAACAGCCGTACTTTATTATTTTGGTACGGCAGAGGGCAGGGAAGCGCGTTTTTTTTCCGCCGGAGCCTTAATGACAACGCTGCTGTTTTTGCTAACTTCCTATTTGTTTGGGGTCTATATAGAGAAATTTGCCAGATACAACGAATTATACGGAGCCTTAGGTGGATTATTAATACTTATGGTGTTTATATGGTTAAATTCTAATATCTTGCTCTTGGGTTTTGAATTGAACGGATCGCTAAATTCCTTGCGAAAAAATGTTAAAAATGACGATAAGGCAACGTAGCTACGCTTCTTTTATATTCCTATTTTTTTTCGTTCTCATTGCTAAGGCACAAAGCATCTTAGGACAATGGAAAACGGTAGATGACCGCCATAATCTGGAAAAGGCGGTTATAGAAGTATACAAGGAGAATGGAAATTATCACGGAAAAGTGATTAAAATTTTAGAAAAAGGCAAGACTGAGGCGACTTGCGAGAAGTGCTCGGACGAACGAAAAGGGCAGCCTATACTCGGTATGAAGATCATTGAAAATCTTCAAGAAAATGGGAAAGGCCAGTACAAGGGCAATACCCTTTTTGATCCGGAACAAGCCATGACCTTTAAGTGTAAAATATGGTTAAACCCGGATAACCCCAATGAGCTAAAGGTTAGGGGTTATTTGGCGTTGTTCTATAGAACGCAAACTTGGATCAGAGTCGGGGGATAAGATAAAGGTGTTATGAATTTTTTTGTTGATGTCATTCTGCCCATTCCCTTAGCGCGCTATTTTACCTATGCTATTTCAGAAGAGGTATTTTCTAATGCCGAGATCGGGATGCGTGTGGCAGTTCCTTTTGGTAAAACAAAAATCTATACCGGAATTATTGGTAGCATACATCAAAAACCTCCAGAGGTTTATGAGGCCAAGGATATAGAACAGCTTTTAGACACTACTCCGATTGTGACCCAAACACAATTACGTCATTGGGAATGGATGGCAGCGTATTATATGTGTACCATGGGTGAGGTGGTAAGAAGCGCACTTCCGGGTGCATTTTTGCTAGAAAGTGAAACGTTAATCCTGAAGAACCCAAATAGTGTTATTTCTGAAAAAGATTTAGCCGATGATGAGTTTTTGGTCTATGAAGCCTTACAGCACCAATCGGCACTAAAGATTCATGAAATTGCGGCGATTATCGATCGTAAGAATGCGCTGCCTGTACTAAATAGATTGTTGGCAAAGCAGGTCATTCTATTAAAAGAAGAGCTGTACGAGCAGTATAAACCTAAATTAGTATCCTATGTACAACTGGCTAGCGAATATACCTCTGAGCATCATTTGGAAGAATTACTGCAATCCTTGTCCCGATCGGCCAAGCAAAGCCAGGTAATCCTTGCCTTGTTCCAATTTAAGGCCACTACCAAAAAACCGTTGGAAATTACCGAATTAGAAAAAGTAAGTAAGGTATCCAGAGCAGTAATTAAGAGATTGATTACGAAAGGCATCCTGGAAGAATATAGGATTCAAACCGATCGTGTTGTGTATAAAGGCAATGTTGATGAAACAAGTGACATAACGCTCAATGCGTATCAGCAAAATGCGCTTGCTCGCATAAATTCGGGGTTTGCAGAAAAGAAGGTAGTGTTACTCCACGGGGTTACTTCATCAGGAAAAACTGAAGTGTATATAAAATTGATAGAGGATTGTGTGGCTCACGGAAAACAGGTATTGTATTTAGTACCCGAAATTGCCCTAACCACCCAACTCATAGGTCGGCTACAAGCTTATTTTGGGGAAAAAGTATCGGTATATCATTCCCGATATTCTGCCCATGAACGTGTAGAGGTTTGGAATAATGTACTGGTTAATTCGCCCAAAACACAGGTTGTTATAGGTGCTCGGTCGGCTATGTTTTTACCCTTCCGTGCCTTAGGGTTGCTAATTGTGGATGAGGAGCATGAAGCATCGTTTAAACAATTTGATCCGGCACCGCGGTATCATGCGCGAGATGCCGCTATTGTTTTGGCGAATTACCATGATAGTAAGGTGGTATTAGGTTCTGCCACACCTAGTTTAGAGAGTTTTTATAATGTCTCAAAAAAAAAATATGCCTATGCCAGCATAGAGAAGCGCTACGGGGATGTCTTACTTCCGGAAATTGAACTGATAGACCTTAAAGAGGCGCTTCGAAAAAAACGTATGAAAGGGCATTTTTCGGAAACCCTATGTTTAGAAATTGAAGCAGCCCTTAAAAATGGGGGACAAATTATTTTATTTCAAAATAGGAGGGGATACGCTCCGGTTGTAGAATGTACTACTTGTGGGCATTGCCCGCAATGTCCCAATTGCGATGTAAGTTTAACGTATCATCAACAAAAAAAGCAACTGCGCTGTCACTATTGCGGGTACCATATAGCCTTACAGGAAAGTTGTCAGGCCTGCGGTTCATTTACTTTAGATACCAAAGGTTTTGGTACCGAACAAGTAGAACAAGAACTTAATGAAATTTTCCCTGATGCCTTAGTGGGCAGAATGGACTTAGACACCACAAGAGGTAAGCATGGGTATGAAAAAATTATAGCCGCCTTTGAAAAACAAGAAATAGATATACTGGTAGGTACCCAAATGCTAACCAAAGGATTAGATTTCAGGAATGTTAGTGTAGTAGGTATTATGAATGCCGATGCGGTATTGAACTTTCCCGATTTTAAAGCGCATGAACGAAGTTTTCAATTATTAGTGCAAGTGGGAGGCCGCGCAGGGCGTACAAAAAAAAGGGGAAAAGTACTGATACAAACATATAATCCGCAACATGCTATTTTAAAACAAGTGTTGGCACAGGATTATGACGCCATGTTTAAAGAACAGATGCATCAGCGAGAACAATATCAATATCCGCCTTTAGTGCGACTCATAAAGATCACCTTTAAACACAAGGATTATAACAAAGTAAACGAGGCGGCCGATTGGTTTGCCAAATCGCTTCGAAATGTAGTACAAACCACAGTGTTAGGACCCGAGTTTCCGGCGGTGGCACGTATCCGAAATCAATTTTTAAAGGATATTATTATAAAATGGAGTGCCAAAAAATCGGTATCAACAATAAAAAAAGACATTAAAAGAATTGAAAAATCTTTTAATGCCATTTCATTTTATAGGGGCGTAAGGGTCATCTACAATGTAGATCACATCTGATACCTTACACGTTGCTTAAGGCTTCGGCCAATTCGGTTTTTTTATTGCGGCTCAATGGTATTTGCCTCCCGCTAACCTCTACATTCTTACTATTAAATTTCTCAACCTTTTCTAAGTTTACAATATACGATTTGTGGATTCTTAAGAATTTATCTTCCGGAAGTTCTTTCTCAAAAGACTTCATGGTGGAAAGAATTACAATATTTGCTTCATCGGTAACCAACTTAATGTAATCGCCTAAGGCTTCAATCCACTTAATTTCACTTAGGATTACTTTTCGTTTTTTAAGATTGCTTTTTACGAAAATATGCTCTTCATCTTCATTGCCCAACTTATTCATTTGTTCAAACTTCGCTACGGCTCTTTTAACCGAAGCTTCAAATCGGGAAAGCGTAATAGGTTTGTGCAAATAATCGGTTACGTCATAGTCGAAGGCTTTGAGTGCATAATCCGGCTTACCGGTAATTAAAATCACTTGCGGACTGTTTTCTAAAGACTCTAATAAATCAAATCCGCTGATTATGGGCATTTCAACATCAAGAAAGATTAGATCAATTTCGTTGTTTTTAATACCATTCTTCGCTTCAATGGCATTACTGTATTCCGCGATAAGGGCTAAGTTAGGGTGGTTGTTCACGAGTTTGGCAACTGCCATCCGTTGCATAGACGAATCGTCTACGATAATACTACGTAATTTCATAAGGGCTTGATTTGTGGGGTTAAATCATCGACAAATTACTAAAAAAACAAATTAAGCTACAATAAAAGATGTAAACAATGCCGTAATTGTTGTGTAACTGGTCGTGACCATAGTTTAATTGGTTTTAGGTTAAGTTCTATATTTTACGAATCTCCTAGCTATAACGAAGATTTTTGTTATTTCTTGTAAATCGTGTTAATAATTATTACTTTTGCCCACCGAAAAAAATATTATATATGAATAATTACGAAACTGTTTTCATTTTAAATCCCGTTCTATCTGAAACTCAGATAGAGGAAACAGTTAAGAAATTTGAAGATTTCTTAATTAGCAAAGGAGCCGCAATGGTATCCAAAGAAAATTGGGGGCTGAAGAAATTGGCCTATCCTATTCAACACAAAAAAAGTGGTTTTTACCATTTATTCGAATTTACTTCCGATGGAGAAGTGATATCTCCCTACGAGCTTGAGTTTAAACGCGATGAGCGTGTAATGCGTTATCTTACTGTAAAGTTAGATAAACATGCCGTTGCATGGGCAGAGAAAAGAAGAACTAAATTAAAAGCTAAAGCCTAAAAATTATGTCAACGATTGAACAACAAGCTAAAGGGAAAAAAGATGGGGAAATACGATACCTTACCCCATTAAATATCGACACCAATACTCAAAAGAAGTACTGTAGATTTAGGAAATCTGGTATTAAATATGTCGACTATAAAGATCCGGATTTTTTACTGAAGTTAGTTAATGAACAAGGTAAACTTCTTCCTAGAAGACTAACGGGCACTTCCTTAAAATATCAAAGAAAAGTGGCGGTAGCAGTAAAAAGAGCACGACATTTAGCTTTAATGCCTTATGTAGGAGATTTATTAAAATAAAAGAAACAGATCATGGAAATTATACTAAAAGAAGACATACAAAATCTGGGTTTTAAGGACGATCTGGTTAAGGTTAAAAATGGGTATGGTAGAAATTACCTCATACCTCAAGGACTAGGTGTTTTGGCAACAATCTCTGCAAAAAAAGTGTTGGCAGAGAATTTGAAGCAAAGAGCCCATAAAGAAAAGAAGATTGTAGATGGTGCCACCAAGATAGCAGAAGCTATAGCCCAACTGCAAATAAAGATTGCAGCTAAAACTGGTGGTGGCGATAAATTGTTTGGCTCTATTACCACTATAGATATCGCCGATGCACTTCATAAAGAAGGTCATGACATCGACAAAAAATACATTAGCATTCAAGGAGGGTCTATTAAAAAGTTAGGGACGTACAATGCGCAAATCAGATTGCACAGAGATGTACTTGCAGATCTTAAATTTGATGTAGTTGCAGAGAAGAATTAGTGTAAATAAAAAGTTAATAAATTTTAAGAGTTATGCACGCATAACTCTTTTTTTTTAGCTTATTTTACAAAAAAAACCATTTTAAAATAACCGACTCAATGAAAAAAGGACTCGCATACTTCGTGCTTTTATTTTTTACGATTTTTCTTGGGCATACCCAAGTGACTACCTCTAATATTAGGGGGTTGGTAGTAGATAACTCCGGTGAACCTTTATTAGGTGCCAATATTGTAGCCTTGCATACACCAACCGGTACCACCTACGGAGCAATTTCCAATGAAGATGGTCGGTTTAATCTCCTAA
Organism: Aurantibrevibacter litoralis; assembly: GCF_034651555.1. NCBI lineage: Bacteria > Pseudomonadati > Bacteroidota > Flavobacteriia > Flavobacteriales > Flavobacteriaceae > Aurantibrevibacter > Aurantibrevibacter litoralis. The sequence goes on along the minus strand of NZ_JAYEEQ010000015.1, from coordinate 7,815 downwards.
ATTTAAGGGTCGGTGGGCCTTATGTGGTAACAGTTTCCTATGTGGGCTTCAGAGCCCAGCAGAATTCCGATGTTTTTCTCACCTTAGGCAAGACCTTCAGTTTAGATGCGCAATTGGTGAGCGAAAGTGAGGCGTTAGATGAGGTGGTCGTCTATTCGGATAGAGGAAGCACTTTTGGAAGCGATAGAACCGGTGCAGAAACTAGTGTGGGGCGCAGGGAGTTATCTCAGATACCAACTATTTCAAGATCTACTAATGATTTTACGAGATTGGAACCTACCGCTAGCAACGGCTCTTTTGGGGGTAGAAATGATCAATTTAATAATTTTTCGTTAGACGGTGCAATTTTTAATAATCCCTTTGGTTTAGATGAGGCGCAACCCGGTGGGCAAACATCAGCAACGCCAATATCCTTAGATGCCATAGATCAAATCCAAATTTCAACAGCACCCTATGATGTTACGCAGTCCGGTTTTACGGGTGCCTCCGTGAATGCCGTCACTAAAAGCGGTACAAATGAATTTTATGGCACGGTCTATGGATTTTTTAGGAATGACGACCTTACTGGTGGCAAGATTAATGGCGAAGACGTCTTTAAAACAGGCCTAGAACAAGTGCAATACGGTGTTAGTGTAGGTGGGCCAATTGTGAAAAATAAACTTTTCTTTTTTGCCAATTTTGAAAAGGATGATTTAACCGAACTTGGTACGGCGGGATTTGTTCCCAATACCGGAAGCGGAGCTATTAATGAATCGCGCGTTTTGGCGTCCGATTTTGCGTTGGTCGATAATCTGTTACGACAAGTCGTTGTAGGGCAGGATGGGCAAGGTGCTCCTATCTTCTACGATCCCGGTAGCTTTCAGAATTTTAATTTTGATCAAGAATCCATTAAAGGTATTTTTAAATTAGATTGGAACATTAATGATAAAAACAGATTGGCAGTAATCTATAATTTTCTAGAGGCCTCCAAGGAAAAACCGGCGCATCCGTCGGCTTTAGGTTTTAGAGGGCCAAATACTGCGACGCTTCAATTTGAAAACACCGGGTATGAGATCAATAACAACATTTATTCTTTTCAACTAGAGCTCAATTCTACCTTGTCTGATGAAGCTACTAATAAATTGCAAGTAGGTTACACCCGTTTTGACGATTTTCGGAATCCGTTATCTACCCCTGCGCCTACAATTACCATATTGGATGCCTCCGGGAGCTCTAATTACATTATAGCGGGTCACGAACCTTTTTCAATTAACAATACGCTAGATCAACGTGTATTTCAAATAACAAATAACCTTAACTTTTTTAAAGGCAATCACACCTATACAGTAGGTTTTTCTTTTGAAAAGTTTCAATTCGACAATTCCTTTAATTTAGGCACTTTTGGAGCTCAAGGTGTTTTCTTCCCCACGACCACCATTGCAGATTTTCCAAACTTTGCAGCTTCCGGAGAGTTGCAAGCTGCTTTTGATTTTGCCATAAATACAGCAAACAGTCTTGAAGCAAACGGTGTAGGTAATTTGGGAGGTTGGGCGTTGGCAGAGACTAATGTAGGTCAGTTAGCTTTTTATATGCAAGATGAATGGAATATTTCAGAAAACTTTAAGCTTACCTACGGTATTCGTTTTGATAAACCATTGTTTTTCGATACCGCTGATAATGTAAGGGACAACATCGAAAGAAAAGGGGGTGCCAATGGTACCTACATACCAACCATAGAGTATTTTGACCCTGAAACCGGGCAATCCGTGTTGTTAGATTCTGAACGAATGCCAAACAATGATTTCCTAGTATCGCCAAGGGTTGGCTTTAATTGGGATGTAAAAAATGATAATTCGTTGCAGGTTAGAGGAGGATCTGGGTTATTTACAGGGCGTTTTCCTTTTGTTTGGTTAGGCAATCAAGTACAGGGTATCGATTTCTTTTTCTATCAAGTCGTAGATCCGGATTTTAAATTCCCCCAAGTCTGGCGAACCAATATTGGTGTGGACAAGCGGCTCGACAACGGCGTTGTGCTTACAGCCGATTTTTCATATACAAAAGACATCAATGCAACTCATGTACAGAATTGGGGACTGAATACGCCAACAGCAACACTTGGAGGCGTTGATAATCGTCCTGTGTATCAAGACACCGACAAATCGCAAGTTTTTGGCGCTCCTACCAGTGCTTTTGTATTTACTAATTCTGATAAGGGAAGAATTTGGAATACAGCCTTTAAAGCGCAAAAGTCCTTTGAAAACGGTATCTATGCACAATTGGCCTACAGCTATTTAAATGCGAAAGAAGTAAATTCGGTAGAGGCGGAAATTACAGGTGATGCTTTTGCAGCAAATGCCATTTCCGGGAATGCCAATGATGATGTTCTTGCTTTTTCTCGTTATGGCGACAAACACCGTATTATTGGTCTTTTTGCTAAAGAATTTAGAACAGGAACTACTATTTCAACATTTTTTGAATACGCAAGTGGTAACCGTTTTAATTATATTTACGGGGGCGATATAAACAACGATGGTTCTAGTATAAACGATCTTATATATATTCCTACCACAGCAGAAGTGGGGCAAATGAACTTCAGTGGCGCCGGTCAGGCTGAAGCTTTTGAAGCTTTTATTCAACAAGACGATTATCTAAGCGATAATAGAGGGCAATATGCAGAAAGATATGGAGCACTTGCACCGTGGAGAGGTCGATGGGATGTTAAAATTCTTCAAGATATTCATCTTTTCAACAAAAATAAGCTACAAATTAGTGTGGACGTACTTAATATTGGTAATATGATTAATTCCGATTGGGGTGTGGTAGAAGTGCCTGCGTTTAACCAATTAATTGGTGTAAGTGTAGATCAAAATAATAACCCTACCTATACTTTTGATCCAAACCTAAACAAAACGTTTACGGCTAATACCGATGCTAATTCGCGTTGGAGAGCCCAATTTGGGGTACGATATATATTTAATTAGGACGGATACCCCAGACACTTTAAATTTGCACGAACAACAAAAGGCTATATTATGTAGCCTTTTTGTTTTTAGAATGTCATGAAATATACCAGACTCACAAAAGAACAATTGGAAGAATTGCATCCGGAATTTATTAATTTTTTGGCTACCCAGTCTATCTCAAAAGAAGAATGGAACGAATTAAGAACGAATAAGCCGGAGGTTGTAGAAGCGGAGTTAGACATTTTTAGTGATTTAATTTGGGAAGGCGTACTGTCCCGAGTTTCCTATCTAGAAAATATTGCTGCGCAACAGATGCATTTATTCCATTTAACAGACAAAGAAATGAAGCTCATTTCTGTAAAAGTGATGAATCCGGATATCGATTTGGGTACCAAAGAGGGCTTTGCATGGTTCAAAAAAAACTATAATTCAGATTTCGTGGAATATCTTACTGCCTCAAAGACCTATTCGGCAGACAAAAACAGTGATAAATTTGGCTTAATTCAACAAGGAGCAGTCATAACTAAAGGAGAACTTTACCAATGGTTTGAAACCCTAATTTCTTAAATAATAAAGTCTGAAACACATCACTATTAGTGCAAACATTTATATTTGTCTAAGAATAGCAAATTATGGTACAAAAACCATCGATACCTAAAGGTACGCGCGATTTTACGCCTACCGAAGTTGCCAAGCGCAACTATATTTTTGATTGTATAAAAAGGCAATTTCAACTTTTTGGATTTCAGCCTATTGAAACTCCTTCCTTTGAGAATTCCGACACCTTGCTAGGCAAATATGGCGATGAAGGCGATCGGTTGATTTTTAGGATATTGAACTCGGGCGATTTTTTAAATAAAGTAAAAGACGAAACTTTAGAGGCTAAAAATTCGCAGGAAGTGGCACGCCTAATTTCAGAAAAAGCCTTGCGATATGACTTAACCGTTCCTTTTGCGCGCTATGTGGTAATGCATCAAAATGAGATCGATCTTCCGTTTAAGCGGTATCAGATGCAACCCGTTTGGAGGGCAGACCGACCTCAAAAAGGGCGGTTTAGGGAGTTTTACCAATGCGATGCCGATGTGGTAGGTTCCAATTCACTGCTTCAGGAAATAGAATTGATTCAGTTATACGATGCGGTTTTTTCAGATTTAAAATTGCACGGGGTTACCATCCACCTCAATAACAGGAAAATCTTGGCGGGCATTGCTGAGGTAATTGGTGCCAAAGATAAATTAATCGATTTTACGGTAGCATTAGATAAATTAGATAAAATTGGGGTACATGCGGTAAAAAAAGAAATGCAAGAAAAGGGTATTTCAGATGCTGCGCTTACAAAGTTGGCACCTCTATTTACTATTGAGGGCACTAATGCGCAACGGTTAAAAGCTTTGGGTGATCTTCTTACCGTTTCAGAAGAAGGACAAAAGGGTGTAAAAGAGTTGCTTTTTATTTGTAATGCGCTAGACGAAATTGGGTTACAATCTGCCAAAATAAATATTAATGTAACCCTAGCGCGCGGATTAAACTACTATACCGGAACCATTATAGAAGTAGCTGCTCCTGCGCAAGTTGCTATGGGCGCTATAGGTGGCGGCGGTCGTTACGATGATCTTGCGGGTATTTTTGGTTTAAAAGATGTAAGTGGTGTAGGCATCTCCTTTGGCTTAGATCGCATTTATTTGGTTTTGGAAGAATTAGGCTTGTTTCCCAACACTATAGCCCAATCATTAGACGTACTTTTTATAAATTTCGGAGACAAAGAGGCCATGTCCGCTTTAAAATTGATTAAAAAGCTAAGAAAAATGGGTGTTAAAGCCGACTTGTACCCCGGAAATGTTAAGGTGCAGAAACAGATGAAATATGCCCATAATCGAAACCTACCGTATGTAGGACTTATTGGTGCGTCGGAATTAGAGACAAAAAGCTTTATCATCAAAGACATGCATGTAGGCACGCAAAAAACATACCTCATGGAAGACTTCGATGCTTTTGGGCATGAACTGCTTACAAAACCTGTGTAATCGCTTGTATAATAGTTTTGTAATATACCCAATCGTGAGGGACATACTGCTTGCGTAAATAGGCGTCTTTAAGTTCGCTATTAAAGGTGGAAATCGAGATTAATTTAAGATCATCTACCTCACTTTTTTGCAGAAACAAAGTATCTATAGGTACTTGTAATGGACATATAAAGGTATGCTGATATTCACAGTCGTACAGTGCCGTAGAATGCCTGTGAACCGATTTAAAATAGCCAATTTTTTTCAAATCCGTTTCTAAAATAGTCAGTCCAATTTCTTCTTTTACTTCTCGTAAAGCAGCTTTGGGGGCAGATTCGCCCGCGGCAATATGCCCTGCTACAGAAACATCCCATAATGAAGGAAAGGTGTCTTTTGTTTTAGCTCTTTTTTGCACTAGAATTTCTCCCGAAAAGGTATAAAACCAGACATGCACCGTAGGATGAAAAAGACCCTTTCGGTGCGCCTCTGATTTCTTAGCTGTTGCTCCGGTGTCATTACCGGCAGCATCCAGAATGTCCACAAATTCATCCATGATGTTTACTCCCAAAAATGCGATGTGCCAAAATGGCTTCAAAAAGGGGTTTAATCTAAAGATTCCCCGACCCTTGAGTCGGGGTTTCCTATTTACCGCTCCTTTGGAGCGATCGGAACTGCCTTTTTGCAGTTCCTGGTGAGGTAAAATACAAAATTTCGATTTTTGGCTCAAAGGCCAAAATGAAACTGGCGAAATCCGTGCTGAGCGCAGTAGAAGTATACCCCTATGGCTTGCCTCGGGGATAGTCAGTTTCAAGAAATTTTTTAATCAAAATAACTAAACGTTTCCCCCGCTTTAATGTTCAAAACTGTTTCGTAGATAAGGCGAATCACATTTTCCACGTCGTCGCTATGTACGGTTTCTACGGTAGTGTGCATATAGCGTAGTGGCAATGAAATGAGCGCCGAGGCCACCCCGCCATTGCTATAAGCAAAAGCATCAGTATCGGTACCAGTGTATCGCGACGAAGCCAAACGTTGAAATGGAATATTGTTTTTCTCCGCCGTTTCTAAGATGCGTTCCCGTAATTTATTCTGTACGGCCGGCGCATAAGAAATTACGGGACCTGCCCCGATTTCGGTGTGGCCTTGTTTCTTTTTTTCAATCATTGGCGTTGTGGTGTCATGGCACACATCGGTAACAATAGCGATATTAGGTTTAATGGTGTGGGTAATCATTTCTGCACCGCGAAGTCCTATTTCTTCCTGGACGGAGTTCGTAATATATAACCCAAAAGGAAGTTTCTTTTTATTTTCAAACAGAAGACGAGCCACTTCTGCGATCATAAATCCACCTATTCGGTTGTCAAGCGCCCTGCATACAAACTTGTTCTCGTTTAATATCTGAAACGCGTCCGGATAGGTAATAACGCAGCCTACGTGCACGCCGAGTTTTGCTACTTCAGCTTTATCCTTGGCACCTATGTCTATAAAAATATTGTCTAGCTTGGGGGGTTCTTCTTTCGCATTATCTCTTGTATGTATGGCGGGCCACCCAAAAATACCTTTTACAATACCGTTTTTAGTGTGAATATTAACCCATTTGGAAGGCGCAATTTGATGGTCGCTGCCCCCGTTTCGAATCACATAAATAAGGCCATCATCTGTGATGTAATTTACATACCACGAAATTTCGTCAGAATGCCCTTCTATAACCACTTTATAGGTAGCCTCCGGATTAATAACCCCAACCGCAGAGCCATAAGTATCTGTTATAAAAGTATCTACATACGGTTTTACGTAGTGCATCCATAATTTTTGCCCTTCCCACTCATAGCCTGTAGGTGCAGCGTTATTCAAATATTTTTCTAAAAAGACTAGGGAACTTTGGGTGAGAATTTTTTGTGATGCCATTTAATTTGGTTTTAATTGCAAACTTAATAATATTCACTTTTATTTAGTACTATCATCAAAGGTTTATCGTTAATTTTGTCGAGATTTTTTCTTTAATAATGACCATTAAACCATTGTTAGTGTTATCGTTTGTTGGTGTGGCGTTTGTTGCTCGAGCCCAAATACCCATGGCACAAAACGATTCTTTGGCAGAGAAATACCTTATTATTGAAGGAGATTCTGTGGCATTGAGTTCTATTGCCTTGGAAGAAGTGTTTGTTTTTGGGAAATTAAGGTTTAGCTCTTACGAGGACAAACTGCGGTATTATATCTTACAACGCAAAACGATAAAAGTGTATCCTTATGCAAAATTGGCTGCGGAACGATTGGTAGAATTAAACGATAGTCTCACCAAGATAAAATCGAATTCTAAACGAAGAAAGTATACACGGGAAGTGCAAAAGTATATCGAAGGTGAATTTTCGGATGAACTTAAAAAATTAACGCGAACCGAAGGCCAAATACTAATAAAACTTATATATCGGCAAACGGGGAGTACCGCTTTTAATTTAGTGAAGGAATTGCGAAATGGATGGCGTGCATTTTGGTATAATACTACAGCAAAATTATTTAAAATTAGCATTAAAGAAGAATTTCACCCAGATGAAGTGTACGAAGATTACTTAATCGAAGACATTTTACAGCGGGCTTTTGCGGAATATAAACTAGAACGGCAAAAATCGGCATTAGATTATGATTTTGCCCAGCTTACAAATAAGTGGGATAAGGTTGCCAAGCCCTAATTCGTAAAAAATTCAAGAAAATAAGAAAAGGAATAATGGTTTAGTTGTTCTATTTTTTCTAAATTGAGAGTCGCTTTTTATAATGTTACATCATTCTAAAAAAAAACATAACGTTCTAAAAAGGTGTTTTCCAAGTTGTTGTGATTTGTGATTTGTGCTAATAAAAAAAAGCTTGTAAAA